>JAGOVF010000007.1 GCA_018060885.1 Oligoflexales bacterium | reverse complement strand
AGAAATTTTTTAAGAAATAGAGTTGATATTAAACTTAAGCAATGATTTGGCGCAGTACCCAAGACCAACCAAAATCAAATACCGATAGAATGACTGCAAATATACCTACCACCACGACAACAATAATAGTCATTTTTTTTGTGTCATCAGCACTCGGCCAAGTTACTTTTCGCAATTCAGCAATTGCAGCTGCCAAGTACTCACGCTTGCCGCCATCTCGTACGACCCAAAAAGTCGCGCTAAGAGCTACTACGACTCCAAGAGCAACTAATACCTGAGGCAACCAGCTGTCATACCGTTCTAGCCAGCCTGCTTGCAAAGCAACTGTTTCACCAAAACGCCATGTCACGTAGAAAACTAAGAAAAAAAGTCCTGCGTAAATAACATTCAGCAAGGAACTGTCATCTTTTTGCTGTGCTTGCACCGATTTCCCCTTTTTTCGAGCAGGCGAGGAGGGACTCGAACCCCCAACCCGCGGATTTGGAATCCGCTGCTCTACCATTAGAGCTACTCGCCTAAATCACCCAAGTAAAAAGCCACCACCGACTTGGTGGTGGCCTAGTATAACTGTTTAATTCACACCTACGAAATAAGCCGAAGGTCTAAATGCTTACGCAATAATCTCCGCAACAACACCGGCTCCAACTGTACGACCACCTTCGCGAATCGCAAAGCGCAATTCCTTGTCCATCGCAATTGGGTTGATCAACTCAACAACCATATCGATGTTGTCACCAGGCATAACCATCTCGACATTAGGTGGCAATTCGATAATACCTGTGACGTCTGTAGTGCGGAAATAAAATTGTGGTCTATAGCCTTTGTAAAAAGCAGTGTGACGACCACCCTCTTCTTTAGTCAAAATATAAACCTGAGCCTTAAATTTCTTATGTGGCGTGATTGAACCAGGCGCTGCCAAAACTTGGCCGCGGATGACGTCTTCACGCTTAATTCCGCGCAAAAGTACACCGACGTTATCACCGGCGCGACCTTCGTCTAGCAACTTACGGAACATTTCCACACCAGTACAAATAGTTTTTTGTGTGTCTTTAATACCAATAACTTCAAGTTCGTCACCAGTTTTAACGATACCACGCTCTACACGTCCTGTTACAACTGTTCCACGACCAGAAATAGAAAACACGTCTTCAATTGGCATCAAGAACGGCTTATCAATCGCTCTTTCAGGAACTGGAACATAGGTATCGAGAGCTGTCAAAAGTTCGAATATACATTTTGAAGCATCAGATTTTGGATCCATTGACTCTAGCGCTTTTAATGCAGAGCCTTTGATGATAGGTGTCGCATCACCTGGAAATTTATATTGATCAAGAAGCTCACGAACTTCCATCTCGACAAGATCCAATAGTTCACTATCATCGACCATATCGCACTTGTTCATAAAAACAACGATCTTAGGAACGCCTACTTGACGTGCTAGAAGAATGTGCTCACGTGTTTGTGGCATCGGACCGTCAGCAGCGCTCACAACGAGAATTGCTCCGTCCATCTGTGCCGCACCAGTAATCATATTTTTAACGTAGTCAGCATGACCTGGGCAGTCAACGTGCGCATAGTGACGCTTTTCAGACTCGTATTCAACGTGTGAAGTTGAAATCGTAATTCCACGCGCCTTCTCTTCTGGCGCTTTGTCAATCTCGTCGAATTTCTTCGCCGTACCACCGAACTTCAGTGATGCAATTGTCGTAATTGCTGCTGTTAAAGTCGTTTTACCATGGTCAACGTGACCAATTGTTCCGACGTTAACGTGTTCCTTGTTCCGCTGAAACTTTTCCTTAGCCATCACATCCTCCGGAGTATTCAAATAACATCGTTGTTAGAAAATTATACTAGCCTCTAAACACTAATTCATAAAAACAATATAAACAAAAAAGCAATGGAGCCCGAGACGGGAATTGAACCCGTGACCTCATCCTTACCAAGGATGCGCTCTACCCCTGAGCTACTCGGGCCCGTCTCTATAACAGACCTAACCCTATCGCATCTCAAGCTAAAACAGAGCTAAATGCCTACAGGTTTCCGTCAGATAAATCAACGAAAAAGCGCTGCGGCGCAATTTAGCGCGGCCCAATTCATCGCAGCACAAATAAAATCGGCCCAGTGGAGCGGGAGACGGGATTCGAACCCGCGACCCTTAGCTTGGAAGGCTAATGCTCTAGCCAGCTGAGCTACTCCCGCAACACAAACCAAAATCCTAAAGCTATACTGAATGGTGGAGGGAGAAGGATTCGAACCTTCGAAGACATCAGTCAACGGGTTTACAGCCCGTCCCCATTGGCCGCTCGGGCACCCCTCCGCGGGCATTCGTAGTGAAATGGAGCTGGTGATGGGACTTGAACCCGCAACCTGCTGATTACAAGTCAGCTGCTCTACCAATTGAGCTACACCAGCAATACAAAACACAAATAGCTGTCATTTTAGGACAGGCCAAAGGTTTTATATAATTACATAAAAACTGTCAATGGCATTAACAACTCACAAGAAAATTTGAAAATTCGAAATACGCATTGCTTTAAGGGAGTGAGAAGTGATGAAGGAAAATTCCCGTCGCGACGGAAACATTTAATGAATCAACAGTTTCTTTAGCTCCAGTTATTTTCATTAAGAGATCACAGTTCTGTTCTACAAGTTGGCTCATACCTTTACCCTCTGATCCGATAATTAAAGCCATTTTTGCAAAAGGTCTTTTAGAAAATTCTTCAAGTGGTTTACCTGCCAAACTTGTACCGCAAATCCAATAATTCATCTTTTTTAAACGAGCTATCATTTGATTGATATTAGCAACCACCGTCAGTTGAGTACGAGCAAAGCCGGCCTGCGCAGTGCTCACGACAACATTAGTCAACTGTACCTGCCTTCGATTAGGAATAACAATATTCTGAACACCAAAATAAGCGCAACTTCGAACAACCGCCCCTAAATTTCTAGGATCTGTTATGTGATCACAAATCACAATGAGATCATTTTGACGCTGGTCTAACTCATCTAAAAGCTCATTTTCTGGCAATAGCGAAATCTTGATCACCGCCCAAACTGGACTTTGTGGTGCATAACCAGCAAACTCTTGTTTGTCTCCTAGCACCGCATTAATTTGATGTTGTTTAAGAATAGTCGCCAACTCATCACCAATTCGATCGCGATAATAGACCCCAATAACCTGTGCCGGATTTAGTTTTAAGTAGTCTAGAACAGAACTTTCACCTTCGACAACGAACTGTGAACGAGGGGTACTATTCATCGTTTTATTTTTAAAGGCTGGCTTTCGATGTTTCATACAACCTCATAAAAAATTTTTTCAATGCGACTTAGACTTTGTTTGCTTAAGTGGTCACCAGCGATTTGCATCACAAAACGTCGTAAGCTATCAATGCGATCAACTAAATAGCCGTTGCGGCCAACAATCTTTTGATCTTGAGAAAGAATATCAAACACACTATCCTCATCAAGACTACCAAGGTGATTGAGACGAAAACTAAAGCGATTATCTCCATCTAACATTTGCGCATAGTGTCGTAGTTCCGCAATGGGAAATTGCAATTTCTCTGTTACAAAACAATTATTAATTTCCTCGCTAATTCTGTTGTACGCAGAAATTTTCGCCTTTACTTCACCGCGCTGCTCAGTTTTGTTTTGTGCAGAAATAGGTGCTAACGGACTTAGTTTTATGACACCTTTGTAGAACAAGTACATAATTGCATTGAGCGTATAAATTCTATTGAGACGAAATGACTGTATAACATCATCTAACAAAGTTTCTTTTAAGAGGAGATCGATGATGTCGCCATAAAACGTCGAAGGTGGAAATTGACTTCCCTCATCTTCATCATCCGTCATATAAATAGCCGTTTCTGGCAAGAGGCGCTCAACAAAATTTTTATATAAAACTCCATAGGCGGCTGCATTCATTACGACTTGACGATCCCCTCGCAAAAATAAAACTTCCGTAAACGGTTTTTGTCCATGGACTAACTCGAAATAAACATCTTTGTGTAAGAATATGGAACGTGCAATCTCTGCAACTTGCAGCTTTAAAGCTTGAGACAGTCCGATATGAGTCATCAATCGATCTTTTAATAGAACTTGTCCGAATTTAATTTGATTGTTTACTTGCACCGTCGAATTGGCAAAGGCGTCCATATTTATAAGATTAGCTCGATAACAAATTTCACCTAAGCGATCATCTATCTGAGTTGATGAAGCAAAAACTAATCGACCATCACGAAAGTATAAGGTTTTACTATCCTGTTCAACCTCAACTACAATCGCACCGGAATATTCTGATTGAATTAAAGAATCTAAATAGACTGCGAACATTTCACTCGAACAAAAAGAAAAGTTCTGCTTTTTTTTACCGCCACTGTTTGTACTGAAAAATAAAGAGTGTCTACCACAAACTTGATAGTCAAGATTTTCAGCCGTCATGTTTTTGTTTAAAATTTCTACGGGAATAAGGATTTTGCCATCTTCTATGCTAAGTTTTTGAGGCTCATTTATATCTTGCTTCATTCACTAACTCCCTTAATTACAATTTGCTCGCATTCCTATTACTTCTCAGAAATATCGATTTTATATTGCTTTATTTTTTTGTGAAGATTGCTGCGCTCTATACCAATGGCATCGGCTGTTTTTGAAATATTCCACTGATTTTCACGTAGTTTTTGTTCTAAATATGCCTTTTCAAAATCTACCTTTGCAGCTTTTAAACTTAAGCTAAGTTTAGTTTGTTCTGAATCTTCGTCCGTATTTTTTTGAGTCGTGATACTATTGTTTGCGAAATCAGAAAACGACGGTTTTTCTGCCTGTGAATTTGCAATTATATTGGCCGGTAAATCCACGACATCTAGCTCGACTTTCGGGTTCATAATGCATAAGCGCTCTACCAAATTTTTTAATTCTCGTACGTTTCCTGGCCAGCTATAACGGCACATGATGTTTAGGGCATTATTAGTAAAAAATTTTTCAGTTTCTGCAAGGTTACTGGCATTGGCTTTTAAAAAATAAGCTAAAAGCAAAGGGACATCTTGAAGCCTTTGCCTTAACGGCGGAATGTCGATAGGAATGACATTTAATCTATAGTAGAGATCTTGGCGAAATCTACCGTTATTTATTTCTTCATCTAAATTTTTGTTTGTTGCGGCGATAACCCTCACATCGATATTTATAGTCTCAGTATCACCTAATCTTTCAAAGGACTGCTCTTGAAGAATTCTCAAAACTTTTGCCTGAGTTTTAAGCGACATGTCACCGATCTCATCAAGAAAAAGAGTTCCCTTATGAGCCAATTCAAATTTTCCCTTTTTGGTATGTGTGGCATTGGAAAATGCACCTTTAACATAACCAAACAATTCACTTTCAATCAATTCTTCCGGAATTGCTGCACAATTTACCGCAATAAATGGTCGTCCATTGCGTTTACTATAAAAATGTATATTACGAGCAACGACTTCCTTTCCAGTGCCATTTTCACCTGTTAAAAACACCCAGCTATTTCGTGGAGCGACGAGTTGAACTTGTTTTTTAATATCTTGAATAATTTCCGAATCACCGATCAATTCGACTGGCTTAATTTCGGACGACGCAGATGCCTGTGAGTGAAACTCCGCAGCTGTTTTTTCAAGTATGGGAATAACTTTATCCAAAGACATTGGTTTTTCAAGAAAGTCACGAGCCCCTAATCGAGTCGCTTTTACTGCCGTTTCGATATTGGCATGACCACTCATGACAACAACACTTGCAGATCGATCCAATTCCTTAAGGCGTTGCAAAGTTTCAATCCCGTCAATTCCTGGCATCCAGACATCTAAAAAAACAATCTGTGGCCTAAATGACTTAAATTTTATTAAGCCCTCTTCTCCACTTGAAGCCGTTTGCACTTGCCAGCCTTCGTCAGTAATGACATCGGAGAGGGTTGAGCTGATGCTATTTTCATCATCTATGATGAGAGCTTTCATTTTAGTTTCCATTTATCTTTTGTTCTCGCTTTCTTCTCACAGTTCTTTTAACACAGTAACTTTCGTATTTATTCACTCAAATGGCTCTTATTGAGACTAGTTTTAGGCAAAGGCAATTCAATTGTAAAAATCGCACCATGTGGATGATGGTCACTAATACGTAAATAACCTCCATGGTCAGAGATTATTTGGTTTACTATTGCTAAACCCAAGCCAGTTCCTTCATCTTTTGTTGAAAAATAGGGTTCAAGAACTCTTTCGCGCAAAGCAGCCGGTATTCCAGGGCCATTGTCAATTATACTAACACGCACAAAGCCTAATTTCTTGTCTACTTCGCTCTTAATCGCAATTTCAGGCGTTACTCCGCCTGTTGCTGAATCCTTCAGCGCAGCAATTGCGTTTGAGACTAAGTTGACAAATACTCGGTTCAGTTGCTCCTTATCTGCGAATAATTGTGGCAGTGGATCTAAATTTCGCAGGTCAAAGTTTATATTTGGATAACTAGCTTTATACATAGTGACAAGTTCTTTTACCAATATATTAATATCCATCATTTCTGGATTAATCTGTGGCAGGCGCGCAAATTTCGAGAATTCGTTGACTAGATTTCTCAATGTATCGACCTGGTGCAAAATCGTTTCAATACATGTATTAAAAACTTCTTTTTCCTCACCGGTAAATTTATCATGAAAACGCCGCAGTATCCTTTGTGTGCTTAATTTTATCGGAGTCAGTGGATTTTTAATTTCATGTGCGATGCGGCGAGCGACTTCTCTCCAGGCTGCCGCTCGTTGCGCTCTAATCTTTTCTCTAACATCTTCGAATACGATCACTGTACCAATTTGGCGACCATCCTGTTCGTCAAAAATTCTCGCCGCGTCTATTAAAAGACTTACTTCAAGTCCTGCATTAATTAAATCCAATTCACCATGATATTGTCCGCGCAAAAGTAAGTCATCACTAATTGGCTCCCAAAATAACTTACTCAATTGTGTACCAAGACCTAATTCAATCTTTCTTTTTAAGACGGCCGTTCCCTTTATTTCAAGCAGCTTTTCAGCCGCTGTATTGATAGCCGTGACGCAGTCTTGTTCGTCTAAAGCAATGACTCCTGATGTAATATTCCGTAAAACTGTTTCCATATATTGCCGTCTACGCTCTAATTCTTCATTAGAAGTGACTAAACTTTGCTGAGCTTCTTTAGCTTGATTTTTGTGCTTTTGAAGATCGCGTGCCATTTGATTAAATGACTTTATGAGCTGTCCTGCCTCATCTTGTGCATTCGCATCGATATTAACTTGATAGTTTCCCAGGGCGATTTGCCGAGTTGCATAAGCCAAGCTTTGCAAAGGCATGGTAATACCTTTTGCTACATAAAAACCAAGCCAAATCGCTGCAAATATAATCAGCAAAGTCATGACAAGCATGAGCACAAGAAAACTAAGTTTTAGTAGTTCTGCCCCGGGTCGCAAACTACTAAACTCGGCCAAAATTGTTTGGATCGAGCCAACAAAATTTGTTTCAAAAACTTCTTTAGCATAGACGGCTGCGATGACCTTTTGTCCACCAGGGTCAAATATGGGAACCAAAGCTTTAATAACGTCGTTATTCGCTTCACCGTGCACTTCACTGAACACTCGTTTCTGCGGCTCCTCTTGAAAAGTACGCAAGCCAGAAAATACAAATTCTCCTTCCAGCCCTTGCAAAAACTGACCCTGTCGATCCAAGGGCCAAATGATGTTGCCCCCTGCATCGAGTAGATGAAATGACTGGAGGTTATAGTCTTTCACAAACTTATCTAAATCCTCTGTCGCAAACTCGACTTCGGATAGTCTAAAATAGTCTTTCGGCCAGTTAATCAAAATTTTTGTTTCAGATAGACGAAGTATTGTTTCTAAACGAATTTGAGTTTGTTCATAAACCATATTTGTAGCTTCTTTTGCTTGCTCAACAGTCGACTTAACACGTTCTGAAAACCACTTGTCAAAGCTTGCAGTAATAAACTGAAAAGAAATAAAAAAAATCAAAATCGTTGGTGCACTGGCAAATAAGACGAGAGACACAACTAATTTACTTCGCAGTTTCGAGCCGAAAACACCTCTGCGTCGTTCAATGATCAACTTTGCAATATTGCGAAAAACCAAAAAGCTGAGTAGTAATATGAGAATTATATCTATATTTATAATGCCAAAATAAAAAATCGTTGAAATAAATTCTTTACTCTTTGACAAAGCTTCACTGAGTTCAAACAAACGTGTTTGTAAGCGAGAAAGCAATAATAGAACTGCTGTTACCGCGCCTATTGCAATAAATTCGTACATGCGCCGACGCGATTCTCGCACAGGATCGTGTGTGGAATTTCTAATTTTTGCTCGCGAATGACTCAAAAATTTCTCAAGAACTAGCAGTTAATTTTTTGCTGATCGAAATCTCAGCTTTCATCTTATATTAAATCTTCAAAATGAGCTGTGACAATCAACCTACTGAATCTGAAAAGAACTTGTCAAAACTTAGGATAATACTATAGAATTTCTAGGAAATATGAGCAAGTCACACTGTTGTTAGAATATTTAGGATTTTGATGTCGGCCCCTGAACTGATCAAAGAGTTTAAGTTCTATCTGCGCAAAATGTCCTGCCAGCCAGCAACTATTGAATCCTATTCGCGCGATGCTCTGAGTCTCCTTAATTATCTTGAGAACTATGGACTCAGTTATGCGCAAGTACATCCTGCTATTTTCAAAGATTTCGAAAAATATTTACATAATCAACTACACGACAAACCTAACACTATTAGACGAATGATTATAGGAGCACGACAATTTTTTCGCTTCTTGGTAAAACAAAACTATATCGAAGATTCTCCTTTAGAATATGTCGTAATTCCTCGAAGAGAAGAGGATCCATCTGCTAGCTTGAGTTCAGAGCAACTCACGCTCTGTCTTGAATTATGCCGCAAGCAAGATATTTGTGCGAAATCTACACGCGATATCGCGGCTTTTGCACTATTAGCATTTGAAGGAATAAAGGCGTCCGAATTAATAAATATCAAATGGTCAGATGTGACAGGTCTTAGCGATACTTCTGAATTATCTACATCAAGATCAATTTTTTTAACCATACATTCAAGTCGCAAGCGAAGCATAGCGCTTTCTTCGGAAAGTATTATTGCATTAAGTGAATACAGGATTTTTTATAACGAAATGCAAAAAAATTATCCTGAAAAACTACAGGCGAATTTTATGTTTGTCGGTTTTCAAGGTCGAGGAGGGACACAAATTCTTCCTCGCCTGAGTCGCCATGGACTAAAATACATTTTGTATGAAATAGGTAATCTAGTTGGACTAAATCATTTAAACACTGAAATCCTCCGCCATACGGCTATCGCAAAGTTCGTCGCGCAGGGCGAAAGTGTTGAAAATATCATGCAACGCTTGGGACTCCGGCAAGCAGGAAACATACTTAAACATTTGCCTAAACAAGATATTCAAAATGCAGCAACATAACGTTTTTATGCAGTTGGCATTGTCTTTAGCAGAATCTGCTGCCGCTTACGACGAAGTTCCTGTCGGAGCTCTTTTAGTCGACTCTCAACAAAGAATAATTAGCTCAGCCTTCAATCTCAAAGAACGCAATAGTTGTCCAACGCAGCATGCGGAAATTCTTGCAATTGAATCAGCCTGCAAGAAACTAAAATCCTGGCGTCTCTTAAACTGTCAACTGTATGTAACACTCGAGCCTTGTTTGATGTGTGCTGGAGCAATTTCTCAAGCTCGAATTGAAAAAGTTATCTATGCTGCCAGCGACCCGAAAGCGGGAGCTCTCGGCAGCCTCTATCAAGTCCACCAAGATAAGAGATTGAATCATCAATTTGAAGTAATGCCTGGAGTTTTTGCCGCAGAGGCAGGTCAATTGCTGAGTCAGTTTTTTCGAAATAAAAGACGAAATTAAGCTCGTTCACAGCTTGTGCTGCCGACTTTGCATTTATGTTGTATGCATGTTCTATGAAGAGTGATGCGAGCAGGATTAAATCCTGTGTAGCGAAATTTTCCGGGCTCAAGCACAGCCGCACGCCAACTTCCTATCACTAGCTGGGCGGCATCGTCAGAACTCTCGATAAGCATTTCTGCATGGGCAATTGCATTATTGTCCACATCAACTGCATCGCCATGCAACTTAACCCAGTCACCAGGTCCGAGCGCACGATTTTCATACTCGCCAGCCTTATGAATTGAACAATTGAAGATGGTTTTAGGGGAAGGGATATCATCATCACCATCGTCAATTTTCTTGAAATCTTCATTTGCAATCGCTGCGATCAAACTTTTAAATTCTTCTGGTTTTTGAATACATAAAGCTTCACAAGCTTGAAGACTTCCAGGAGACGGAGGAATAAATGAGCCGTCTTTTTCGGCACAAAGTGCAAACTCATTGTCTTTATTAATACAACACAGCTCGTCACAGCGCTCTTGGGATAACTGACAATGTGCGGAACAATCTAGTTTAGTACTGTGAGTTTGAAGACTCTTCTCATCTAATTTGCTGTCTTCTGGTACTTTCTGGGTCGCATCTACTGGGTTAGCTGGACTTTTCTTTTTGCTCACACAATTCAAATTAATGGTAAGAATAGTCATAACCAAAATGTAACTCAAATTTCTAATTTGCATGTGTTCTCTTTCTGGCAAAGCCCTAATTTATTCGAGTAGAACTCAACTACCATAACATTTTGATTTCAGCTTCAGTGCCAGCAAGTAGAAACTCTACTCCTAGATTATCTGCCGAATCACCAGCAGTTGCCGGAACTAGATGATCAAAAATCACTAAATATTCGTGCGACCACGGTGTAATTTCCGGATAAAAAGCCTGCCATCGCTCTTTTTCTTTTATTTTCTTTAAAACAACAGGCTCTATGTTATTGCCATCGATAGTGGAAAATACCCGCCATAATTTCTTATTTGCCATATCTACATACTCCCTGTCTGGAGTCGAAAAGCTTACAAAAAAAGCAAGTTTACCATTTACATCTTCTAGTGGGGTCTCATTCACTTTGAATAGATTTTTATAGCGCTCCATTAAGCTAGTAACAAAATTCTTAGACATGTATGTAGCTACAACTGAGAATTTTTTTTCGAAATCTTTAATTACAACCTTCTGTCGTGTGTGTAGAACATAGCTTTCGTAATAAGGCTTATCTTCTTTCACGCTTGGTTTAAGTTCGATCCCCTCTTCTACATTTTTGACGCAAGAAATGTTCATCAAAAAAACTAGGCCAAGCAAGATTTTCTGTTTTAAACATTTCTCAAAAAAGCGCCGAATCATTTGTATTTTTCCTCAGATCTTCAATGGCAGATTTAGTATTAACAAGCTTAATAGAATACTTTGACTATATAGTTACTCTATTACGTCCATTATTTTTAGACAAATAAAGCTTCTGGTCGGCAACTTCCAATAGGTCTTCTGGTTTTGTCATGGCCGCACTATATTGAGCAACGCCCAAAGAAATAGTCTGCTTATATAGAATTCTTTTTTTCAAACCTTCACTTACAATTTCTAATTCAAAAGTTTTCATCTCAAGTGCGTGTCTGACTCTTTCTGCCAATTCAAAAGCCGTCTTAGAATCTGTATCTGGAAGCACGATGACAAACTCTTCGCCACCAAGACGACCTAAAATATCGTCTTTCCGAACAATAGATTTTACCAACTGAGCACTTTCATACAGAACTGCGTCCCCAGCATTGTGTCCATAAGTGTCATTCACCTTTTTAAAATGGTCCAAGTCATAATAAATTAATGAAAGCGGATGTTTTGAATTTTGTGCCTGCTTAAATTCAATCTCTAAGGTATCCATCAAATATTTGCGATTAAATATTTTCGTGACATTATCTATCACCGACATTTGATAAATTCGATCTTGAACCATCGCATCGATATTAAAACTGGCACAAAATTTTAGAACAATATTACCCAACTGCAAAAGATCAGAATCCTTCAACAACCCTTTGCCTTTTATTTGCGTATTGTTAATAAAAGTACCGTTTGAACTTCCAAGATCTTCGACCTCAACTGTTTCATCATCTTTTAAAATAAGCTTTGCGTGTTGCCGAGACACACTTTGATCTACGATGACAATTGTTTCATCTTTCGAACGCCCTAGAGTCATTTCAGCTTGCAAAAGATGATAGATTTTGCCCAGTTGTGGGCCACTGTACTGTACTAAACAGGGACGTTTACGACGCTTTTCTCGCAATAAACTAAGATCCCCAACATCTGCAATAATAGTTTCATCTGACACGCAGAAACTCCATATTTTCACACAGCACAAATTTATAGTTGTTCTAAGGCAGTCTTAGGATCATTTTAACATACCGGGGGTCAAAGTATAAAACATTGGACTTAACCTTGACAGGTTACGAAAATTTATGACCTTGTGAATTTTATGATTTTATAAAAATTAAAAACTATACCAAAGATGCATGAATATTACCGACGTGGTGCACTCTTATTATCGATTTTCATTTAGTATGTAGCTTGGTGCTGCCTTGCCTGCCAGAGGACCGCTCAATTTTCTAAGGGGCTGCTCATAATAAATGATAACTGCGTTAGACCTCATTCGAAAATCCTCATGTACCTCGAATGTACATTCCGGTTTTCTCATTTCGGTCTGCCTTGTTCTCCTTAATTATGAGCAGCCCCTTGCCATCCATGGCAAAATTTTCGCTACGGGTTCGGGCTCCTGCCCTCACCAGTTCCTCTGGCAGGCAAGGCAGCACCAAGCTACATACTTAAGTGACTATCAGTACTGGGTGCATACGCAGAGTACTCAATTAATTCGGCTGTTGTTTTTCAAAAATTCCGTTCAACAAGCTCCTCGGACTGCAGACTTTGATCCCAAAATGTTTAAATGCTTAAGGTGTCCATTATAATTCGTTCGCGAAATTCATCAGCGAATGATTTGAACTCAAAATTACATTAGAAAACATGATGCCTAGGCCCCGGGGGTGATAAAGAGTGCCAGAGGAACTGGTGAGGGCGGGATGCCCGAACCCGTAGCGAAAATTTTGCCATGGATGGCATAAAAATTGAGCGGTCCTCTGGCACTCTTTATCACCCCCGGGGCCTAGGCATCATGTTTTCTAAATGAAAGTTGATTGAATGTGTCCATGTAACCCTTGATAAAAACACCAAGACGAATTATGACCATGGCATGTCGCTAACTTCATCCAAACATGTTTTTCAAAAAATCCATTTAGAGATCACCAACAGCTGTAATCTCAAATGTAGCTTCTGTCCGGAAGTCCATCGTGAAAAAAGTCACATTTCACTCGAAGATTTCGAAAAACGAATATCCATGCTTGCTGGCAAAACTAAACAAGTCGCCTTGCATTTAATGGGAGAACCACTCCTTCATCCGCATTTGCCTCAGCTTATTGAAATTTGCAAAAATTACTCCGTCGCAGTCAATCTCACCAGCAATGGAGTTTTGTTGCGTAAGCAGATCTATAAATCTTTGCTTAATCCCACAGTCAAGCAAATCAATTTTTCACTGCATAGCTTTCGAGTGAACTTCCCAAATGGCAACTTAATTACCTATCTAGATCGCATCTTTAATTTTACCGAAGAAGCTCTCCAGCTTCGGCCTGAGCTTTATATTAATTACCGGCTTTGGAATTTACAGGATGCCGCTAAAAATTTAGCAAACGAAGAGGATGAATTATTTAGTTCAGTAAGAGAAAGATTCAATGCGCAAATGCCGGAAGAGTTAAATTTACGCAAGAAAAAGTCTTTTAATCTTCGTGGGCGTTTATATATAAACTTTGACAGCGAGTTTATTTGGCCGGATTTAGCACTGCCAAACCTTGGATCCAAAGGCACCTGCTACGGTCTCAATTCTCATATTGGCATACATGTAGATGGCGCGGTCGTTCCTTGCTGCCTAGACAAAGAAGGTGTTTTAAGTCTCGGCAATATAAACACAGCAAGTTTAGAATCGATTCTTGCTAGCCCGCGTGCCGAGAATATGCGGCAAGGGTTCCAGCTGGGCGAACTTCGCGAAAAACTTTGTCAAAAATGCAATTTTGTCCGCCGTTTTAAGCGCCAGAAAAATCTGTCAGTACCGCAAGTAAAGCCAGGTTCTCCTCCCGAGTCCCGACTGTAATACGCAAACACCCGGCCAATCCTGGGCCGCGCGTCACATTTCGAACTAAAATTCCCTTCGCGACCAATTGTCCGTAAGCTGCTAAGCCACTTTCATTAGTAGGCCATTGCACTAAAAGAAAATTAGCCTCCGATGCTTTGACTTTAAAATTCTGCTTTTTTGATAAATCCAATAGCTTATTATACAAAAAGCTACGCTCGTTTTTTGCATTGTTAATATTTTTTTCGAGAATTTTTTTCGCGTCGCTATGATTTAATATGTAACGCAAAGCGACATCAGTCATTACGTTAATAGTAAATGGCAACATTAATTTTCGTGTCAACTCGATATAAGACTGATGCCCAACCATATAACCCAACCTGAGACCAGCTGTTCCAAGAGTCTTAGAAAAAGTTCTTATCAAAATAAGATTGTTATACTTTTCAAGCAATGGCGTGTAAGGCTCTTCAGCAAACTCAAAATAAGCTTCATCAGCCATAAACAAAACTTTTGGATATTTTAATAAAAGGCTTTCAAAAGCTTTGTATGAAAGCGACGTACCAGTTGGATTGTTCGGCGAAGCAAACAAAACAATGGAGCCTGGAGTCAGATCGGGCAACAACTGCAGATCATAATCAAAACTATCGTTAAGACACCAAGGCTCATATGCTATTCCCATATATCGACAATGTGCTTCGTAGAGCGGAAACGACGGCCGGGCTATGACGACTTTTCCCGTGTTATTTTGCGTAAAAACATTTAGCAAAACACTTATCAAATGATTAGAACCTGGACTGAGTAAAATATTTTCTGGCGCAACACCAACATGCTTAGCCACCATCCTTTGTAGTTCTATTGGGAAAGGCTGCGGATAACGATTCCACGCAGCATTTGAAAGTTCTTTAAGAATCGCTGCTTTTAAATCACTAGGCCAGTCCCATGGACTTTCATTTTGATCTAACTTAATTTTTATATCTGGCGCATCTAATTCATAGCCTGGCGCTTTCACCAAACTTTCATGCACAAATGAATTAAGCCATTGTAGATCTGGAGTTTGAGGGATGATATTGCTATTCATGTTTAAAAACATTCTCCAAAAAAATTAGAAATCATATCTTTATCGAAGTTTGCACAAATTTCTCTGCTCCGATTTTTTTAACCAATTGATGGTATAAAACCACAGAAACCGCGTTTGCTAAATTTAAACTACGGACTCCGACGTGAAACATTGGTATTTGGTAGAAAAATTTTGCGTATTTCTGATGCAAGGTGGGTGGCAGTCCTGAAGTTTCGTTACCAAACACCAACAATTCAGTATCCTGCGCGACTTCCAAATAATTTTGGCTTTGTGCAGACTTCGAAAAAAATGCGACCTTTCCTTCAACCCGTTCCAGCAGCTTTTCGAAATTATCGTGGATTTCGAGATCTAAAAAAGGCCAATAGTCTAAACCCGGTCGTCGCAAATTCTTATCGCTTAAGCCAAATCCGAAAGGTTTAATTAAATGTAGGCGACACTGGGTGGCTGCAACAAGCCGACCGATATTACCAGTGTTTTGTGGAATTTCTGGTTGGTATAAACAAACATGCAAATGTCCTGCCCGCACACGCACCGACCCTAAAAAATTAAATTTACTTTGGAAAATGAGGCGGCACTTCCACCCCATTCTGCAACTGTGCAGCGTCTTTAAACCTGCGCAGATTTTTATAATAAATCATGACAAAAGACGAAAAGTTCACAATGAAATGTATGATAATGACAGGAATTAAATTCTGATGCGCATCAAACAGCAGGCCCAAAACAAGACCTGCAATAAGCGCCCATAGACTCCAGATTCCTAAACCGCCAGGCCCCATATGCATCAGCCCAAAAATAAGACTCGTCAAGATCACACCTAAATAAGGTTGCAAAACACCTCTAAACAGCATCTCTTCGGCGACGGAAGACAGAATCGCCAAATATAAAAGAGTCAGCAAATTCATCGAGCCAAATACACGAGAAAAATATTGCACTGTGACACGATAGCTTTTTGACCAGAGTTGAAAGGCCTGACTCAACAAGATGAGAAAGGCAACAGCCAATGCCACTTGCTTTAATATTGTTGTTGATCCGACATTTTTAAAAACATCAAAGGAAAAAATTGTCTCTAAGTTCTTTTGGCCATAACGAATTGCAGTAAGAGAAATTAAAGCTAAAGTGATATAGACAAAACTAGCTTGCATGACGAAATTTTTTCGCATTAAAGAACTAACGCTCTTTTTCAATGTGTCACCAGAGTTTTCTTCTTCAAACTTCAAATTCCTGGATTCTTTCATTCGCAAATAAATTAAAAGCGAGCCGCCTTTGAATTATTTAATGATTTTAGTTTGCCAGTCCGACTTTTTATAAAACTTCCCCCGGAACTGACGGTGTCGAGGATTATTGACTAAAAAGCCCTTGCCTCTTTCGTCGTCGACCCATTCTATGGACGACCCCGCAACGAAACCAAAAGCTTCGTTATCAACTAAAAGCTCTATGCCTTGATGGTCAAAAATTTTATCACCGTCCATTTTACTGTCAAAACAAACCCCATAATAAAAACCATCGCAACCTTTGCCATCTATATAAAGTCGCAGCGACTTTTTGTCTTCAAGCTCCTGTTGAAGTTGAAGCTGCTTTGCCATTTCCAGAGCTTCGCTTGTAAAAGAAACGAAGTTTTGCTCTTCAATCATTGTTAATTCTCCTGCTTCAATAAGTGCGAGTTCTATCAAAAAACAAATATAATGTAAAAAGCCAAAATAAACAGGCCATAACAGCTTTAGTGTATTGAAATTACATAGAAAAAATTAAAGCACAATTACAAAAAGCCGACTTAAGGTCTGTCGAACCATTGATGTGAGCTTTATTCAGATCAAACACTACTGGATATGTCGATAAAGGGGAAATTAAGATGATAGCTGATTTAAAAAGTTTAAAACTCTATGGCATATTATTACTCTCAGGACTTTTTATAGTTAACTGCTCCAGCACTGAGCCAACTGATGAAGAGCTAGAAACTTCTGGTGAAGAAGAAGCCGCAACGGAAAATAACAATTATTCGGAAAACCAAGGAACGGAAAACAGCGAAGTAGAAAATGAAGAATCTACTGAAGACAATGGCGAATTTGTCAACAACGCCTCTGCCGATGATTTAATGGAAAATATGGGAATTAATGAGGGTGCTTCGCAAGAATTTCCTATGAATAACACCGCAAGCCAAAACATGATGATAAACAATGCTACGGCCAACACAGTAGGCATGAATGGCACTCCAGTTGCTCCAGTAAACCAAGTCAATACAGTGCCGCAAAGTTCGCAGGGAGCCAGAGTAAAATATGTCACCGCAGATGGTGTCACAGCTCATAATCAACCGAATGGTACTGTGGTCGAAACCTTGAGTCTTGGCGACCATCCTTTAGTTTGGGATGAAAGCAACTGGGTTAAAACAAGCGAAGGTTATTACATTTCAAAACAAGGCTTGAGCGATCAACCTGTAGGAAGAACTCGACGTTCAACTCCTTGGCAATAAAGCACAAAAATAGTCCGAGTCAAATCTCATTGATTATTCATGCTATCCCATGGTACCTAATCGGGTAAGAAATTCTTTCGAACCTGAGGGGGCCTGAATGAAAAATGAAACTTTAAAGTTCATGATAGTCGCTTTGCCATTGACCATATCTAGCACAGCGACATTTGCAAAATTTGACTCAAACCCACCCATTGCGCTGTAAATCCAACACCTGCGTCGTTCTCTCCGAGACCTACAAATCTTTAGATGCAGGTGTCCACTTTTGTTATGAAAGTGAGATTGAAGGTAATGAAGAAAGAGCTGCAACTTATGTTGTATCTCACCCTGATAAAACAGTGCAGGCTGAAATCCCTATGGATATTAGTTATACAACTCAAGATTGCACTATGAATGAGCCAAGCAACAAAATTAAAGAATTAACCACAAAACATTTTCAAATCCAAGCTTCCAACTGGGGAGCAATATCCCAGCAAAGCAAACAATACCCTATATTTATTTATGGCTTTGCCACCGACTCCCAACTCAGCAGTACAGGAGATAATATCAGCCGGTTCGTTCAACAAATCGACCAACCCGAGGCCTTTGCTCGTATGATGATCTTCTCCTCCCACAACGCGGCGGGTCGGCATCTAAGTCATCAACAAACTAATGCACTTTTTAAAAATAAAGGCATCGATTGGATCGGATATAACCAGGAAGGAGATAAAACTCCTGCTTCTGAATTTGCCACTCCACAACAAAAGGTAAACGCCGTTATCGAATTTGCAAGAAAGACAGAGCAACACGGTTTTAAGTTTATTTGGGGTCCTATTCGAGGACATATTGACCGCACATCAGATGCTGACATCAAGCGTATGTGCGATGCAGGTATGGATGGAGTAGCGATTCAAGAGCAAAATCAGGTGAGTGGCGATGGTTCAAATAGAATTGGACCGGTTAACAACGTAATACGCAGATTTCGCAATCTATGTGGAGAAGACTTCTACACCGTAGTTCAAATCATGTGGGGCCAAGGTGGCAGCTGCAGCCAAAACTGCAGCGCACTAGTCAGAGGCATTGCGAAGGAGGCAAATTCAATTGCTCTTTGGGCTAATCAAGGATCTGCAGGGAAAATTGACGCTGTCTTTCAATCCAATAGCTTTTTTCTACAAAACTGAATTCAATAGAATTTAAAATCTAAGGCCGGTTTGTTTAGAACCGGCATTTTTCGAAATTGTAGCTAGACATCGAAACTAAAACCACCTTAGAAATAAATCAATACCAGCAAATAGCGTTATCAATTTGAAAGAATGGCCAGGGATTAAAATTCTCTACACGACGTTTTTAATGTCACATTCAATCAAGATAAAGGTAGGCTTCGAAAAAATAATGCTGCAGAAAATTTTGCCGTATTAAGACACATTGCGATGAATATTCTATACAAAGCACCATCAGCAAAGGGTCCAGCGTCTAGTAAAAACCTTAAAAGCATTAGATCTGCGCGTGATCCTCATTATTTAGCCAAAGTGATGGAAGCCGTCGGCCTAGTTAAATTAGAAAATTAAATGCGGTGGCCCTGACTTTATGTTTGAGAGTTTTGAATTCCCATTGTGGTCGTGGTAGAATTTTACAGATAATTTAATCTGATTTAACTTACTTTTCTTGGGGAAAATAATGAAAAAAGGACTGGGAATTGTTGTGTTTATTGTCTTAGGCCATGTGTTGTTTGCTTGCAAAACCCAAAGGGTTCCCGAAACCACTACTTTAGCCGGAATAGATACTGTTCCATTATCATTAAAGAGCCGCGCTGAATTACACCTTGAAATAGCAAACAAGCCTGAAGGCGATAACTTGGTCTGGTCTGCTGCGTCACTAGATTCTTTGTTAGCGCTTGTTGGCTTTGGATATACTGCTGAGAACCAAGCGTTACTTGAAAACTATCTTGGTCAAACCATAGATAAAACTGCTGAACAAAGCGCATTTTTAAATACAAAAAGCGAAGGTGTTCAAGTTCAGTCAGCAAACAATGTATGGATCAACAACCAATACAAGTTTCTCGCTGGTTACGAAAAATCACTTTCTGATAACTTTGGCGGTTTGACGCCATTAACGATGGATGTCGGTGCACCAGTTGATACTGCAAATAAAATTAACCTGTGGATTTCAGACAATACGAGTGAATTGATCAATGACGTTATTCAAGAAGACATGATTGATGAAAATCTTTTAGCGCTTTTAGTCAATGCTCTTTATTTCAAAGGAGCTTGGAAAGAAAAATTTGAAAATGCAAATACTAAAGATGCAACATTCAAAGCAACTTCTAAAGCAGCTGAAGGTGTCACGGAAGTTCAAGTACCGATGATGACTAAGTTCAATGTCGATGTTGAAAATGGTTTTTCTGAGGCGCTGCGAACAAACAATGTGACTGTTATTCGCTTGCCTTACAAAGGCGAAACACATGCGATGTACATCGCATTTGCTAACGAAGAGACGACTAAAAATAGCGAGGAATTTGGCGCACAACGTGTCATAGGTGTTGATACATCGAAAGATGTCATGGATGTTTACAATATGTACATTGTCAGTGGTGAGGCATTTAATCTAGAGTTTTATGCAGATACATGTGATGAATTTAAAATGCCTAAATTCGAAATCGAAACTAAACTTGAAGGTATCCAAAACAACTTCAAAAGCGGCTCTTACAACGATCTATTCAAAGAAGGTGCTCTAGCTCAAATGACTGATGATCGACGTGCGAAACTTTCTTTTATTCTTCAGAAAGCAAAAATCATCGTTAACGAAGAAGGTAGCGAAGCAGCTGCAGTCACCGTTGGCGGTATTGGCCTTGAGTCAATAAAAGTACCAAAGTTCCTATATATTAACGGCCCATTCGCATACGCGATCCGTGATGAAGCAAACAAAGTTACATTATTCGAAGGCGTTGTTCGCAACCCTTTAGCTGACGACAGATAAATACCACTTGACTGTTTACAATTTTAATTAATTAAACAGCCCCGACGATTCAGGGCTGTTTTTTTTTGTGCGCACGGCAGAGTCCATACCTAGGGAGTGAAAGTCTCTTGCGGGCCGTGATAACCGGAACCACACACCTAAGCCAGGGTGTTTGCTGCTAAGCAAAATCTGAAGGTGCCGATGGTGAATGGTGGGACTGCAAAAGTTGTTGTGCCAGAAATGGCCAATGGCAAAATGACTATCATGAACTTTAAAGTTTCATTTTTCATTCAGGCACCACTGTGCCATTTGGTTGATTGTGCGATGCAACACCGTCTGCAGTAACATATTTTACTCGGGCACCTTGCGTGCTTTTGAGTTTAATAAATTAACTCGTTTCAATGGTGTCAATGCGGATGCGATCCATGCGTTAACTCAGCATGCCGCTTTTTACCTTGCGGTAAACCTTCATGTTCTATGGTCGAATGTTTGGCATTTTCTTCTTTTATACTCTCAATACCAGCTTTAAGCTCTGTTCTCGCAACCAATTGGTCTTTAGTGTAAACCCACTTATCACCATCAGTTCCGACCATCGCATATTCGGGGCCTAAGCGAATAGCATCGACGGGACAAGCCTCTTCACAATATCCACAAAAAACACAGCGCAAGATATCAATCTCAAAACGCACGGGGAATTTTTCAATCTCATTATCTGGATGTTGACCAGCTTCTATGTGGATGCACTGTGCCGGACAATTCGTCGCGCATAAAAAACACGCCGTACAACGCACTTGCCCGTCTTCGCGTTTTGTCAAAAAATGTTTGCCTTTAAAGCGATCGCCGTAAGTCGGCTGTTCTTCCGGCCATTCTAAGGTATTGGTTTTTTCTAAACCCAATAATTGTTTGAAAAAAACATTTTGCGTTTGCAACATCCCACTCATAATGGTTGTGATGTAGCCCCAAGCAAGGGCCAAAATATTTTTATCCTGAGGGGGAAGACTGACTTGTTTAATCGCCATAATTTAAAATTCCTTCTCTAACGTGATCGCTCGCTGTAAAAAATCACCAAAATCATTTATTTGCTTTTAACTTTGTTAGCTCTTAGCGCTGTTAGCTCTTAATTGCGCAATCACTTCTTCTACGCCTAGGACTTGATCATTGATTGGTAAAAACGGATCGGCCAACAAACCTTCTCTGCCCTGATAATTCAACAAGCTTCCTCTTTTTTCCGCAAACGCTTTGAGTGGTAGAACTTGTTTAAATTTCCCTACTTCACTATGACTGCTGCGGCTTGTCCATAAAGACACAAAAGGCAGTTGCAACAACTGACTGAGCTCATTTTTTACTTGCGGAATTGCTTCATCAATTTCTGGGGCAAGTACAATCAACACCCGTGGCGATTTTGCCAAACAATCGGAAAAACCATTTTTAACCTCTTGGCTAAATCCGTACTTTTCTAAGACTCGCTGCATCCCCATCGTATTCGGATTGTGATCACCGCGATAGAGCAGTCCGTCGAAATCTTCGCGACGCTCATTCCCATCACGCCACTGGTATATATTTTTAATGCCTTTTTCTTTCGCAAAATAGCCGAATAAAGAATCCAACTCCTCTGTGGTATAGGATGGACTAACTAACAATGCAACATCGCTTTGAGCTGATTTATTAAGAACTTCAGCAAGATTTTTAATAAGATCTCGTGCTTCTACTTTTTCCATTTTCGTTGCATCCGCAGCTAACATATATGCGCTGCGTTGGCGCTCGGCTGGAGCTAAGTGCAAATAAGTCTTACGCCCTTTATCGCACATCCAATGGCCGTTTACTTCCGACTCCCTTGGTTTTATGCGGTAATATTGGCGAGTTTGGCTCTTGCCATAAACCTTGACCTGACAACCCGTCGAACAGCCGATGCAAGTGGCATCTTTTTCATCAAGAAACCAGACCCTTTGTTTAAAGCGGAAATCCTTCGAAGTAAAAGCACCTACGGGACAAATATCTACCAAGTTAGCCGTATAATTATGCGTTATTTTTTTATCTTCATAGATTCCAATCGTCGCGCGATCACCCCGATCAAAAATACCTAAACCGTTTGTTTTAGTAACTTCTTCTTCAAAACGCACGCAGCGCGAACATAAAATACAGCGCTCTGTATCAAGCACCAAGTCACCGCCAACCGATAGTGCTTTTGGTTTTAAAACTTTTGGCCGAGTCATCTGGCTCTGATATTTTCCTACTGCCATATAATAGTCTTGCAGACCGCACTCGCCAGCTTGATCACAAATTGGGCAATCTAAGGGGTGATTTGCTAAGTGAAACTCCAATGCCCACTTGTGCGCATGTTTCACTTCTTCAGTCTCAGTGCTAACAATCATGCCATCAGTTGCAGTCAGATTGCAGGCGATTTCTAATTTTGGCCGACCTTCAACTTTAACCATGCAAAAGCGGCACACTCCGGCAATACTCAAACCCGGATGCCAGCAAAAATGCGGAATTTCGACGCCCTCTCGCTTTGCGGTTTGCATCACCGTCCAGCCGCGCGGAACTGTCACTGCTTTATTGTTGAGAGTAAATGTAACCGTTTCTTTAGTAGTTTCGCTCATAAAATTTTATGCCTCATGCCCCAGTCCATTATATAGCCAATTATGCGTGATTTTTTTGCCGAATATATTGGCGAAATTCTTCGCCAAATTTAGTCACAATAGATTTTGAAGGCCCAGCCGCAGCTTCAGATAAAGCGCAAATTGTCTTGCCAGACATATGTGTCGCAATATTATAAATCCGATCAAGATCAGAATCTTGACCTTCGCCGTGTTTAATTCCATTCATAATATTTGCTAGCCAGCCTGTACCTTCGCGACAAGGTGTGCATTGACCGCAACTCTCATGATGGAAGAATTTTGTGACAATATCTAGTAGATCTACCATACTTTGGGTTTGATCAATAATCATGACGGCACCGGAACCAAGCATACTACCAGCCCCCGCTATAGACTCGTAATCCATCGTCAAAGTTTCTAGCTCTTGGGGAAGTAAAATTGGCGCTGAAGCTCCACCAGGAATACAAGCTTTAAGTTCCCGCCCAGGTAACATTCCGCCAGCATCTTCGTATAAAAATTTTTTAAAGCTATAACCAAGGGGTAATTCATAAACTCCGGGTTTCTTAACCGGCCCAGAAATACAAAAGAGCTTAGTGCCCGGACTCTTTTCAGTTCCTATTGCTTTATAAGCCGCCGCACCGTTATTGATGATCCACGGAACTGCCGCTAAAGTCTCGGTGTTATTGACTACCGTCGGGCGTCCCAAATAGCCTTCAATTGCCGGAAAAGGCGGCTTTAATTTTGGTTGACCCTTTTTACCTTCTAATGAAGATATAAGACCCGTCTCTTCTCCACATATATATGCACCAGCGCCGGTATAGTGGTCTAAATCAAATTCAAATCCAGATCCCAAAATATTTTTTCCAAGAAAGCCAGCTTGATATGCTTCAGCAATGGCTGTTTCTAGCCAAGCGATCTCCTCGTAAAATTCACAACGCGTGTATATATAGCCCTTAGAAGCACCAAAAGCACGAGCTGCGATGACCATTCCTTCAACCAACATATGCGGACTTATTTCGCAAATATAGCGATCCTTAAAAGTCCCTGGCTCACCTTCATCATTGTTACAAATTAAATATTTTGGACCCGTAATGTTTTTCGGAACAAAACTCCATTTTAAACCAGTCGGGAAGCCCGCACCGCCACGACCTCTTAAGCCTGAATCTTTTACCGTAGTGATGATTTCAGCTGCTTCCATTTTTAATGCTTTTTCTAACGCTTTGTAACCGCCAGCCGCACGGTAAGTTGCCAGTGCTCGACTGTTTGGCACACCTTCAAAGGCGGTTAAAATTTTCACTTTTTCTGTCGTATTCGGCATAAAGCTTTTCCTTAAAATCTACTTGCTAATCGAAGACTATAAACCTGAGTACTTCGCGAGTATTTCGTCAATTTTCTTTTCATCGCTGACACAAAGGTAACGATCTTTGTTAACCAGCATAGCAGGAGCGCCATCGCAGACTCCCAAGCAAGGAACCCCATCGAGACTAAATGGTGCTTCTTGACCAGTTTTGACCTTAAAAGCTTCGAGCTTTTTCTCAATCGTCGCCATCGCTGATTTTGCGCCCATCATGTGACACACAATGTTATCGCAAAACAAGATGCGATAAGGCTTGGGCTCTTTGAGTCGATACATAGAATAAAAAGTCGCAACCTCATAAACCTGCACGCGATCTAAGTCATAGTCTTTATGCAAGGCATCGAAATGCTCAGGCTGTATCCAGCCATATTCATCTTGAATCACGTGCAATATAGGTAAAATCGCGGAGCGTCGCGTTTCATAACGCCCAAGCAGTGCTTCGATTTTTAATTTTATTTCCGCAGAAAATAGAGCCATGATTTAAAAAATTCCTTTTTAAAAAACAAAATCTATCGGTCTAACTCACCAGCAATAATATTAATTGATCCCAAAGCCGCTATAACGTCTGCTATCATGTGGCCCTGAATCATTCCTGGAAAAGCTTGAAAAATTGCGAAACAAGGCGGACGACACTTTACCCGATACGGTACGCCGCTGCCGTCGCTAACAACATAGAAACCTAACTCGCCGTTTGCACCTTCGCCGTAGCCATAAACTTCACCCGCAGGTGGTTGCACACCATTAATCACCAACATAAATTGGTTCATCAAACCTTCGATATTACCATAAACATTTTGTTTAGAGGGGAAAGCGATTCTTGGATCTTCCACAGTGATAGGGCCACTCGGGATTTGATCTAACGCTTGTTCGATAATGCGACAAGATTGAATAATTTCTTCCATTCTCACCATATAACGATCATAACTATCACCGCGATGGCCGACGGGAATATCAAAATCAAATTGATCGTACATTGAATACGGCGCATCGACTCTCAAATCTCGTGCCACACCAGTTGCTCGCAAACATGGTCCAGTAAATCCCCAGTTAATTGCATCTTGTTGGCTTATGGCTGCAATTCCAGACATGCGTTTTACGATAATGCGATTTTTTGTGCACAAACGATCAACTTCATCTCTGGCTTGTAAAATTATTTTCACCGTGTCGCGGGCCTGCTGCACCCAACCATCTGGCAAATCAAAACCCAGACCACCAATTCTCGCTAGAGAAACAGTAAGCCGAGCACCACAAAGCTTTTCAAATAAATCATAAACAGCTTCGCGTGCTTGAAAGCCTAGCCAGAAATTCGTCATCGCACCAATGTCTAGAATGTTTGTAATCGTGCAAACAAAGTGATCGATGATACGCGCAAATTCATCAAGAATGACTCTTATAACTTGTGCGCGGGGAGGCGCGGTGATGCCGATTAAATTTTCTATTGTACGACACCACACGTTGTTGTTAATGGGTGCAGAACAATAATTTAAGCGATCAGTATAGGGGATTATTTGATTGTAGTTGTGATTCTCACACATTTTTTCGAAACAGCGATGTAAATAACCTATTTCGACATCAACTTTCTCAATCGTTTCACCCGACAGCACTGCCATAAATCGTAAGGTACCATGGGTTGCAGGATGCGCCGGGCCAATATTTATCCAAATGCGGTCAGAAAGATGATCTTCTTGTTCTGCCAACATTCTTTCTCGATCTTTTTTAAAAGTATGATCAATTGGAGTAAGGAGAGTTTGATTTTTTGTCGCAGGATATTCTTTTCTCAGAGGGTGACCAACAAAGTCTTCGTGGCATAAAATTCGGCGCAAATTAGGGTGGTTCTTAAATTTCACACCTAAAAGATCATAGGCTTCTCTTTCAAACCAATTTGCCGACTTGTAATGAGGCGTGACGCTATCTATAGATTCACCATCACCAAGCTGAGCTTTTACCCGCAAGCGCTCCTTTTTTTCTGGATCCGCTAAGTGATAAACGACATCAAAACGCTTAGCTCTGTTAGGATAATCAACCGCGCATACGTCCATTAAAAATGGGTAGTTTTTTTTCAAGACTGCAAATACTTGGCTCATCATATCTGCATCAACTTCGAGAACATTTTGATCATTTAAATGAGCCAAGGACGAAGAAAGTTTAAATTCTCTGTTTGGGTATTGAGTTTTAAGCTCTTCGGTAATTTTTTTATTAAGCTCTGAAATATTTTCTAGCACTTTAGTTACCACCTTGGTTAAGGTAAATTCTTTTTTGCCTTAAAATGTAAAGATTGGCTTTACAAGCCACGTTATTATACAGCATTGCTCCGCTTTTATAATACAAATTCAGCAAACAATGGATTGTTTTTTCTCGGAGGCTAGGATAATTTTTATGGGTCGGCCTTTTAGCATGACCTTTCAAAAATTTTCAATTTTTAACTCGAGGCTCTGAAATGAATCAATTGGGACTGTTGGAGTGGCAAAGAACCCACAACTGCGGTGAGCTGAATGCATCACATGCAAATACAACTGTGACTTTGATGGGCTGGGTTCACAAGCGTCGAGATCACGGTCAGGTCATATTTATCGATTTACGCGATCGTTTTGGACTGACGCAAGTCGTCTTAGACACAGCACAGAGTAAAGACTTACTCAGTGTTGGCGAGCAGCTCCGCCAGGAGTTTGTTATAGCCGTTAGGGGCAAAGTCCGCTTACGCCCTGAAGGCATGATCAATAAAGACCTTTCGACGGGCATATTAGAGGTCATCGTTGAAGAGATGCAGTTGTTAAATAAGTCAGAAACTCTTCCCTTTCAAATAAGTGAAGGTGCCGACGCATCGGACAGCTTACGCCTTAAATACCGTTATTTAGATTTGCGCCGCCCGAAACAAAAACAAATCTTGCTCGACCGCATTCGTTTTGTGCGCTGTATGAGGCGCGCGTTGGAAGCTGAAAACTTCCTCGAGATCGAAACCCCCTATCTTTACAAGTCGACTCCAGAGGGCGCTCGAGAATTTCTCGTACCGTCGAGGGTTCATCCAGGGCAGTTTTATGCCCTGCCGCAAAGCCCGCAGCTCTTTAAACAGGTATTGATGATTTCTGGATTTGATCGCTATTATCAGTTAGTTAAGTGCTTTCGTGACGAGGATCTACGCGCCGACCGCCAGCCTGAATTTACCCAGCTCGATTGCGAGATGTCTTTTGTAAACCAACAAATGTTGATGTCCGTGTTCGAGCGTGTCGTGCAAAATGCCTTTAACGAATATGGATTAAAACAAGTTGCGTTTCCCTTACCACGCATGACTTTTGATGTTGCAATGGAAAACTACGGCAACGACAAGCCAGATTTGCGCTTTGATTTAAAACTTCAAAACTTAAGCAGCATTGTGGCAAAGACCGAGTTCCGCGTATTCCGCGAGGCCTTGGATCTGGGCGGGATCGTCAACGCCATTGTCGTAAGTGGACAAGCAGAAAACTTAAGCCGAAAAGCAATCGACGAAATTACCGAAGTTGCTAAGCAGCACGGTGCAAAGGGTCTTGCATGGCTAAAAATGACCGAAGAGGGCGGAGCCCAGACCTGGCAATCTCCGATCGCTAAATTCTTTGATGCTAAGGCTCAGAGCGAAATTAACAGCGCCCTTAAATTAAAAGTCGGAGATTTAGTATTTTTCGGTGCCGGGCCTTACGAAACGACAAAAGCTTATTTAAGTGAAGTTCGTTTAGAACTCGGCCGCCGCTTGAAGTTGATGAAGACCGATGAGTTTAAACTCTTATGGATCACGGATTTTCCTTTACTCGAGAAAGTTCCACAAACTGGTCGCTTTGTAGCGCGCCATCATCCTTTTACCATGCCGCTGCCCGAAGACATTCCTCTACTCAATCGCGAGCCAGAAAAAGTGCGCGCTGCTGCCTACGATTTAGTGCTTAATGGTAATGAGGTTGCTGGCGGGTCGATACGTATTCACAATCAAGAACTGCAAAAGCAACTTTTTTCGACGATAGGTTTGACCGATCAAGAGGCTCGAGATAAATTCGGCTTTCTCCTCGACGCATTACAATTTGGCGCGCCGCCGCATGGCGGCATGGCCTTCGGTGTGGATCGTCTGGCTATGATTATAACGGGTTGCGATGCAATTCGAGATGTCATTGCCTTTCCAAAAACACAAAAAGCCACCTGTTTAATGACAGAGTCGCCTTCTCCAGCTTCAGCTGACGCTTTACGAGAGCTGCATATTAAGGTAAGAGGCTCAGCAGATATTGGATAAGGACAGCAATTCTATGAATACGCCAAACGTTTCTGAAGCTCTTTTAAAAATAGCCGGCTATCCGATGGGCAAAACTGTCCGTTCTTATATTATGCTGCCTGAGCAATATTACAGCGGCGACCAAGTTCTGGATATCTCGAGCCAGCTTCGTTTAAATTTTATCGATTTTTTTTCTCACTTTTGCGAACAAACTAATCCGACTTCATCCGCACAGCTGACGCAATTAGTCGATGAACTTGTCGCGATGGATCTTCCACAACTTTCGATAAAAATCTACGAAAGCCATCTTGCTTTGTGGGACGAAACTGATTTTCAAGGTATCTTTGCATTAGGCATCGCCCACATGTTAATGGGCGAACATGTAAGGGCACTTGAGTTTTTCGCTTCAGCACAAAAAATTTTGCCGGAAGAGCCCGCGCCTTATGTCAACGCAGCTCTTATTACTATGCAACAGAATAATTTTGAAGCTGCATTGGCCTGGTGCGACGCGGGATTGAAAGTTGATAAAAATAATTTTCGCCTCTGGCAAATCTACGCAGAAATCACTTTCAGCGAAAACACAGCTGAATTTTTAGACCACATTAAAACAAAATCTGAAGGCCTAGACTCTTGGATGGGACTATCACTTTGGATGTCACAAAACGAACATCTGAATAACCAAGAACGCGTGTTTGTATTTAAGCAGCTCTTTGATAGTGGAGAGCTCGATCCGGCTTTTCTCGTAGAATACAGCGCCGTTTTAGGAGCCGCCTCAGAATACGCAGAAATCCCCGCATTAATCTGGCGCGCAAAAAGCGCCGGCAAACAATTACCGTGGCAATTGCATTTGCATTGTGCACAAGCTTATCTTGGCATGAACCAAGCTGAGAACGCACGAGCACAAATTATTTTGGCAGGGCAAATTCCCGATCTGCCTGACAGCGCAAAAACAGTCATCGCAGAGTTGAATAATGAAATTGAAACTTTGTTGAAATCAAACTCTGAAATTGAACAGCACCCGATTTAAATGTGCCATCCTGAACCGAACCCGCGGTCATCCTGAGCCGGACCCGCGGTCATCCTGAGCCGAAGGCGAAGGACCTATGCGTCATCCTGAACCGAACCCGCGGTCATCCTGAGCCGGACCCGCGGTCATCCTGAGCCGAAGGCGAAGGACCTATGCGTCATCCTGAACCGAACCCGCGGTCATCCTGAGCCGAACCCGCGGTCATCCTGAGCGAATGCGAAGGACCTATGCGTCATCCTGAGCCGAAGGCGAAGGACCTATGTCTTGGCTTGCACAATCTCACATTTCCCCTTGAAAGCGCTCAATTAATTTCTGGTCCCTGGTCGGGGTAAAAAGTAAACATAGGTGGATCTTCAATAAATATAATCTTGTCTAGTCCCGCATCTCCTGCACCCATTGTGCTCTTTTCAAATTTAACTTCTAGACCTCTAGGCCCCTTTAACGTTATACACTGACATTCTTCTTCAAATCTCCCAGATAAAACCCCACGCGATACAAAGGGGCGATCCGTAAGTGGAAACAACATATTTGTTGTTTCTATGTGTAAAATACCAGAATACTCCTCGCTATCTGGTTTTTTGTATATTCTTAAAAAATATTCAGCTTCTACATCACGTACGTAACTCATTCCTACAGATCCTATTAGTTTCCCGACTTTCCTTTTATCAATCAATTCGGAACCAAATTCTGCCAATTCTACGTTCAAATCTTTAACCACTTGGTCGAATTTAGATACAAGCTCCGCTCGAAAATTATAGTAAAAAATATTTTCAATATCTGAAGTTCGCTCCAAACTCGCCAAAGAAATAAAGATATTATTAATAGGGCCATCGGCACCGAAATCAGAATTTTCACTAACGAATTGCAAACCTTCTAGTTCCAATAGATCTTTTGGCCAAAGATCGACCCATTCAGGAAGTTTGCTAATCACAACTAACTTATGATCTTTGTCAGGCTTAAGAGCATCGCCCCAATTACTATTCAAAATGTTACTTGACCACAAACCTTCGAAGGTTTCGACTCCACTTTCAGATTTTCGTTTGAAGATCTTTAATAAATAAGAAATATTTGCCGATAAATTCCGGTTTTTATCCTCTATGATAAATGATCCGGTTTTCATTTCAACAAGCTCAGCACTACTGATTTCTTCAATCCCCTTCGCCTTACTAGAGGCATTTGAAGTTGACTTACATGCAAAAATGCTCGAAAAAATGATGACGCATAATGTACATAGATGAAAAAATCTCATAGCACCCTTACCTCATTACTGGAATTTTCATATTGTTAAATTATTTACTGGTAATTTATCATTTGACTGGTTAGATAGCAATTGTCCAACGCTTCAACCTAGTATTGGAAAAGAACTACGATTAATTTTCAACATCGAAAAAAAAGCACAGAAGCCGAAAAGCAGGCTAGGAAATTATTTCCAAATTGACCGAATTTTTCCATGTATACAATAAGTTGTATACATGGAAAAGCAATTCCTACATGCCTACTTGGGTACATAAAGAGGATTGTTGCAATTTCCTGTTTTTCCCCGCCCTGCTTTTTCTTGAGATTTGACCTTCATTGTAAACTCCCTCGTGAAATTGTAATTCTTCTGATAAGAATATGATACCAATCGCAGTTAACTATTATGAACTTGAATAAGCCTTAATATATTAATCATACTAGATGATTAAACTGAATGTTTTGTAAGTGTTCTACAATTCCACATTCGTAAACGCTCTGCAAACCTCATAGAATCACTTATCCTTGTCCAAATTATTTGTCAGCTTTTCTCCTTACAAACAAAAATGTCTCGCGATAATTCTGCCGAACACTTTCATTTTAATTCTAACCGAACAGTGCCGAACACTAATTAACGAAATTTGATTTATGCTCTGGTGAATCTCAATACAAAAGCTAGATTGCATCTGTGCTCACCAAAATGAAAGCGCGTATCATTTTTGGTAAATAAAATAGTTTAGAACATTAACTTTTATAAATCTGAATTGGAGACAAAATGAACAGAACTGTACTATTGACTATTACAATGCTGATTTCTTCGATCTTTATAGGCAATTGCTCAAGCTCAGGGTCAAACAAAGACCCAAACTCTCAAGATCAGATACCCACCCCTAGCAACCCAAACAAGATTGAAGTTAACTATGAGCTAGGTGCGCCAGTCATTGTTGTAGATGTGCTCAAAAAAGACAGCTTCCCAGTAACTCCGGAAGAAATGTCTCATGTTTTTGAAGTGAAAGGTAATTTTAGCCTTGCAAGCTCCGAATCAGTGCTTTTGAAAATTACTGACTATATAGTCGATTGCCCGAATAATGGGGAAGTTAGTATAGCAATGCTATCCGTAATTGATCTCACAGATAGCGATCGACCAATTACCAGTGTGAGTGAAACTATAGAACGCAATTTGAATGTTGATTTAGGAACTTTAGATGCCGGACTCTATGAAATTAATTTGTATTTTAAGGCAAGCACTGCTTGCAAATTGACTGTGGCAAGCGGCGTATATAAAAAGTAGTCGTTTAAGTGAGCTTAAACCCTAAACAACTACTTATGGCCCTACTCCCTACTGACAAACCGCCAAGCTGGAGCTGCTTTATTTTCACAGTAATTCAACAATAAATTCTATTTATTGTTCTTTAGAGGCTTTTAATAGTCTCACAAAATGAAACTGTGAATCTAATTGCTCCAGCCAGTATTGTTGTTCAAGTGGTGAGAGATAAATTGGAAGATCATAGAGCTGTGTTTGTTGAGTTTTTGCAATACTTTGAATGAATTGGTTGTAGGTGCTGTTTTGGGAATTCTCAGCGTAAGTAGAATTTTCGGCACCTTGACTTAATTTAAATGAGTTCATGGCTTCCTCCTTGTTGTCATAAACTTAAATTAGTTTGAGTGCTAAATTTAAATGGAAGAATAATATTTGATCTTTTTTTGTCAAGGCTGTTAATAGCAAAAAATATTTTCGAGCGTGTACTTTTTTAAGACTCCTAAATTTTTTTAAATAATTTTGATTTTAATAAAAAACAGCTGGCAACTATTAGATTTTCAAAAATGACTTCAATGAATGCTTGAAGTCATTTAATCGAAGCCACTTATTTTAAGTGGCTTCCTACATATAAACCTCTACCAAACAAGCCTTCCGGATCGTATTCCACTTTCAAACCAGCAGACAAAAACGCGTCTTGCATTTCTTCAATCGTAAACAATCCTAACTCGTGTTTTTCTGTAAAATGATTGACACCATCTTGGTTGCCGACGAGATAGTGGAAAGTCATAAGCGATAAGCGCCCATCTACTTCGCTGGAGTTCATCCGGCACACTTTTAATTCCGGTGTATCGACAATAACCATATGTGGAGTTCTTCCAACTATCCATTGCTCGGGTCGAAACCAAGGTTCCACGATAATAATTCCACCGGGATTCAAATGTGCTGCAAAATTTTTGATTGCTAGTTTTACATTTTCAAGCGTCTTTACGTAGCCAATAGAACTAAAAAGACAGACTACCACATCATATTTTTTACGAAGTTCAAAAGCCGCCATATCAACTACAAAATATTCGCCTTTCGGGTTCTTACCTCGAGCAAGTTGCAAGAACTCCTCATTCAGATCAATACCATCGATTTGATATTTGTCTTTCAAATAGAGATTGTGCTCACCCGTGCCACAAGCAACGTCGAGAACAGTTTTGGCGTTTGGTTTTAGCTTGGTTATCAGGCTTTTTACCTTTTCCGCTTCTTGTCGATAGTCTTTAAAGCTTCTGTAGATGGTATCGTATAAATGTGCGCTTTTCATAAACATAGTGGCTCCATATCTCTTTATATCTTCCAAGCCCTAATCTCATCAATCACCCAACTCAAAGCTTTTTCAGGCGTATGTGGCAAGAGCCCGTGCCCGACATTAAACACATGGGAGCGTCCTGTCGCTTTTGCTGCCATCAATACTGCACGGGTTTTTTCTCTAACAAAGGCTTCATCTGCAATTAAATATTGCGGATCTAAATTTCCTTGTAGTGCACAAGTCGGAATAATTTTTTCTAGTATTTGATGCGCCAAGCCAAGATTAACTCGCCAATCTACTGAAATCACATCGACAGAAAGACCGCTTAATTCATGCAGCAAATGTGAGCCTTGACCTGGATAATACACTATCGGACAGGCTAATGACCGAAGCCGTTTCAACAAATCTGCGGTCTGAGGAAATACATGTTTTTTATAGTCTTCACCGCTCAGCTGAGCTGCCCATGAATCAAAAAGCATGAGCACATCTGCGCCCGCCTTTTTTTGCATCGCGAGATATTTAAAAGTGACGTGATTAAGAACCTGCAAAATCTTTTGAAATAATTCAGGTTGTTGAAAAATCAAGCGCTTGACTTCAGTAAAATTTTTGCTCGGCCCGCCCTCAATCATATAACTCGCGACCGTAAAAGGAGCGCCCGCAAAACCAATCATTGCCTGCCGCGGACCCAGCTGCTTTCTGCAAAATTCGATGGCTTCGCCGACATAACCCAGTGTTTTTTCAACATCGGGGTCGGTATTCAGACTTAATAAATCTTTCTCAGAGCGTGTCACGGGAGCTAGATGCGGCCCATGCCCACTATCTATAGAAAAGTCCATTCCAAGAGCAGTGCAAGGGACTAAAATATCAGAAAATATTATTGCCGCATCGAGGTCGTAGCGTCTGAGCGGCTGTATAGTGACTTCAGCTGCCAGCTTTGGACTTTGGCAAAGCTCAAGAAACGACACCTTACTTCGCACTTCGCGATATTCTGGCAAATAACGGCCAGCCTGGCGCATAAACCAAACTGGATAACGGTCTGACTTACGACCAGACATAACTTCAACCAAAGGCTTCGACTGGACTATAGTCATTTTTTTTATCCTTTTTAAAGAAATGTCCCTACACAATCTGGCCTCTAATTTACTCACAACCGCGGAAATGGGAAAATAAAAAGAGGATTTTTATCAAACATATTGAATTTTTTTCTCTCACAGCAAATTCAAACCTCAAAAAATGGTGTTTTCTAACATGGAATTGAATACCTCGACTAATTTCCTTCAGCACATTACCAACATAGATTTGCAGCTAAATGCCTTGGAACTCGTCTTAAATGAAGACTCTACGCTGCCAAAAGGAAAGGAGAGACAAAGCACAATAAGGCGCCTCGAAAAAATCAGCCACTTGCGCTCTCGTGTCCAGCAGCTAGAAAATAAAAGCCGCATGCAATTTCAAAAACAAAAACTCGTTTCGAATTTTTCCCTGCCAAATTTGAGTAGTTGCAACGCCAGCGAAAAAATTGTGCTCACTCGATTTTTTATTCACAACAACGACGTTATCGAGCGCATTAAAAAACAAATTCTAAAAGTGATCGACTGGCAGAACTCTGCACTTGAAGGCCAAAGCCAATTTTTTTTAGTATTTCGACTCTCTTTTATCCATCGTTTTATGCGGCAGATGCGCACCATGCGTGGAACATTAGAATATGATCTCAAAAAACTCGACAGCCTTTATTTGCTTCTATTGAAAAAACAAACTTTGTACAATTTTGTTTCTTTCCACGTAAAAGATATCGGAAGTTACATACAAAAATTACACACTGTCATTTCAAGTAAAATTAAGTCTTTGTCTGAACTTAAGAATTTAGCTGCCTTTAAAACCAATGAACTGTTGGGGTTCAATACCGCTTCGCGTCCTATGCAAGCTGTTTTGCTAAGAGAAGAAATTGAAAATCAGCCGGTTTCCGAATTGAAAAACCTTGTGAGCAATCCCATCCTCGCCCTCACTGAACAGCAAAATAGAATGTCCATGCATCTAGAAACAAAATTAGAAAGCATTCGCCAAGAAATCTTTTCAAAAACGAATAAAAAATCACCGCGACATTTTCGCTAAGGAACATCTATGCACCAAAGTGATTGGGACAAAGAATTACAGGAAATAGAAGCGAAAATCGCCCACTTTGAATCTTTAATCGCACATAGCGTTGAACAAAATGACCAAGTTTTGGTCAAGGCTCTTATGCAATTGGAAAATAACAGCAAAGAAACATTTGAGCTCATTGAAAAGCTTATTTCTCTTTCTGAACGAAAAAATTTAATTTCCGGTAGAGGCCGCTACATACTCCATTGGGCTGGCGAACTCGGAAGGCAGTTGCAGAGTTATATCGAATTATTTTTACGGTGCGCGAACAAACAAATGTGGCTCAATCTTATTAGATTCAAATTCGAGAATACCGGACTCAATGATGATTTTCGCATCGATGAACGTAATATTCACTCTACTCTGCAGCATATTAAAAATTTAAAAGAATCTATAACACACAGCCATAATCAGTTCGACCAGATCGAATTTCAGCATACTAAAGCTCTTGTCAACCAAGCCAATCACATGGCTGTTTCTACCTTAGGTGTGCTGCATTCTAAAACTGATTCCAATCGAGATGGACTCAGCCCCGCTCAACTTTATCTTCCTCGGACTTCAAATCCTATTGAAGACTTAAACTACCTTCTGCGCAATATCGCTCTTCCCATTCACAAGGGGCCTATGCTGAATCGCGTGCAAGCTCTACAAAGTGATTATATCGATAAAGCTGAGGAAATTATTGAGCTATATGAAAGCATAAACTCCGAAGAAAAGACGGACAAAAAACGGCCTCACTCTCAAAATCAGAAGAGAACAAAGACAACTCCATCCGAGATCATCACCTTAATCCAAATGTTTAAAGAGCTAGAATTGATCAAAGAAAAGATTTTTAGCGCCTGGAAAGATGCTTCTCAGTTGCAAATTCCCCTTCCCCGACCTAAATTTAAGAAAAACCGAGCCGCCTCGGTCAATTGATAGTTTGGTCAAAATCGTAATTATTACAAAAGTACGCTTTTTCTAAATAGGAAAAATAACATGAACCCAGCAGCCCTCACCAGTATCAGTGAAAATGAAAAACTTTTTAAACAAGAAATAGAACGCTTCGCGAAGGCTAAAATAGCGCCTCTTGTCGAATCTATGGACGAGCGCGAAGAGCTTAATCGTGATCTATTACCCGAGCTCTTCGAAATGGGTCTTATGGGTATAGAAGTCCCAAGCAAATTCGGCGGCTCTGATGGTAGTTTTTTTATGGCTTGTTTAGCAGTGGAAGCTATATCTATGGTTGACCCTGCAATAGGGGTACTCGTAGATGTGCAAAACACCTTAGTGAATAATATTTTTAAGCGCTGGGCCTCTCCTGCTCAACAGGAAAAGTACTTTCCTCAACTTGCTACAAAAAAAGTCGGTGCCTACTGTCTCACAGAAGCTAATTCCGGCTCTGATGCCTTCGCTCTAAAAACAAAAGCTACCGAGGATGGAGATCATTACATTCTTGAAGGAAAAAAAATCTTCATTACAAATGCCAAAGAAGCCGAAATATTTTGTGTCTTCACTAATGCAAACCCTAGCGCTGGCTACAAAGGCATCACTGCATTTATAGTCGAGAGAGATATGCCAGGTTTTTCTATAGGCAAAAAAGAGAAAAAACTGGGCATTAGAGCTTCATCGACCTGTGAAGTTATTTTAGATAAAGTAAAAGTACCTAAGAGTCACATTCTGGGAGATGTCGGAATAGGCTACAAAATAGCCATCGAAACTTTGAACGAAGGACGCATAGGCATTGCTGCGCAAATGTTAGGACTGGCACAAGGCGCATTTAATGCTGCATTTAAATATGCCCGCGAACGTAGTCAGTTTGGCAAGGCTATCAATCAATTCCAAGGAATTCAGTTTCAATTAGCGGAGATGGCTATCGACATTGAAACTGCACGCTTATCGATGTACAACGCTGCACGGAAAAAAGATGCAGGAGAAGATTTCCTCAAAGAAGCTGCAATTACCAAATATCATTGTTCACAAGTTGCAGAACGAGTGGCAAGTCTATCGCTTGAAATATTTGGCGGCTACGGCTTTATTAAAGAATTCCCTGCCGAGAAATTCTACCGTGATGCCAAGATAGGTAAGCTCTATGAAGGAACTTCCAACATGCAGCTGCAGACGATTTTTAAAGCGTATGAAAAAGAGATTTCTTAAAAGCTGTGCTTTTATAAATAGTAGCAGTGCTTTTATAGAAAGTAGCAGCGCTTTTATAAATAGAAGCAGTGCTCATATATACAGAAGTAAAACTCTTATATTTATAACTTATTTTTTGTCTTGCAGTGACATCTACGCTCAGACTGTTAAATACGAGCCTAATTTTGCAGAATTTCCACTATTAGCGGCTAACATTTGTTCAGATACAAGCACAAACAACATCGAACACACCCACATCGCTCAGATATTTGGCTACAAATACAAACTAGATTCAAGCACTTCTACAAAGAAAAAATCAGCTCTTAACAATGACCTAGATGCCCGAGCAAAAAAACTTGCCAAAAAACATCGACACCTTTTTTATTCTTTCGGATTCTGTACACCAGACACCATTTGGCTCGCTTCTTTTCCTATATCTTCAGATATTATTGTAACTGAAAAAAAAATCACCTTACCCTGGCAACAAATAAATAAAGTTTGCAATAGAGTAAATTATTCTATTGCAGATGAAAATCTATCTACAATAGAACATGTGAATCTTCTACCCAAGCAAGATATTACAATGGATAAAACAAAAAGCGTTTCTATTGGCATAAGTTGCCTTCCCTCTTATGTTGAGCAGACTGGGCCTTTACTTCTTTATTTGTATTTGCCAAACAAAGATTCCTCATTTCCTTTTCAAGAGATGTTCGACCAAGAAAAAAATATAAATATCAATCCAGAATTGACTTTTATTAAGTGGGTCAACGCTCTTAGGTCCAGATACAAAATTAAAGAGCTTCACTCAAACGAAGATCTGTTAATAATGATAAAGCCGCTGCTTAAGTCTGAAACAAGTTCGCATTTTCGAGAAAATACCTCTAAGCTCTTCGATAGCGCTCAAAAGAAGAAATTGAAACTGCTTGGAGAAAATCGAGCGCTTGGAAGTTCTTTGTCGCAAATCGCGCAGCATTTTTGGAGATCCCCCTCTCATCGTGCACTATTACTAAACTCTCGCGCCGAATATATTGCTTTTGCCTCAAAAGCTTCCGAATCAAAAACAAATCTAGGGCTTGTTGTAACAGCCAAATCTAAGGATTAAGCTCATTTTTATCTTTAAATGAACAGTTGTGAACAGTATTTTCACCTTACAGTTTTTTTTGTACGAATAAGCTTGAAGATATTCAGCCATTTTTGTTAGAGCATCAGCGGGCTCCAGGTCTGGAGCTTTTTAAACAATTTGCTTTTATTTTAAATTTTCAAAAAGGAGATGTGCGATGAAGCTTGTAAAAACAATCTTGCTAGTTTGTATGAGTCTTAGTTCAAATTTTTCTATGGCTCAATCGGACAGTAAAGACCTACCGGAAAATTGGCGAGAAGATACTTTAATTTTCTCCATAGTTTCTAACTCCAGTTTGTCGGGATCTGTAACTGAATTTGGCGCAGAATTAGTAAGACTAGAATTGCGCGGAGAATACACTGTGACAACTCGAGACAAATACAATAACGTAGTTTACGGCAGTGAACTTCTATCGAATCGTGACCCTAAAACTCCAGCCGTTGGCCTGATCTTCGCTGTAAAAACCTCATCAGAAGCGCTTAAGCTTAATGAGTGCGTGAAATTAGCCACTGACGCAATTATAACAGACTTAAATCCGAACAAAATACACATGACTGTAAAGACTTCTTATTTAGCGAATACAGACGCACCAGCGGAATTTACTTGCGGCGTTTATATACAACAATAATCAGCGTTTCAGACAGTAAGTTTTTTATTAGGCCGTATCTGAAAAACTCTAGATACGGCCTTTAACATAAATCAAAGCTTCGCCGAAACCTGTAAACCAAAACCATGATTGCTTTCTATCTGATGATCTTTACTGTTGCTTGCATTGAGCATTTCATAATTATACTGCCAGCCTAAACCGACCCCAGAAAAAATATTCTGCAAGCCAAAAAACAAGTAGCCGCGCAAAGTATCTTCGGGTTGGTTAAAGATAGACCGACTTTGGTTCAAACCATCGCGTGGTAGGCGCACAGCCAAGTCTTGTAAACGATCTTCTTCACTCACGCGATAAATGTATTGCATTCCCGCAGTCGCGCCGAGTTTCCAAAAGATGTGCATTCCAGCATCTGCTTTTAAATACTCGACTCGACTTCGAGCTAACTTCTCTGTTTTGGCATAGTTATAGATGCCAGTATCACTCTGAGCGATTTGATAAGTATCGTAGAACATAACCCCAGGTCCCATATCAAAAAACATCGATAAAAAAGCAAAGTTCATGCGCCCATGCAGCCATAAATCATTCATTACCAAAAGTGGATTCGACCAATTGACTTGATAGGCTTTGGTATAAGTGTGCGTTAAATGCGCTGATAAATGTGGCAGAACCATCACACCCAAATCGTTTGCGACTTCCCAGCTTTCAAGATTCGATCCAGCTTCCTTTTTAAAATTTAATTTGCCTTTCTCAAGCGAAAGGGTGTGTTTATAAAATTTAATTGGCACTTGCAGCCCTAGGCCGACTATTGTTCTTGTATAGTTTTTCGTTTCAAAAGCAGTCGCATTGTCATCGCTGCTTCTATAACCAGAGAGCAGTCTTTTGCCGCCGGCTAAAGCCGCATAGGGCGCTAAATACACTCCTGGATTTCCGGGCACTAGCGGAATTCCTTCCAACGCCAATTCTAGTCCCAATTCAGAGCTATAGACCTTGGTATCCCTACCTTGAGCATCTTTGCTTTTTAATGCATTAAAACCAAGAATGGGAGCAACGCGCATTTGAAATTCGGGCGTCGACCAATCTGGAAAACACTGCGATGCATTTGACTCTTTTTCAGCACTTGTCGCGTTTTTTTCCTTGGCTTGCAAGCTCGTCAGACCCGCGAGAAAATATAAACTCAGCATTAACGTTGTAAAAATATTTCTTGATGTAAAATTCATTTCTAATCTTCCTTTATAAAGTAAAACAAAAATCTCTTACCAAAGCCCCGGGCAAATGTTGCGAGTCGCGCGAGCGTTCAAAATAAGTCATCGTAGAAAATACGAATTCGCGCTCTTGGGTAAGCTCTTCGAGATTTTGGCCCAAGATATTGTAAATCGAGTCATCAAAACGCATCACATTGAGAGGCGCTTTAATCTTTCCATCTTCTACCCAAAATGTCGCAAACCTAGTCATTCCGGTAATACGTCCATTGACTCGATCTGAATAATTCAGATAATGCAAATTACTCACATAAAGGCCTTCACCAAGTTCACTTAGAATCTGATTCTGTTTTAAAAGGCCGCCATGCATATCTAGAGCCACGGCACTCTCACGCTCGCTTGCACCATTTGTTGCTGCACCATATTCTTTCGAAGTGCGCGGCGATACTAGATAGTTCTTAATCTTTCCATGTTCGATCAAGGCGAGAGAACTAGGACGCATAAAACCATCTTCATTAAAATTCGCCGCCAAACCACTGCCAAAATTTTCATAAATCGAAATCTTTTCATTCAATTGTTTTTCACCTTGAGTCATTTTCGTCAAAGGCGAAAAATGCGCTTGGTGGGCTTGCATGCTAAATCCCCCATTTCCAAGCAATTCGCATAATTCTGAAACGGCGCTCGGAGCTAAAAAAACTCTATATTTTCCAGGGCTAATCGTGATTGGTGCTTTTTTAAGTACAGCTAAGGCTTGTGCTGAGCCCGAAATTTTTGCATGGAATGCATCTGTATCCCATTTAAATCCTGCCAAACAATCTTTATAAGCTTTGTCTTTTTCTAAATATAAACTCCAATCGAGATTGTAGCTATTCGTTTCAAACCAATTCTTCTGTCCAAATGAATCGGCATAACCATTAAAAATCTGTCCCGACGCTAAAAGTCCGACAAAGTCTAAGTTTTTAGCCCCAAGACAAACATCTTCAATAATTTTATGTGAATAGATTGTATCTTCCTTTCCAGAAAACTCGCTCGATGTTTCCACTCTTGAATAGATTAAATGCGGATCTTCCGGCAACAGCTTGACCTGCTCTCTAAGATTTACCAAGTGACTTCGAAGTGCTCTTTCATCTTCTTCTCGACGTTGAGTGAGCGGTAAATGTGCTATCGTTTTTCTGCCGTCACATATTAGCCGAAGCGACAAAAAAGCCTGCTGCACATGCCCATGTTGCCTAATTTTTGCATGATTAAAGCGACAAAAATCTGTTTGTTCACCACTTAAATACATCGTTAATATTTCGTTATCCGCAAGTTCAGAGATAGCCTTATCAACTAGCGCATAAAAATAATGTTTCATTTGTAAAAATCTCTCCGCTCTCCGAGCATGATATTATTCAAAAAAGCCCTACACACCGCCAAAAACATCGATATCGCGAAACAAACACGCCGGCGTTGCATGGCCAACAAAAATAACCTGATTAGGTTCGCCCTTTCCACAAAAGGGCGTGCCCATAGTTTGCAACGTATCACGATCTCCGACTGCAGCTAAATTCCGCCAAAAAGATGCTGAAATCCCTCTATAATTCGGGTTCTTCACAACCTTTGTTAACTGCCCATTTTCTATCAATTGCGCCCACTCACAGCCAAACTGAAATTTATTCCGCGAGTCATCAATAGACCAGGAGCGATTGGTGCGCATATAAACACCGCGTTCAATCATAGTGATCATTTGCGCAAAACTCGATTTGCCGCTTTCGAGATTTAAATTAACCATGCGGTCTATTGCTGGCCTCTGCCACGTATCTGCTCGCCCGCAGGCAACTCCGCTCATGCTGCTTCTAGCTTGAGAAAACAAGCCTCCAAGCGGTTTTTCTAAACGGCCATTTTTGATTATAAAAGTTTTCTCGGCCTTCAGCCCGTCATCATCGAAATTGTAACTCGCTACCTGTCTAGGATTTTCTGGATCATAGGTGATATTAAGAAGTTCAGAACCATATTGATAAGTGCCAAACATTTCTGGCGTCACAAAAGAAGTCCCAGCAAAATTGCGCTCATCTCCTAAGATTCGATCAAGCTCCAGCGGGTGTCCAATGGATTCGTGAATTTGTAGTACCATTTGCTCGGGATCTAAGAGAATATCCATTTTTCCTGCAGGGCAATTTTCTGCACCCAATAATTGCAAAGCTTCTTCAGCAACGACTTTTCCCATACTGCGAAATTTTAACTCATCTAAAAACTCAAGCCCCACTTGCTGAGTCGCTTCATGACCAAAGCTACGACTTTGGCTATCGCGTCCGTCACTAGCAATCACCATGATTCTTGGCATTAAACGATCAAAAACTTGGCGGACTCGTCCACCTTTATTAGTCAAAAACCATCGTTCACTATAGTCGCGCCATAGTGAAACTTGCCATTCAACAATATTGGAATGAATTTTTGCTTGCTGTGAGATATCTGCTAATAAATCAATCTTGTCTTTAAACGGCAGAGTCTCCCAAGAGCTTTTCACCGGCGAGAAGAATTCTCCCGTCGGACTTGGAAAATTAATTTTTTTATAGTCGAGAAGATGATCTTTGGCATGCATCTCGGCATAGCTCAGTGCCAGGCGAAAGGCTCGGTCTAAACCGGCTGCCGAGGTATCCGAACTGGCCGCATAAGCCGCAGCTCCACCTTTATAAACTGTCATCATATAGCCGAGGTTACTGTTGCTTCTGCTGGGCTGAAGCACGCCTTTGCGCATACTGAGATTTTGGCCCTGCTCTCGATGTAGGCGCAAGGTGCAAAAATCTGCGGCTTGGCTACAATGCTGAAAATCAGCAATAAATTTATCTATTTCCATTGTGCTTCCTTAGGTTTATTCAATTGTCCGATTATTATAGAAGCTATGTACCTTTTTGCAAAAATATTGATCAAATTTTGGGACATTTGTTAAAGGATGAGTCAAACGACACTACCTTCCTCACAAATTTCTAACATTCATCTCCCAAGCGGTCTTTACTGCATATTATCATTAGACAAAACACCCATTATTTATGGTTTATCAATGCAAAAACACTAAATCTAGTACTTTTTTGCCTTGAGCAACACTAGATATGAAGTAGAATAGAGGAACAAATTCAGAGTTCTCTTTGGATGTTTTTGTAAGTCGGATGTCAGGTCAGTGACAGGAAGAGTTTCAGACACTAGGTAAGGAAGGGAACAAAAAGCATGAAGTTGAGCCAGAGCTGCTCGAAGCATCTTATGATTCTAATTTCCTTCATTTTCACTGTTCATTGTGGCTCTCAACAATCCAGTGAACAAAGCAGTTTAAAATTCGGGACAGCAAGTCAGCAGTTTGGCCCCACTTACACAACTACAAATTCTAAATTATATACACAAATGTTTGACAGACTAGAAACTTGGGGGCTTCCTCTTACAAGTGCAGGGCAAAGCGCAGATGTCGATCATCCTTATTACTATGGTACCTATGATTGTGACACTAAGTCATCCGCCTGGGTTCAGCATATTCTAGATAAAAATTACATTGTACCGAAGCCGAATACTGAAGGTAAAAACTTCAGCTTCAATAAGGACAGCAAACTTCCGACTCTTTGCCAAGCAAGCAGCCAAGACTATAACAATTCTGGTTATGATAGAGGCCACCTTGCTCCAGCTCGCGATTTCGCGGGACATGGGCCTAAAGCGGTTGAGCAAAGCTTTTTAATGTCAAACATTAGCCCACAGGTTGGGATTGGGTTTAATCGCCATTTATGGGCTTTGCTAGAGCGCTCCGTTAGAGATTGGGCTGAGGTTCGTGGTCAAGTCATTGTTCTTTCCGGACCGATCTATGACGAAAAGAAAAAAGAAACTTTTGGCAAAAACTCGGTACTAGTTCCAGATTCTTTCTATAAGATTGTTGTCGATATTTCTGATCTAGATTCCCCCGAAGCGCTGGCATTCGTCATGAAAAATATTGACCATCGCTATGTTGATTATCCAAACAGCAAAGTAAATCCAAAATGCCAAGATGACACCAGTAAAAAACCCGCAAAAATATGCGAAAGAGACAACCTCATAAATATTGAACGCCATCGAGTTAGCATCGATACTATCGAGCAGCTCACCGGGCTAGACTTTTTCCCAGACATGCCAAGCGCGACACAAAACACCTTAGAAGAAGCGGAAAAAATTCTTTGGGATTACAGCCAATACTTTGCTTATGACAGCGACAGCAGCTCCTTTGATTAATTAATAACATCCGCACTGCAGTTTTTCTTCTTCACGGTTTATTCATATGTCCTCTAAAAATTTAAACTTAGCACTCATCACTGGCACTAGTTCAGGGGTGGGCTTTGCTTGCGCAGAAAAGTTCTTGGCGGAAGACTGGTGTGTTTTAGGTGTTGCGCGCAAAGCAGTAACACTAACTGGTGAGTACTATCATTTTCAATCAGACTTGAACAAAAGTTCTGATCGTAAAAAGCTTATAAAAGAAAATATACTTCCCTTTTTAAGTAACCATTACAGCCAACTCGTGCTTATAAACAATGCCGCAACTTTAGAACCCATAAAACCTCTGGCAAATTTGGAAATTAACGACTTTGAAAAAGCACTGTCATTAAATGTCGTAGCTCCTTGCCATCTTATACAACTTTTTTTGCAAAGCGGAAAGTTTGATTATTTAACAGTTATAAATCTATCCTCGGGCGCAGCAGAAAATGCTTATGCGAGCTGGACCGCTTATTGTACAAGCAAAGCAGCGCTAAGTATGCTGAGTCGTTGTCTGGTAAAAGAGTATCAAGTAGCGAGGAAATCTAGAAAAACGAATACAGGAACACTTAGGGTTATAGATTATGCACCGGGGATTGTCGACACTCCCATGCAAACGTTAATCCGCACCCAAAATAAACAAGACTTCCCTGAAGTTGATAAGTTCATCGGTTTGTATACAGAAAAGCAATTGCTTTCACCAAAAGAAGTTGCAGAAGATTTGTTTGTTATGTCTGTAAATAAAGTACTTCCGGAATATTTGAAACAGCGTTTTCCATGGCAAGACGGAACGAAATAAATCTTCTTGCGATATGTTATTGATAAAATATGAGACGTTACAGCTCTTTGCTCATGCACACATTTATTCAATTTTCTTTTAGTCTGTAGCCTGCTGCGTCTGTGCCTTGCCTGCCAGAGGACCGCTCTATTTTTAAGCCATCCATGGCAAAATTATCGCTACGGGTTCGGGCTCCTGCCCTCACCAGTTCCTCTGGCAGGCAAGGCACAGACGCAGCAAGCTACAGACTAAAGTGAATTTCAGATCAGAGAGCCGGCGCAGTTCAAAATTCATCCGGCTACTTTTGTTTATTATAGTCTTCGTATTAAATTACTCTCCAAATGAATTTTAGAGAACTAAGGTTTTCAACGTGGTTCTCTTGTTGAGAACTTCGGCATACAAATATTCTTAACAGAAATACATTAGAAAGCATGAAGCCTAGGCCGGGCAGGCAGGAGTGCCAGAGGAACTGGTGAGGGCAGGAGCCCGAACCCGTAGCGATAATTTTGCCATGGATGGCTTAAAAATTGAGCGGTCCTCTGCCACTCCTGCCTGCCCGGCCTAGGCTTCATGCTTTCTAAATGAATATTGTATAAATATGTGAATGTCCGAAAATTAAAATCAAGTAAAAGAAAGTTGATAAATTTATTTCAAAAGCAACTGCTCCGACATATCTACAGTACTTTTCAAATCTATCGCAGATAAATTCTTCGAAGAAAAATGTAGATTTTCTTCTATTATCAGCTCTTCCGCATAATCTTCAAGCTTGCCATTTTTCTTCAATAATTTTTTAGGAAATTTATTTCTCTGCTCACCACCAAGAAATAAATTAAGCTTTCCACTTTTAAAAAAATGCTGAATACAGACAACATCATAAAATTTCCAGTCAACTTTACACTTCTCACAGAACTTCCATTTTTCGCGTTCAACTTTTTCATTTTCCTTTGCGCAAGTCGGACAGTATTGTTCTACACGGAAATTTTTTGACTTTAAATAAACATACGATAGTTTTCGACGATTGGTAAAATCATTCAGCAATGATTGAATGATTCTATTTTTTACATCAAAAATATGCTTTCTAATTTCTGGTATCTGCAATTTTCTTGCATGGCTAGTTAACAGCAGAGCGCAAATCATTTTGTAAAAAAATAAACGATAAGGCTCATCACTAATCTTTGCCGCAAACTCAAATAATTTTTCAAAACGATGCGCAAAAGTAAAATACTTTTTATCCTTCAATTTTAGTCGTATCAGACTACCGTGCATCTCCAGGTCAAGAAAAGCAGCCTTTGGTTTTTCTTTATTGTCTTTAGTTTCTTTAGCTTCTTTATTTTCAGGTTCCAAGTTCTAGACTCCTAAAGCCTTGCGAAGGTGATACACGTGCCGCAATAATTGCAGGGCCAAGACTCGCAATCATAGCCATAAAAATACTTATACCTACGACCATGCCATACACCCGCCAGTCGTATTCTATCGGCAATCTTGCGAGCAAATAAATATCCGGCAGTTTAATAATATCATAGCGCTTAATAGTTTCACTGAGTGCGACTGCCAACACAGTGCCAAGCAGACACCCTACCACTGCTATCAACGCGCCCTGTTTAATAAAAATTGCGAGAATGCGCATATTCGTTGAGCCTAATGCTTTTAGTAATGAAATATCCCGCTGCTTTTGCGTCACTGCGACAAACATCGTCGTTAAGATATTGAAGCTTGCAACCAAGGCGACCAGAGCTACAATAATTCCGATCACATTGCGTTCCATTTTCATCGCTTCAAAAATAGGCCGATTGATCGACTGCCACTCTTTAATGGAGAGCGGATACTTGGACTCAAGCTTTTCTGCTATTAGCGGACTTTGCATAGGCTCAAATAATCCGACTTCAAGCCCGGTAACTATGTCACCCATATTCATAAAAAGCTGCGCAGCGCGCAAAGGGGCAAAGGCAATTTTGTCGTCATAGTGGTTCAGACCCGAATAATAAGTTCCAACGATTTTAAAGCGACTCACACTGCTTATGGAACTCTCGTGCGGGGCTATAAGAGAAATTTCGCTGCCAATTTCTGCATTAAGCAGGGTCATTAGACCACGGCCCACTATAATCGGCGGAACTTGTTCAGTGGGGGTCTTAGAT
>JAGOVF010000097.1 GCA_018060885.1 Oligoflexales bacterium | reverse complement strand
CTGGAATACTGCCATATATTCTAGCAAGCTGGCGCATCCCTTGAGCTACCGTCTGCCAATCGTGGTAGGTATGAATGTCAGGAACTTTTTTTAAACGTTCTGAAATTTGTATAACGTCGTTTAGACCAGAGTTAACTTCTCGCATTAAATTAAGGCTATCTTTACCTTTTTGTAAAATCTCCATGAGTTGATAGAGCTGCTGAATGTTGTTCGACAAAATTTGCACAAGTACTGCGACATCTCCGCCAAACAAATCGGCCTTTGCTTTGCGTGTCGTTAGCATCAACATGCTAGAAAATAAAACCATGATTATTGTACGCCTCATGATCGCTCTCCTTGCGCAACTCCTTGTGCAACCCCTCGCGGATACTTTGCAGTGAGAAGTTCCATAATTTCAAGTTCTGTGAGACTTGGATTAAGCGACATAGTCTGCTCGATTGCAGCGAGATCTCTTGGATCAGTTGTACATATCCAGTATTCTAAAGGTGTGCTTTCTATCCTGACGATAGACCTATTTTCGCCGGCCATTAAAAACGCTTCGGAATATTCACCACGTTTTTGGATAAGAGAATCTATGACTGCAATTTCTTGTGTGTTGAGACTCAAAACTTGTTTTAAGTTCTCTTTTTTCACTCCTTTCTGATTCAGTATCCACTTGATACTCGCGTTTGGAAGTATCGCCTGTGCGACTTTTGAATTTGCGAAGTCATCCATTGTTTGGGAAATAGCAATCGCACTTGCAAAATATTTTCTAAAAGTTCGAAAGTTTTCCGCCAAAAAAGCTGCGCCCGCTTCATTTTCTAGAAGCTTCCAACACTCATCAAAAACAACAAACTTCATAGAAGTTTTATTTTGCTGTACCGCCCGCCATACAAGGTCGGTAATGATTAAAAGGCTAGCTGCTTGTAAATCTGGGTAGGTATCCAATCCCTTCAGATCAAAACAAACGATGCGGCGATCTAGTTTTATATTTGAAGGTTGATCGAGCAGGCTGCCAAAAGGTGTGGCACCCGTCCAAAGATTTAATATGCGAGCTATCTTTCTTATTTCAGGATCGGAAGATGCTCCTAGAATTTGTTTTAAGCCGCTTAGATTTTGTTTTTGTTTGGGGCCTTCATATAAATTTTTGATTGCGCTTTCAACATCTGCCAGCACGAGTTTAGGCAATCTCGTTATACTGTCATCTTTGCTAAGTGTTTCGATCAAGCTCAATAAAAACTTTATTTTATGATGACTCGGTACTGAAGTATCAGAAGGCAGATCAAAAGGATTTAACGATATACCTTGGTCTAGACCTAAGGGAATGTATTGTCCTCCGAGCAAACGAGTCATTTTCTGATAGCTGCCGCCAATGTCGATGATAAAAACCAACGGATCTTCTTTAAGTGTTTGCAGTAGTATCGTATTTGTTAAAAAACTTTTCCCCGAGCCACTCCCCCCGCTCACTAGCTGATTAGCGTTGCTCAGCTCAGAGGAAAAAGGATCAAACTTAAGCAATTGACCGCTATCATTTGTAAAGAGAGTTCTCGGTACTTCGTGGCCTGACCACTGACCAAAAAGCGGCACAAAATCTGCGAGATTTGATGTTTTTAATCTCTTACGTCGTTCGCGACTTCGTGCATTTGGAATTGCTATCCCCGAAAAAATATCAAAACTAGCGTGTGTCTCTTCCATCCCCTCGGACCCACCTAGTTCGCGAATTTTCATCAATACTGCTGAGACGCGATCATCGAGTTGGTTTTCATCCTTTGCTCGAACAATTACATTTAGGCTAAAATAAAAGATCTTCTCACCCTGCGCCACCAAGTCTTCGAGTATCGATTCCAGGTCATCGAATTTGTTTTGACTTTCTAAATCTCGAACCTGATTTGCGTTTCGACTAGCCATAGAAAAAGCTACGCGGCGCTGGCTTTTCAGGCTTTCCATTTCATCATGCTGGTCAGGAACATAGATTGATAAATACAAATCTGTGTCAAAAGGCAAAGACTGCATTTGGTTCGCCATTCCAGCAAAAGTCATTTCTGGAAGCAATTTTAAAGAAACAACCCTGTGGCAAACATCCCCAAGACAAAAACCTCTTTCATCTATAACAGCATCCGTAAATACCAAAGAGCTCCGAACATATTCTGGAGAATAGTTTTTTAAATTAACTGACCGACTTGGGTTCCACTGCCAATAGACAACATCTGCAAGCTCTGATTGTTTTAAACGTTTTGCCTTAAGGTCCAGCGTCTGCAAACTTGCTTCAAAATCCCTTACTATACGCTCGAATTTTCGCAGCTCTTCTGAAATCCAATGGGACTTTTCTGATAACTTCTTAGAAAAGAGTTTAATTCCAGTTTTTTGAGTGTTTGATCTTGCGCCAGGTTTGTAACGAATAAAAACATATTGAACCTGTCTTGGTAATTCGCCTCTGCTATCTAAGCAAGCTAAGCGATTGACGCGATCGTCGCACAGTTTCTTTGAAAAGTTATGTGCCATATCGGATTTTAATTTTTTGTGCTCTTCTAATGTGAACTTATTTCCACCTTCGACTTTTTGAACAAATTGAATTTCTAGCTCCGTAGGCAGCGCATTCAAAAAGTTTACAACTGAACCCTTTATTTGATTTATGCTTTCATCTTCCAAACACGAACTATCGAGAGTAGAGAAGGACCAACCCGCACCAAGACTCGCATCTGCAAATACAACGACATCCCCCTCAAAACCCCATATTTGAATCTTATCAGCTAGTGCATTATTCATGATTTTCCTTTTTAAAAGGATATTCATCGTTAGTTGGGTCTAAAAAGGCGGAGAAAATACCGGGACTAAGTTTAAAGCGCAGGAGATGGAGCAAATAGTTTTCTGAACGCTGTTTTCTGCCGATACGAAAAAATATTCCGAGTGCAAGTGGCGGTATCCATGTGAGTAAAACACTGGTTTGACCAACAAGTAGATTCAACGTTGCCAACAGAATAAATATGCAGAGAATTTCTGAAAGTTCATAACCGAACAATGTAAGTTTTTTATCAAGCGATCTTGGTACTGTTGTTTGCTGAAGGGGCATAGTTTGCTTTCTTTCAAAATTTCTTTTATTTAATATTTCAAATATTTTCAGTTCACCAAATCCCTTACGAAATTGACGATACTTTGTGCACCGAAGCCGACCGCACAGCCTATAACCGCCAGAAAAAGATGAGCTTTGGCATTGGGGTTGCCCGTAATGAAAGAAAATGCAGAAAAAACCAATCCAAGTATGGCTACTAGGGGCAAAATAACGTTCACCAATTTTGATTGAATGGCTTCGAGAGTACCTTCGACACTTGCTAAGCCCAATTCTGGAAAACAAAATGTGAAAAGCAAAAATGCAATAAGTACAATGTGGAATTGCTTTGACATAAAGACCTCATAAATTTTTTAAAATTTGTTAAATAGAGACGAGACTTGTTAATGAATAATTGTGACCAATTTAGACTCAACTACAAAGTCGGATAGAGATTGATATAGGGGTGATAGCTGGGATTCCAAAGAGGAACACTGATTTTTAGATAGCTTTTAAATTTTTCTGAAATAAATGCTTTTCCTATAGGTCGACGAAATCTCAGTTTGCCATCATCTTCGATTTTTTCTTTAAATATCGTATAAGAATCAGATTCTTTGTTTTTTGACGCATACCAGGGCTGATCGAACAAACTAACTTGCAATTCAAAATAGTTTTGCTCGACATAAAAGAACGCATCTCCCGCCCAAAATGGATTCTCTATCTTTCCATTCACCATATTTCCCGTTACGATTTCATGTTTTGTTTTTTGCAAAATAGACCTCTTAAAATAATGTGGTTATGGTAGGGAATGAGCTTTAGCATAATCCTAATAGCTTGCCGCAAATATGCTTCTATTTTGACTAGTTTGAATACTCCTCTGTCCGAACATTTTTTTCCTGAGTAAATTGAGTGTTTCGGCAATGGTGCCTTCTATTTCTTCACTGGAACACTCGAAGACTAGAGAAATTTCATTTACTGAAAAATTTTGCCAATACTTAAGCCATAGTATTTTTTTATTCCTTGGAGGAAGCTGAACAACATAGTTTTTTAATGATCTATTTCTCATGTCATCAAAAAATTCATCGTCTAACTCTTGGTTTCGCAAATACTTAAATTCAATGATATCTGCTTTGTAACCATCTCCGTCTACTGCTTCTTCTAATCCCATAATCTTCCCCCTCAATGCTAAAGATTCCATGTAATTCGACTTGAACCTGCCTTATGTCAAATCTGCTCAAGCAATTAAGTTGCTCTCACTAGTAATCAGAATGCAGTCAGATGCAGACATACTGCAGTCAAATGAGAGGGTGCAGTTCAGTAGTTATTAGAGACGCTGGACAGTTTGATCTGCCATAAGGATGAGTGACTTTACTTTGCCAGATACCAGCATTTCCTTAAGTTTTATCAAGGCACGGTCATGATACTTTGCAACTGTTTGTCTTTTTAAGTTCAACTTCACTGCTATTTCGGATAAGCGCAAATTTTCCCAATAGTAAAGCTCAATGATTTTTTGTTGCTGAGGCGATAAGCATTTTAAACAAGTTTTGATGGCGATTTGAAAATGCGGTCTGTCTTTAAATTCCATGAGAGTAAATAAAAAATTAATCGCATCTGAGGCAGAGATTTCAGTAATTTTTTCTGGGTCTACTAACAAGACTTCCTTTTGCGAACCTTCTAAACTTCGAAGATATTCTTCCCAAAGGTCGGCGTTCCATGATCGACAAAGCAGACTTATTTCCGCGTCTGACCTATAAGTGCCATCAGGTTTCAGCCAGGGTTTATCGCTAGAATTTGGTCGCGACGTCGCAATGGATTTTAGTTTTACATTCGAAGCTTTTACAAATGCGCCATTTGTATGCTCCATCGCTTGCAGAATACTTGCTGTCATTACTGATCTCCTTGCTACGTTTAAACACTGTAATTTGGCCTATTTTTTGGGACTTAATTCACTCTAAAAGCTCTTGGATTTATGACTTTCTAAAAAGCTTTATTGTGAATTGCCGCTCACGGTAATTTATTCTCAAAATAATACAAGCCCCCTAACTGCGGTATTTGTTGCACTATTTTAAGAATGCGACACCTGTTAGGTAGGTCGATGTCGCAGAATTGAAAAGTGCAGCACTTTTGTATTTGGCGCCATGTTGACAGGCAAACTTTGATTTGATACGCCAGGATTTTAGGGATGGGCAGGAATACTCACAGGAGGTACACTTGTTAGATCATCAACAGATTATTGAAATGTCTCTGCCAGATTTAATAAAATGGTGGATAGACCAAAAATCAGCCAGAAACTTTTCCACACTGGCGCGCGGCTCTGGAATTCACCGCACATCTTTAAATCGTTATCTTGAAGATAGCAAAGCGCAATACCAAAAAGCTAAACAGCTTGTTTGTTATATGTTTCGAAGCGAAAAAAATCTCGCTTTCTTATGGCTCGAAAAGCATTATGAAGAAGCGGTGAAAGCCGACTTTAGTTTTTATCAATACCACAATCTAGAATCAAAGAATGAATTCGTTGACGAGCAATTTCAGTCTTACCTTAAGAACCCAAATACTTTTAGAATGGTTCACCTAGCAGGTACAATCGGCATTACCAGAAAACAGGTTGAGCAATCTCATGGCCAGTATGGTCTTAAGTTTTTAGATGAGCTCGTTGAGTCCGGAATTCTTTCGAGCCATGAAGGTCGTTATAAAACCATCGTCGATGATTGGTCAGTTAATAATTATGATACGGTGATTTCTGAACTAGAAAACGTTACAAGCCTAATGAGACAGCAAGGCGAAGCGCATGTGTTTATGAATTCTATTGCTTTGAATGAAGAAGGCGTGCTGAAAGCAAAAGAATTGCAACAAAAGTTTTTAACTGACCTTGCTGCAATTAAAAATGATTTCAAAGGTGATCAAGCTATTCTCTTGGGTACATTTTTGACGAAGCTAGACTAAAATATTTTCACTAAGAGACTAAATAAATGAACTTCAGATTGATCAAAACCTTTTTTATAGCCTTCTTAGTATTTGCTTCGAAGTTGATGGCTGGCGGTAGCTCTGGCACGACTGGGCAAATTTTAGAATTACGAAGCAACGAACAGATCAGAATTATGATGCTAGATAGTTTCGATTACCAAAATGCTTTAGACGCTGTTAAATTGAGTCAACCTTTGGAAATTGTCAGCACAGATTCACAAAGCACGACGGCTGACTCTTTTGTATGGCCACAGGGTATTAATATTCACAGCGGACTGCCATTTATTCGCTCGCTTGATGCAAACGAAGAAGAAATCTTTCTTCTAAATATAGATCTTGGTGCAGATAAAATTGAGCCTACAGAAGATGGGTATAAGTTTACCGATGATTGGCAAAATGTCGCTATGGGTGGTTCTAGTGGCACTACCGGATCGATTGCGGAAGCATTAGCTGTTTTTTATGGAATTGATACAGCAACTGTCAATACAGAAACATTTGAGTCAATTTATGACTTGATTCAAGATCAGAGTGAAAATAATGCGCTGGTGAATATTGAAAACAGTTATCAATTTTTGCCACAACGGGTTTTGAAAGTTGATAATATTCCTGTGATAGAGGGAATAGATGATACAGGAAAGTATTTATATTTGTTTGGTAAGAATAGTGCAGATTGATTTCGATCTCGATTTAGGAGCTAAAAAAGGAGCTCGTAAAGTTGGAAATAATAATTGATTATTTCGACTAAGCTTTTTCATGCTCAGTATACTATTTTATCTTATTTGAATATTTATTTAATTGCAGATTAAAATACATCTATAGAAAATATTACCTAGTCTGAGTTGACTCAGGAAATATATTGGGTTTTGGCCTAAATCCGCGCGGGTTTATTGAACGTTTTGAATGTTTATTATTTGCCTTGACAATGTGTTTCACAGAGCGATTACGTTAGAAGTTGGGTGCGTGGCGATCTTCGGGACCGACGTTGGACCGGTAACGAAGTTTATTAATCGGAAGATGCTGAGACTGAGTGGTTTACGATGTGATTGTCTGATCTTCGCGAGGTAGTGACTTGGGTTTTGCCGATTTATGGCGAACTAGAAATAGTCGGGCCTACAAATCTAAAAAGTGAAATTGCTGCAAAAGCGCAAATGATTCTCAACAAGCAACAGATATAAAATCTAGACATCCAGATTTTTCTTCAGCTATTGGCTCTCATTAACCACCGACGTATGTTTGTAAAAGAAATAACTCGGGTAGTTTCTCAGAACATCTTTAATCTCTTCGTTATGTTCGCGAATACTATTTTTACTAACCGTTTTATTTTGAAAGCTAAAAATTTGATATACTGATTGAGCTACAACTCTGTCAGCATAACCCATTTCATATAGCTTAACTTCATCGCCACTTAGAAGTCCGTACCTCAAAGATTTTTGAATGCCCTTAAGGGCATTCGGAACCAGAGTATCAGACAAGTCATCGTCGGCTTCGACCAATTCAATTAAGGCACCGACAATAAGCATGGCTTCAAATGAAATATCACCTTCACAAATATCCACCACGAACTGTACATTTAGTTTCCTATGCTGAGATCCAGACTTATACTTGCAGTCGATCTGAACAAGGTACGCGTGAATCTCAGCGAAAGAATCCCCATTTACCCACATTTTAACGATTTCTAATGAGGCTTTTCTCTTTGTAAGTTTTTGTATTTTACTGTCAGGTAGAAAACGTAGAATCACTTCCCACAATTTAGCTAGCAGTTCTTCGCGATTATCATAATGCTCTAGAAGCACCCCGCTGTTGGCAGATAGCCATGCTTCCAACTCTTTTAGCTCCGTGACTCCTAGCAAAGTCTTGCTATATATAACGCGCTTTCGTTGGTCAAGAATTTGTTCCTTAAGATTCTTTCCAATCTTAAGGAACAATCTTACTAAATCGGTCTGTTGATCCTCGCTGGCGAGATGAAAGGCAAGAGTGGACTTTGCTAGGGATTCAATTTCGTGCTCGCTGTTGTTTGAATCTTCAAAGTCTTTTAAGTAGCTCAACAAATAGCCTTCGATGGCACTAAGGATTTTTTTCTTGTAACGAAGCTGATTCCTAACATTCTTTTCAGAAAAGCCACTCTGGCCCGAGGCGTTTACAATCTGGGAAACCAATTTCTCTAAGTTAGACTTGTCTTCGATCAATAGTTCGAGAAAGTCCATAGTATTTCGCTTATTTTGTAAAGAATCGTCTTGGGTGTGTATCTTGGAGAATACCGATAGAAGTGAGCTTGTGCAGGGCTCCGAATGCGCAGGGTTGAGTATATGTCTAATAGACTTCCATCGCCAACTATCCCTTTTTGAATTGCGCATTTCATATACCTCAGGATTGGAAAAAATAATCGTTCCTTCAGTATGCATTCCTGAACGTCCGGCTCTACCGGCCAAGTTGTGAAAATCTCTTACCGAGAGCTTTTCACCAGCTTGGTAAATATTGGTAAAAAATAAGTATCGAATTGGCAAATTTACACCTTGCGCTAGGGTGGAGGTGCAAACGACAAACCTCGCAAGTTCTTCACGGAGTGCGTATTCCACGGATAGTCTCAAACCATGGGGAATCGACGCGTGGTGAGAAAGGACACCTAACTCAGCAGAGATTGCCTCACTTGAATCAGTGCCTAAATGAGCACGATAAAGATTCGATAGTTTATCTAATTCAATTTCATTTGAAAAGTTTCGTGGATATTCGCTTTCATAGCCACGTGAAATTAAATCCACTAATCGATCACATGTTTTTACGGCTGTGGATTTAACGCCGCAAAATATTGCGACACATCCGTTTCGAACAAGGTTGAGTCCAAGGTGCAGCGCTATGGAGCCTCCATCAGATTTTTCTGGAAAAAATTTATCGGTTTTTTCCCTTGGCTTTCGCTTCAATTGGGTTCTTTGTATTACTCTTGGAACAAAAAAATCGTTTTGATCTATGTTTGGATTCTTTACATATTCAATTCTACCCATGGCAGTAACCCAGTTCACAAATCCTACAGTCTTTTTGGTTGGTGATAACGAGGTGCCAGCTACTAGGCTACCGCTGTTTCCATTTAACCAAGCATGAATTGAATCTGCGTTCGACAGAACAGCAGATATAAGAATCCATTGTACATTCGAGCCGACTATCTGTTTAAGCGAAGTTAACAGCAACTCGAATGTAACGCCCCTAATTCCGCTGTCAAATTGGTGTCCCTCGTCCAAGATTATCAGTCCAATAGAGTCAGATAGCAAAGGGTCCTGTCGCAGTATATAAACTAATTTTTCAGGTGTCGTAACGACGATCTGGTAACCCATGTTTTCTTGGGTAGAATAGTCTCTTTGGAACACATCCGTGAACGCATTGATTTTAACAGGGTCACCCTCGAAGCATTCCCTAAGTGAATCACTGATTTCATGGCACAATGCCCTGAAGGGAGCAACGATTACAGCTGACTGTGTGGAGTTCTTAAAGAAAAATGATCTTAGCGCGATCTCTATTGATTTTGTTTTACCAGCACTCGTCGGCATCTGAATAGTTGCAGAGTTCCCTCTGAATACATTTGCTTCGGCAAGGATTTTTTGTGATGGCCAAAGTTCAGATACAAAGTTCCTTTTTTGAAAAACCGTACTCCACGTTTCGATAGGCACGTCGGTGCTAGTTGCAAGCGTCGACCATACGCTGTTGGATATTTTTAGTTTAGCAACCGCGCAAGAAACTTCTGTGGCTAATAAGTCTCGAGGCTCTGCTTGATTTAACGCGGACATGAGCAGGTTTTTTGAAACTATCTTTAACTCTTCTTTGCTTAGGCCATTGTGAAAGCACTCCCAATACAAAGAGTGAAACTTGTGCAATTCGCTGCCAAATCCGGGGAAGTTTTTCAGATTATCTGACTGGTGAGATCCTTTTAAAATAGCATTTAATAAATATATTGGTCCGAGCGACGGATTAGGTTCTGGTAGGTTATTTGAGAATACTAACGAGCTTCCAGGTAGGGCGCACATGTAATATGCTGCAGCTGCGAGCGCTTGTACATAGGGATCTAAATCGGGATTTTGCCTTGATCGGAAAAAGGCTTCAAAAAAATTTGTGGCAAACAAAAGTGATTCGAGTTCCTCGTCAGAAAGTTTTGAATCAAAATCTGTATCATTAATTGCACTCGCGATGTCTCCAATAATGCCGATACAGAGCGGAAATAGACGGCTAGGATCATTTGTTAGTTTAATATGAAATCGATCGGGAACATTGTATTCAAACATTTTTCCTTTGGAACTAGTTGATCCTAATAAAATATTTGAATTATGACCCGGCGTCATCGATGGCCTTTCTGTACAATTTGTGAGCTAGGTTCATCAGACCATTACCATGGAAAACAAACAGGTGAAGGCAATCCTTGTTGGGGTGCGTATCAACAGACGCTTTGAAAAATTCAGAGTCATTTATTGAGTCGCTTGTGCAGAAAGCAACGGCACCGAAATACTCCTTGTATGGATTATCTTCAAGGTTTTGGAATCTCGAAATTTTATTAGCGTTAGCTACATCGGATTTATTAATATAGCGACGTTTGATGGCGTTTAACGTCTCTCCAAGGCGTAAATAATCCTTCGCAGAGTGCTCAATTGCGTTCTTTAGGGTGTTAGTATTTTTAGCTGATAAATTACCCTTGGATTCAAAAATAGCCAAAACGTCTTCTATACTAGTCGAGCTATCACTAACAGTTTTTATTGCAATGATATCAGACCCCTTAACTGACTCATTTCTTGCAGCTTTGCTTTGAAAGCGATTCCTTGGGACCCAGTACTGTTTTGTGAACTCAAGAAAATCCGAGAGAAGCGCCTCAGAAAAGTCACCGGATCGAACGCTTGGTCCAGGCGCCAGTCTTTCGTCGGGAAATATGATATCGCATAGGAATTCACCTTTCGATTTTCCGGTACCCTCGACTAATGCTATTAGCTCTTCATCTGTGCAATACTGGTTTCTAAAATGTTTTGCCCAATTTTCGATAGTCGTATCGTCAGTCGGAAGATCTACGCGATAAACCTCCACGGATTTGCCGCTTGATATCTTGAATTCCGCATTATCCAAGACAATGGTTTTCAAGTGATCAGCCAATACACTTACCTGCCTTATTTTACTAATTCCTGAGGTTGAATCTGGAGATTTGATGCTAATACTTCTAACATATCCAGCCTCACATTTGGCACATTCTTCCCTTCAAATTGTTGCACAAACCTAAAGCTAATACCCAATTCTTCCGCCAACTCAACTTTAAGCGCTCTATGAAACACGTTGTCTAGGCAATAATACACATTCAAAACGTTCATTAAACCGGCGCGGATTTAGGTCAAAACTTCAAGCATTTTCTAAATCATTTCAGACTAGGCATTTTTTTTAAAGATGTATTTTAATCTTATGTTCTCTAGCAGGAAAAAATCGTTTTGAAGAAAGAGAATTGCAGAGCGCTCACGAAAGAACTAGGATGTAATGGTGCCCTCGCCTACCTTGGGCACACCTACGTGTCGTCGTTTCAAAAACGAACGTTTTTGATGTCTCCCCTCAGTCTTTAATTTCTTTAATCATCGTCATTTCAAAACCGACCTTCAAAACCATTGTCAGCCATTCTGTCGATTCTGCTTGGGAATGGTGCACTTGTTGGCAATTTATTGTTTAACAATTTATTGCAATCAAAAGCGATGCGCATTACAATCCGGATCATGAATACCAAAAAGAAGAAGAAGAAGAAGAAGCCGAGCGAGTATCCGCTCTTTGCGGTTCGTCTAACTGAACAGCAGAAGAGTCAGCTCAGTGACATGATCGACGGAGTTCGTAAGCACCTGAACAAGGGACTCGCGAGTGACGACAAGCTCTGGATGAAGAACGATGTCGTTTTTCAAGCGTTGAAAATTGGTCTACCGTTGCTCAAGAAAAAAGCACGTCGAGAGGATTGACCCAGAATGCCATTACTGACCGAACAAGAGCAGCAGGACGTTATACGTCACATTGAAGCGAATAAGCCGCTACCGGACAAGTATCGATTTCTGCTCTTCGATGACAAGCGAGAAGTCGAACTAGTATGGAGTGGAAAGGCCGCCGATGTTTGTAATGTTGTGCTACCGTTTCAGACGATTGAACAAATCGATGAACCAAGACTTGAAAAAGGTTCACAGCAAAATTCACTCTTTTCTCTAGACAAGCGCGGTCGGCAGTTGAAAGGTTGGACGAACAAGCTCATTTGGGGAGATAACAAACTAGTTCTTTCCAGCCTAAAAAATGGTCCTTTGCGGGACGAAATTGAGGCGCAAGGTGGGATTAAGCTCATTTACATTGATCCGCCTTTTGACGTCGGCGCAGATTTTAGTTTGGATATAGAAATTGGCGAGGACTCATTCACTAAAAAAGCTGGCTTGTTAGAAGAGATTGCTTATCGAGATACATGGGGTCGAGGCTCCGATTCATTTCTTTCTATGATTTATGAACGGCTTAAAGTCATGAGAGATCTTCTTGCCGATGATGGGAGCATGTACGTGCACTGCGATTGGCGTGTAAATTCGTACATACGACTTGTTTTGGACGAAATATTTGGACCGAAAAATCTGAGGAACGAAATTGTTTGGGAAAGAACTAATGCTCACAATATGAAAACTAAAGGTTTTGTCCGATCGAATGACACTATTTGGTTCTATACGAAGTCCGATAAATTTACATTTAATGAGCAACGTGTCGAGTTTAGCGCCGAACAACTTGCAAGATACAAGAAAGATGAAGATGGTCGTTTATTTACTGGTCGAGACCTTACCTTTTCAGGGCGGAGTTCGTCTCGGCAGTTTGAATGGCGAGGAACTACTCCTCCCTCCAACAGATGCTGGGGGGCCGATAGAGAGCAGTTGGAAAAATGGTGGGCTGAAGGTCGAATATTGCTGAAAGCCGATGGGACACCGCGTCTTGATGGTCTTAAAGTGTACCTTGATGAAACAGACGGCAAACGACTAACTGCAAATTGGACAGATATTGGACGGGTAGGCAATACC
>JAGOVF010000235.1 GCA_018060885.1 Oligoflexales bacterium | reverse complement strand
ATACCTTCTCTAGGCAATTTATAAATATCAAGAGAACCTTCGTAGGCACAGGTCAGCCAAAGCCAACTCGTTCCCGGAAATGCATAAGAACAATTGGTTTCGACAGACGTCATTTGTTCAGGAAAAATGCTTTTGCCGGCTTGTAGTTTTGCAACTGCAGCTCTAAAAATGACTCCGTTATCTTTGCCATCTATCGTTTTATCGTTATTACTATCGTTCATATATTGGCTAAAATAAAGATAGGCACCGTCTGCACTCATTCTAGGAAAAGACGACATCCCTGGCAAATCAACCAGCAAAGCCTCGGCTTTTGTATTACCGCGCTCGAGTCTGAAAAGCGTGTTTTTTTGTAAATTTTTGTTAAATGCTGAAAAAATAATCGCTTTACCGTTTTGAAAGCTGGTAGGCGCCGAAACATCTCCTTCATACAAACTCGTTATTTTTTTGGAATTTAAGCTATAGCTCTTAAGACCAATTCTATCGCTGCGAAAATCTCTCGACACAAAGGCCAGAGTATTGTCATCAAGCCAAAACGGTTCAGTATCAGCACTTTCCTGCGAATCAAGACACTGAAGATCCGAGCCTTTAAGACTTCTGATACAAATATCACCACGAGAATTATTTTTAAAATAAGTAAAAGCCACAAGCGCATTATTTGGGCTTAAAACTGGATCTTTTGCGTCGCCCTGCTCTGCTAAAAACGGCTCAACTTTATCAGATTTAAGATCCTGTTTAAAAAGACTGGAAGCTTGTTGGGCTAAACGAGTAAATATAAGCACGTCTCCAGACTGATCCACGACTCCTTGGAAGTTATCTTCGGGGCCAACTGTAATTTTATCCAAAGTATTGAATGCGATTAAACGATCAGAAGCTCTTTCTACTTTTTTACTTTTATCTTTTTCCGCCAATGCTGGTTTTGTTAAAAAACCAGGAATTAATAATAGAAAAATTATTCTTTTTTTCACAAGTAGCTCCTTGTCGTAGTCGCAAATTAGAATTTTAAGAGTTACTATATTTTTTTATCTTGTTCCGCACTGATAGCTTCCCCATGCAAAGAATTAAATATTCGTTTCTTGCGCCGCGTATCTTGATCTTTGTCGTAATATGTCACACCTTTGGCTTTGTTTTGTTTTATAATTTGTTGATCTAACTCCGGCCATTCGCCGGCGGCTTCCACTTCCATAACTGTATGCCTATCGACAAAATAAAGGTTAGGCGCGCAAGAAGTTACCATACTGATAGACAGACAATACTTTACAATTTGAGAGATTTTCATTGAATAGGCACTCCTTTTAAAGTCTGCATTAAATCGCCAGTCGCAGCTGCGACAAAAGAATACAATGGAATTTTACGAACCTGGATGGACTTCTGAACACCTGCCAAGGAGAGATCTATATCCATGTCCATCAGTCCTTGTTGCATGTTTATGCCGACATAAGTTGGATAGGCCAAATTCAAAGCACTGCGCGCACTATTCAATTGGTCATCTTGATATTCCGGGTCTAGGACATTTATAAGCGAAATAAGTTGGTCGCCGCCGATCTTGTCGACGTCGACGCGTCCATCAATAAGCGCGCGGTTCACATCATACACAATAGCTGTACGTAGGCTAATCGGCGCTAATTTCTCCGCACTCGGCACATTGCCTAGTAGCTTCGGCTTAATATTTGTGATTCGACTTAAAAGGCGCACACTTAATTGCTGTGGCAACAGGTCCAGCATCAACTCCCCACTCACACTACCCTGAAGTAGATCGAGATCAAATTTATTGATCTTCAACATATTTTGCTCTAACTCGATGTTTCCGCGAAAAGGACCGAGCTGCTGGCCAGCTGCTTCAATATTCCTAAAGTATAGAGGAGCACTCGATAAGAGCGGCTCTTGGCGTTGAAAGTCTACTCTTTCGAAAGGATTTTGTTGTACTAGATAGACAAATTTCAAGGATTGATCGTTTTCGAGCTGTATTTCTTCACTAAATGGAATTGAGCCGCTAAAACCTTCTACTTTCAATACTGGATCGCTGGCAACAATTGTGAACTCTTTGAAAGTCACTTGGCCATCTAATTCAAAGCGCTTTCCATTATCTATCGCTAAGTTCCATGGAATTTTAATCGAACCACTTGCCTTTCCTTTCATGATGGGACTTAGATTTTTGGGCGGCACAACATCAACAAAGCCGCTGATTTGCCCGCTCTGACTTTCGGCTGCAAGCCAGCCTTTTGCGCCCAGGCGTAATAATTCATCAACTTTTAAAGCTAAATGGTCCAAATTTATCCGCTGTTTATTCACCAATGCAAGCTTCACTGCAAGCTGGATATTTTTAATAAACTGACTGATATCTATTTTGGGGGGCTGCTTTTCCTGTTTTTCCTGAGCTGGCGTCGGAGGATTTAACAAGTGAACCTGAGCGACGTTAACAGCGAGCTCATTGTCTACTAATGCTAGAGTTGTCATATCATTGCTTCGAGTTTTTAAATCTATCTCCACCTTGTCAACTGCTATAAGGGGAACGAATTCAAGCTTTGCTAAATTTAAAAGCAAATGCGAATTCATTTTGTTATTATTAAGCTTCGCCTCATGAACAAGCTCTAAAGGCTTTTCTATAATCAATCTTTGCGGCGACGACTTTTTCGGTACTGCGGTCTGCGCCAAAACTAAACGCATATTTGAAGCAAGACCTATCTGCGCTAGAGGATCAGGCCCTAGTGACTTCAAACTATCGCTTTGGTGAACTATTTTTACATTCATATCTTTGCTTAGCTTTATTCCACCCAATAAATCTAGAGGATTGATCTTTTTGATACTCGCAATCAGCTGCGGCGAGATCTGCATTTCAAGTTGCGACCTTATATCTGCCTGCTTCGGTGCGTCATTGAAATTTAAATGCAGCTTGAGCAATTTCTGAGCATTTAGTTCGGCATTGGAAGTTAGATCTATCTGACTTAAATTCTCCTTAAATACCACCTCATTATCTAAGGCAAACGAGAGCGCTTGACCAAGCTCTGGTAAAAAGACTTCTTTTATTTTTGCAGCAAGATTCAGTTTAAAATCATCTTGTTCTTGCGCGGCTAAATTTAAATCGAGATTTAAATCACGCACCTTATAAACTAAAGCGTTTAGCGCTGACATTTGCAGCTGCAACTTTACTAGCGGCTTTTGTTGTATCAGCGCGAGATCTGCATTCAAATTTAGCGGCTTAACTAAATCGAGCAAAACTCCTGGCGCGCCCGCAACTTTTACGGGGCGACGTGTTTGTTGTAACTGTAATTGCAGTAAAGACTTAATTGCATGTTCGCTGAGTTTACTGAAATCCACAGCTAAAAAGGAAGCTTTCGAATGCGGAACCTTGGTGGACAACTTTAATACACCGCTCCAATCACCTAGTTGCGTAAAAACTTTCAGGTTTTTAATGATGGCTTCTAAAGAGCGATCGACATTAAAATCTATTTTTTGCTCGAC
>JAGOVF010000234.1 GCA_018060885.1 Oligoflexales bacterium | reverse complement strand
TGGTTGCGGGGGCTGGATTTGAACAAGTGCCGTGAAGCTTTGATTTTAGCGGGTTAATCTTTTTTGTAATCGGCTTTGTACATAGCTTTGTGCATACAAAAAGAAGCGTTTAAAATTTGACCGATTCCAGCGGTTTCAAAACATATTAAAAAATATTTTTCTTGATAAAGAGTTTGATGAAAAAGTGGTATGTGCAAATTTTGCACATACCACTTTGTACGGCCCTATCAAAGGCATAAACTGAAAAACACCAAACAACCGCATTTAGAATTCATTGACTTAGGTCTGGGCTGGTATTAATATTAGGATATTACTTTCTTCATTTTGAATTCATATCTAATACGATGTTATCATTTATCACGGTTGCAAAAGCCCAAGAAAGAATTGCCGAAAATGCCCGCTCACAGCGGCTTGCAATGGGGCTAACTCAACAAGGTTTAGCCGAACGCTCCGGCGTTGCTTTGCCAACTTTGCGCAAATTTGAACAAAAAGGGCTTATTTCTTTAGAGGCTTTCTTGAAGTTACAAATGGTTCTTGGCGGGCTTGAAAATGTCATCAAATCAATTCAGCCAAACACTTCTGCATTTTCTTCAATTGATGAAGTTCTTGAAGCTAATAAAAAACCAAAGCGCAAAAGAGGAAACCGCAGATGAAAAATTCAGTAAAAGAAGTAAAAGTTGGTCTAAATTTTGGTGATCAAGTCATTCCAGTTGGGCGTTTAGCGATAAATAATCGTCAGATTTATTTTCAGTATCACGACTCATTTATTGAGAAAAACCTCAATATTTCACCATTTCACCTGCCACTGAAATCAGAGGTATTCAGCTTTGATTACAATTTATTTGAAGGGCTTGGTGGAGTTTTTAATGACAGTCTTCCCGACGGATGGGGCAGGTTGCTTTTTGATCGTTTCGCCAGATCTTCTGGAATTTTACCTTCCGACATCACGCCACTAGATCGTTTGACGCATGTTGGATTAAGTGGCCTTGGCGCTCTTATTTATGAACCAGATCGCAGCACTAATGAAAACAGCGACAATATTAATTTGGACAAACTAGCCAAACAAACGCAGGAAGTTTTAGACGGCGCATCAGATGAGGTTTTGCAAGATCTTCTAGCCTTAAATGGCTCGTCAGCTGGCGCGCGCCCAAAAGCTTTGATAGGTTTGAATAATGATCGAAAAAATATTATTCACGGCGCTCACGATTTGCCAGAAGGGTATGCGCCTTGGATTGTAAAATTTAGCAACGCACAAGATGGAGCAGACGCTGGTGCAATTGAATATGTTTACGCTTTGATGGCCAGAAAAGCCGGCATTGCAATGCCTGACGCTCATTTGTTTGAGGCCAAGAAAGGTGCGGGTTATTTTGCGGTTAAGCGCTTTGATCGAAATGGTAAAGAGCGTTTTCATATGCACACAGCCTGTGGGCTCTTGCATTCCGATTTTAGAGTGCCATCGCTTGATTACGAAGATTTAGTTGCGCTGACCAGCACACTTACAAAAGACGCCCGCGAGATTGAAAAATTATATCAACTGGCCGTATTCAATGTTCTTGCACATAACCGCGATGATCATTCCAAAAATTTCAGTTTCTTGATGAATCAAAAAGGCGAATGGAAATTGTCACCAGCTTATGACTTAACTTTCTCATCTGGTCCACGCGGTGAACAAAGCACCATGGTTGTGGGTGAGGGACGAAATCCTAGTGTCGATCATCTAATTAAGTTGGGACAAAAAGCTAAAATAGCCAAAACACGCATTGCTGAAATTATCGATCAAACACAAACGGCGCTGGCAAATTGGGAGATTTTGGCTAAGGAATATGGTGTGTCCGCAGATAATATTCGCTTGATTGGTAAGCGGATTAATCGCAACTAAAAATGTTTGTTGGCTTAGGTTCGGCGACAATCGCTTTTCTCGAACCGACGTTGCAATTGCCTTCGATGCCCTCAAAAGGTGAACTACATACTTCAGTTGCCAAATTAATGATTCAGTGTTGGTGCAGGCTATTTGGTAATAACTTTCAAACGAGTAATAAAATTTGAAGTGTCGAGATAATAATTTGGATACGCTTTCGGTAATTTTTTAACGTCGTTAACTGACACTAAAAGAGGCAGAATAGGCTTATTCTGATTTTCTGCCTCCTTCTCTTTTTCCGCTAATAGCTTAGCTGCTTTTGAGAGAAGATTCTTCGGGTAATAGCTGACACTCAAGCTTTTCTCATCAATATTTAGAATAACTAAGCAGTAGTGAGTAGCTTTACCTAATTTGTTTTCGGTTATGGCTTTTGTCGATACTGTGTATGCATTCAATGTTTCCACAACTTTCAGCTCGGTTGAGAGCTGTTTTATTTTATCCTTAATTTGTTGCTCAGTCAAATTTAGATGTTCGTGAAAAACGGGAGTTTTTTCTTCAATAGCGAAAGCAGAACTAACTAACGTAAAAAACTCCAACCACTTTTCATCACCTTTACTAGATTTAAAATCCTGTTTTTGAAAGATGCTTGCCGTCTCTATTGTTGTTGCCCAAATATGCTGGATTTCTGTTCTGAGTTGCAGCTCAATTCTTAAGTCGGAATATTGTTCCCAGCCCTCTCTATCGTATTTTGACTTATACACCAAGTGCACTCCTCTATAACCGCTATTTTTCTTGGGCTCTTTTATGTAATCGTATGGCTCTTTGATAAGATGATGTTTAAAAAACTTATTTCCTTCCAGGTACATATTTTCAACTTTTCTTACCTCTGCCATTGATTTAAGAATGACCCTCAAACCACCAATATCATGCATTCTTTCCAGAGACATTCCACTTTCACGAGAAAGTTTATCAATTATTGTGGAAGCTCTTTTTAGTCGTTGAGCAACTATGGCATCTTTTAAACCGTTGTGCTTTAGTCTTGTTCTAAGGGTCGCTTGGAAAGTATTGAGGGGAACCTCATGCAACACCCGCCACTGATTCATAACATTAAACGCATTATCACGCTCTTGCTCTGTAGCATTAGGATTTCTGAATATTTCTCCAGCTTTGCGAACCTGAGAGTTTGAAGGCTTTTCCACGGTATCTAAAAAGTTAAGTTTTGAGTTTTTAATGCCCATGTCATACCTCCCCGATTCCAAAATGCAGTAATTTTGAAAGAGCTTTCTGCTTGAGGGGAACTTCGTGGAAACTTAAGTATATAGTTCCCATCAAAAGGATGGGGAAAGTTAATGTCTATCGTAGTGATCAGAAAGTGCGATTTCGTATACTGTGGTATCCATTATACTCATGAGATGTCTATCCGTGATTAAGCCTTCTTTCGAGCTCTTTCTTAATGTTTGTCATGTTATCGCGAATATGATCGCAAAATGAATCTATGGCATAAAGCTGCTCATTGGAAAAATTCTGAGCATCTTTGGTAAAATGATTTAAATCAGATGAAAATCTTTCTGCTGAATTTCTTAAAAAATAAAATTCAACTTTGGCGTCAATAG
>JAGOVF010000096.1 GCA_018060885.1 Oligoflexales bacterium | reverse complement strand
GATCAATTTAGGGGATCAGGCTCTTTCCGGCTATGCCTTAGCCGCATCTCATACAACTTTTTATGCTCAAACTCGCGCATCTGGTGCGGCATCTCCGCAGCAAATCACACGAATTGACTATAATGATGCGGACAACACTTTTGAAATTAAAAAACAAAGAGGCCTTGAAACTCAAGATATTGTTGCCCTGCTATACGATAAAGATGCAGGTGTACTCATCTATGGAGAAAAAACGAACTACAATAATTCTGGGCGTCTGTTTATTGAAGGGCTTGGGATTTATGGCGAAATGGAACTCGCCGAAGTTCCTTATAATGGAGTCGTTATTGAGTAATGAAGTCTAATAATACTGGTCTTTCACCGGGGGATTATGATAGGCTCGATCTTCATTTATTGTTTAACATAAAGGAAATATTATGACTTCAAGAAAAACTTCGCAGACAGTTTTAGTAGCTGTAATAACATTAGTTTTTGCACTTTTTAATGCACAGCTTTTCGCACAAAAACTCGAAATAGGTAAAGTTCCAGCTGTCGTAGGCTTAAGCGGCGATGAGGGTGGAAGAGTAGATGGGACTGCTTGGAGCTCTAGCGAAATTAAAAGCAAAGTATTTGTCATGTTTTATGTTGATCCAGACGTAAAAGACCTGAATGAGCATGTTGGTGATGCACTTAAGGCTGAAAATTTTCCTGAAGAAAAGTTTCAATCTATCGCAATGATAAATATGGCAGCAACCTGGCTACCAAATTTTGCGATCGCTTCTAGTTTAAAATCAAAACAAGAAAAATTCCCACGCACTATTTATGTAAAAGACACCAATAAAACTATGGTCAAACAATGGGGTTTTACCGACGATGAATACAACATTGCTTTGTTCGATCACAATGGCAAACTGATCATGCGCAAAGACGGCAAGTTCTCTCCAGAAGACACCAGTAAATTAATTTCTGATATTAAAGCTGCGATTAAGAATATAGATTCGAATTCCTAATCACACCAAAACGACCCAGATTCCTCGCTACGCTCGGAATGACGGAATGGAACGAGACGTCATCCTGAGCCGGCCGCGTGTCATCCTGAGCCGGCCGCGTGTCATCCTGAGCCGGCCGCGTGTCATCCTGAGCCGGCCGCGTGTCATCCTGAGCCGGCTGGCGAAGGATCTTTCCCCTTCGCAAAGCTCAGGGTTCAAGATGACATACCTATTTACTACCACGAGATCGCCGTACAAATTGCGACGAAAATTTCAAAACACCCGCAATAATTCGAAAAACTAATCCAGCTATGAGGGTCATCAAAGTCCAGAGGGCAAGAATCGGTAAGACAGCAATTCCGATAAGCCGCTCGATCATAGTGGTCTTGGTAGCGTCAGATCTTAACCATTTTTTGCGAAAACTGCTTGAATCGATTCCATGCTCTTGGGTCAGAGTTTTTTTGCGAGCTTTAGTGTATTTATCTTCTTCAACTACAACTTGTGACAATTGTGATTTCCTTAATAATAAAAAAATGGGACTATTTTTAAATCAGTTTACTATAATCACTGACTAAATAGATTATATAGCTATTCATAAAATTTCAACTATCCAGTGCTTGAGTAAGCCACTAAAAAGAGGTTGTTTATACTTACATCTATTTTGTTAGGCATCATTCAAGGAATCACAGAATTTCTGCCGATCTCTAGTTCGGCCCACTTGATAATAGTATCTTGGTTTATAGACGGCCAAAGTTTGCCCTTATCTTTAAACGTCGGTCTGCATTTAGGTACCCTTATTGCTATACTGATTTATTTTCAGGCAGATTTTCTATCGATTGCTAAAAGCTTTTTTGTTAAAGACAACTTACATCTTCCTGCTATTTCTGAAAAACGCCGTTTTTTGCCGCTACTCATCATTGCATCTCTGCCCGCTGCCTTCGTTGGATTTACTCTAAAAGACGTCATTGAAGAGTTTCTCCATCATCCTTCAGCGACTATCGTTCCATTAATTGGAGTCGGCTGGGCTCTTTGGTATTTTGATCGCAAGAGCCCCGTTCTGCGAACAGCTAACCAATTGAGCTGGTTACAGGGACTTTTGCTTGGAATGTTTCAAGCCCTCGCTTTAATACCTGGGGTATCTAGAAGTGGAGCAACTATTTTGGGTGGTCGTCTTTGCGGTTTGGACCGGATTGAAGCAGCGCGCTTTTCGTTTCTTATGGGAGCGCCAGTCATGGTTGGAGCTGTTTTGCTGGAAGCTAAAAATTTGCAACTTGCTTTTCATTCGCCCGAGTTAGTTGCTGGCATGCTTGCCGCTTTTTTAAGTGGACTTGCCACAATTCATTTTCTTTTAAAATTTCTACAGAAGTCTAATTTTCTAGCGTTTTTTATTTACCGCAGCTTGCTCGCAATGGTATTACTCAGTCAAATCTTATAAAAAGTTGGAACTATTAAATCACTTCGTTTCTATTAAAACACTTCGTTTCTGCCTAAAATTTTTGCGATTTTTTGATAAGTCGAAATGTTCATACCATTGGCAGCAACTAACCGTTTTGCCAAATTCCCTTTTTCTAAAACCACCATGATACTTTTCTGATAATATTCTGGGATTGAACCTGAAACTTTTCCAAGCATTTTTTTACAAAAGTCATTTATAACTTTCGCCTTAATTCCGAATATCTCTGCATAATCAGGCGGAAGATCAAATTCACGAAATGATTTTGAGTTTTGATAAATTTCGTGTAAATTTTTTGTCGGGTAGTCATTTGCTTTTTTAATATTTTGAGATTGCGCGCTAATAAATTTAATCATTTCGACAATAAAAATTGCTAATGAAATGTCCATGTGACTGGATTCTTGAATATCCATCACGCGAATTTCAATGGCACCGATATCAAGCTTTGAAATAGCACCGCGTGAATTAAGCCAGGGGTGTTGCAACACTCCCTCTGGGTCTAAAGGCTTTATTGCAAGATAAATTGTATCAAGCAACTTATAATAGTCCGCGAAGCTTTCAATGGGATCTGGAATCACAATTCCGACAATTTCTGGAACTCTCTTTTGGTTTAACTCATAACAATCGAGCCTTTGATCTGCAGAAGTTGATTGTTTGCCATCGCAATATGGTGAACTTGCGCAGAGATATGGAATAAGAGGCAGCACGACACGAATTGCAGCATGAAGTTGCTTATACTCTTGTTCGTTAGCAAATGGTAAATTAATGTGCACCGATTGAAGATTCGACCATCCGTGCCCCTTGCACGAAAAAATTCTGTCGTAGGTAGAATAGATTTCTTTTTGCCCATGCGGCCATAGCACCGTTTCTTTATAAGGATCAAACCAAGGATGCATAGCTGTAGGAAGCAGCATAGCATTATAATTTGCCAGTCGCTGATTCATCGCTAAGATTGCAGCATGGAACTTTTTATCCAAGCCAATTAAATCAACACTTGGCGGATAATTTTTCAATTCGAGAACATGAGCCACAAGCTCGTTCGACCACGCCAAACCGTCAAATTCAACTTCGTTTGTAATCTCGCCGCCGTTAATCTCTTGCAGAATTCTATCTGAAATTGGCAGGACTTTTAAAGTATCTCGCTCCACAATCATATATTCAGCTTCAATGCCGAATACAGAAAACAAAGAGTGGTCATATTGGTTCATACACCCGCCGTTTTTTGTTAATTTCATCTAAGAAAAATTGCATGATTTTTAAATAAAGTTCATCGCCAGAGATCCCGTCTTCGACACCATGATCGATATTTGGGTTGTCATTGATTTCTATCATATAGATATCTTGACCTTTTTGTTTTAAGTCGACACCGTAGAGTCCATTACCAATATGACGAGCAACTTTTAAGGCTATTTTTAAGACTCGTGGATCAACTTGATCCTGCGACAAACTTTCATAGCCCCCTTGATCGACAGTCTTGTCACTTTTGTTATTAATAACCTGCCAGTGATTTTCTGCCATAAAATATTTACACACAAAAATAACTTCTTTATTTAAAATTCCGATTCGCCAATCAAAATCTGTCGGCAAAAATTCCTGTATAAGCAATAAATTTGAATTACGAAATTCAGATTCGACAATATTTAAATATTTTAAATGATCATCAGCCTTCAATACCCCTTGCGAAAAAGCACTGTCAGGACGCTTTACGATCCAAGGAAAAGAAAATTCAGGTATTTGCGTTTTATAATTTTCGCGATTAATAATAATTGACCTCGGCCGCAGAACATGTAAGCGATCTAGCAACTCGTCTAAATAAACTTTGTTAGTGCATTTAATCATCGATTCTGAATCGTCGATGACCACCAGGCCTTCTTTTTCAGCGCGACGAGCCAACTTATAAGTGTGATGATTGACATTAGTGGTTTCTCTAATAAAAAGTGCGTCATATTCAGAGATATTAGGTCGATCTTTATATTCAATTAATTCGCACTTAAGACCTATTTCGTCTCCTGCTTCAATGAATTTTTTCAGCGCTTTTTTGCAGCTTGGTGGCGACTTTTCTTTGCTATCAACCAATATTGCTAAATCATACTTATATTTTTTTGAACGCGAATGGATTTTTTTCTTTTTGCTAAAATAATTGTTCACAGTACTAATTAAATACTCAAAGTGAGTCGGCCACAAGTCTTCTACGGTCAGTAGTTTTATTTTTTTGATTTGCCATTCCTGTGTCTTTTCAAAATAAACGCGAAACAAAGGAGCTTTTACTAATTTAAAAAACTCCCATGCAATTTCATCAAACCACTCTTGAATATTTTTTCCTAAAAAAACTGTCAATTCGAACTTGTCGTCTTTGATACGCTTCAAACGCGCTTGAATTTTTTCGAGTAAATCTTCTCCGATGATTTTTCGCATGGTGCGATCTTTGAGATCTTGAATGACATGCAATTCTGGCAAAATTCTTTGATTTCGAGCTTGAGCCAGCAGAGAGACATAATAGCCTTCATCTTGGTAATCGCATTTTGAAGACAAATTGATAATGTTGCGCGATTCCTTATCAGTATCTTTAAGCAAAATATACTGCATTGGCGTCAACTTCAATCCATGTTCGAACGGGAATTTTTCAAGCCACTTTTTATCTAAAATTAAAATATTTTTCATTTCAAATCTCTTACTTTTTCTTTTCTATAATTAATAAATTTCCATCGTAAGAAATAATGCCAAGCAATATGGCATTAACCAACGACTCCATATGCACCGTATAGTAGTGGGTACCTGTGATCGGATTAGTTCGATATGGATCTGCTACAAATACTTCAGACTCATGATATCCATACAAAACTACAAAATGACCAGCTGGTTTTCCTAAAATATCGTCGTCGATATTTGTCGATGGAACCTCACGCATGGTTTTATAAAGCCAAGTTGAACTCAATCCAGTGAGCACTGGAATCTGGCGATGTAGAAATTTTCTAATTAAACTCTTTTTTAAGTCTTCGAATTTTAGAGCCCCGCCGAGTTTTAAAAAAGAAAGATAATGCTCTATCGCTACACGCTTCTTGTTATTAAGACTAATGTCTTCAAGAGTTAGAGACAGTTTTATGCATAATTCTTTTTTGCTTAATTTAAACCAAGTCGGATCAAAAATATTGATATTATAACTATAGATTTTTACCTTATACCCTCGTTGCACTGCGTGTTTACCTAATACAACAGCAAGCGTTCCCCCACCTTCATCAAACTGCTCTACTTCACTAATAAGCGTAGGCAACGAGATACGATCCCCCCAAAATTGATAAAGCGCAAACAAAGCAGTTGGGCCGCAGCTGGTTATGTCTGGCTGGCTAGTCATTTTGACATTTAGCTTAATCATGGTTGCCCAGAAGTCTTTGGCTTAGTTCAAGATTCGAAAGCTTTTGCCATCGTTTAATTTTCGATTCTAACTGAAGTTGTTTCAATTGCATATTCTGTGGATCAATAAAAACATAACGACGATGTTTAATGCCAGCTTCGAGGAATTCGTCACCGAATGGTAACCAATTCAGTTTTTCATAGAATTTATAGACATCTGCCTGAGAATGTAAAATAGGTAAACTGAGCGGATCTCTATTACGGCAAAAATCTTGAATGCTATGCATGATTAAATTACCGAGCCCACGTTTGCGTGCCGCTTGTTTGGTCACCACTCGCTCTACCTTCCATAACCTTGGAGCATAAGCTCGAACTCGCCCGCCACTCACGACGACGCCGGCCTCTAGGGCAATAAAATAAAATATCGGCTTAGATTTGGACAATTCTGCATCATCAAATTCAAGGTTCTCAGGTAATTGTTGCTCTTCGACAAAAACTTCGCGTCGCAGATTCAAAAAAAGCTGTAAATTCTTTTTGTCTGATTGATCAAAATGAATGAGTTCTGGCATTTTTTAGAGCTTTCTTTCAATATGGCTGCTTGAATTTTAACACGTGTTGTCACGGAGTATGAAGAGCACTATTCACATTAAACCTATATGGACTATTTTAATGAAACAAAAGCATTTTATTGATTCACACAAAGGTGCGACAGGTTTATTTGTACTTTTACTGATTTGGTATTATGAACAGTGGCATAACAGCACCGCCTGGATTTACATGGCTATGCATGGTGGATATGGCTTACTTTGGGTGTTAAAGAGCCGATATTTCCCGGATCGCTCCTGGGAGAAGCCTTGCAGTTTATTTTATGGATTCGTTATTTGGGGTGCGCTGTCTTTATATTGGGTCACACCTTATTTGATAATGCAACAAAAACAGGCAAGCAGCCCAATCTATCTGAGTGCTTGCCTTTTACTATTTATCATAGGTGTTTTCTATCATTTCGCTGCTGATATGCAAAAATATGTGCAGCTCAAGTTGCAGCCTGGAAAGCTTATTACGAGTGAGCTGTTTCGCAGCTGCCGCAATCCGAACTATTTTGGGGAACTGCTTATTTATCTAGGTTTCAATTTGCTTGCACAGCATTGGCTTCCGCTTGTTTTCTTGGGATGTTTTATCAGCTTCGTTTGGATTCCAAACATAATTAAGAAAGATAGATCTTTGTCGCGTTACCCGGAATTTCAGTCGTATAAGTCGAAGTCCTCGCTTTTTTGGCCAATTAAAATCTAGCTCTATGGTTAATTGAGAATTTTAACTTTCGCAATCTGAACGAGGACTCATTAGCCTCTTTATAACTATTCCTTAAAAATAAGGTAAAAAGCCGCAGCGTTTTTACTATATTCTAGAGCACTAACTTCTATAGCTTCCGGCTCATCACTTGCGTCTATACTTTTTGATGTGTGATTTGTTGTGTCTTTCTTTATAGATTTACATCCAGTAAAAATATACAAACACAGTACTATTGTAATTATATCTATAAATTTATTAAGCATTAAGCTCATAAAAGCTCCTTTCTAATACTATTGCGGATTAAGTGGAGGCAGAGGACCATTGTGCACTTCGATATCAGCTATCGTGCTGATGCCACAATTTCCTGTAATGTTATAAAGACCTCCGTCAAACTCCGCACAGAAAAAATTGTTGGTAACCATTGCCAGACGAGCTAAATCTAAGCAGTTTTTCTTTTCCTTTAGTGATGCGTCAGTACTGGTAAAAGAGTTGCTCGCAAAATCCAGCTCCGACCTTCCCGTCTCGCTATTTTTAACAACAATCTGCTTGTCACCCCATTCCCAAACCCTCACTACTTTTCGGCAAGATGGATGTCCAGTGACTGAATGCGCATAGGAGCTAAAACACAGCAAAAAAAATGCCACTATTGATTTAAACATACAAACCTCCAGTTTTAAGTAAATTGTAATTTTGGGATTATTTTAACAAATAAAAAAAATTTCCGCAATTTTTGGAAAAAAGCATGTCCTTAAGGGCTGTATCTTGGCCAGCAAGAAGGCTTTTTGTGGCTCCAATTGATTTACAAATATGTGCGTAAAACAAGTTGCTGGATTTTTTTGTCAATTTTTTTTTGAATCCCCGTCAAAGTGCGAGGCACAGAACCTTTGCTTTGTGCGAAATATTCGGGAAGCTCTTCTGCTAGAACTAATAAAAGCTGATCTTTATTTGGACAGCTCAGTAACCATTTTTCAATGATATCGTAATCGCGATAAGGCAAAAAATGTCCACCGCGACACTCGATTATAAAATCTGCAATTATTTCTCTAAGCTGTTGGTTGTCATCTATCATAATGGTCATATTTTCTCTATTTCGTATACCTATAATAGTTTGATCTCTTTCTCTTGCGCTAAAGAAGCAAATCGACCCCCAACTCATATTGACCACTTTGAACCTAAAATATTTCTATAACAAGGATTAGCTAATACTTTGTTTTTAAAGAAATATTCAATCAACTATATCTATAGACTCGTCGATTTAAGTTTTTTATGCCGCTTCGCCGATAACTTCTCTTTTAGGAGCAAAAAAATCGATGCAGCTATATCTTTTGATTCTATTTAGTTTTCTTTCTGCATGCAACGAGAACTCCTCGCAATACACTCGCGAGGATTCTGAATTGACACTAAATACTGATGAAAAGAACGCTTCTCAGGAAACTAGTAATATTGAAGAAGAAAAAGAGGCGAAAGAGCCTGACCAACTGGATCCCGATATTAAAGATGAGAAGCCTAAAGATCCAGAGCCAACTGAAGAAGTAGTAGAAGAAGAAATTACCGAGGAAAAGAAAGAGGAAAATGATGAAGAAAGTCCTCCATTAGTCCCACCCTCAGCTTCCGCTTATTTTTTGTACATCGCAGAATTTGATGCAATGCAGCTTTCTATTTACAAATTCACTGTTCAAGATAAATCCCTGGCTAAAATTACGTCTATTCCATTGATTGGGAGCCCCTCCGCATTGGTAATTAGTGGTGATAAGCTATATCTCAGCGCCCTACCAGGAAATATTTACGTCTTTAAAATTGACTCCAAAAGTGGTCAATTGGAACAGTTGCAGAAATTTACTCATAACCAAAGAAGTCTTTTTCTAGAAATAGCCAGGGATCAAAAATCTTTATTTTCAGCAGAATATTATAATCACCAAGTCAGTGTTTGGAAATTGAATCGAAATGATGGAAAAATTATTGAGAAACTTCAAACTTTGTCAACACCGAAATTCCCACATTCCGTTGGAATAGATCCTCTACAAAGTAATTTTTATGTCCCCTGTAAAGGCAGCGACAAAATATATCAATACAATTGGGATAACGCAGCACAAATTGCCGCACCACTCAACGCGCCATCACATGTCGATGTAACAACTATTTTGACAAATGCGCCAATTTACCCGAGGCACATACGCTTTCACCCAAATTTAAATTTTGCATATGTAAGCAATGAACACGACAAATCAGTTTCTCGCTATCAAATCAGCGCTAGTGGACACCTGATTAATGTAGATACATACGAGGCTGTCGCAAAAAATATAGCCTATATTGACGATTTGGCATCCTCTGATTTGCGCTTCAGCTCAACTGGAAAATATCTTTACATGGCTACCCGTGACACTAAACATCTAGGTAGAGACACAATCTCACAATTTTCTGTTTCTCAAACTGGAAGCTTAAGCCTCGTTGAATCTCAATCGACAATTTCTTTTCCAAGAGCATTTTCGCTAACGAACGACGATAATCTTTTATTAGTCGCAGGCGAATACAGTAATAGTGTTCAAATATTCGCTATAGATCCTGCGTCGGGTAAATTAAGTCCACTAAAAACGTTTGAAGTAGGTGATAGGCCTTATGCTATCGAATCTATAGCCGAATCATTGTGATCTACAAACCAGTAGGAATACAATTAAGAATTTTTTAATTTTAAAACTTGCTGCTCCAGTGCCGCGACTTCTAATTGCAATTTATGTAAACTTTGCTCATAGCGCCAGAGTTCATGCAAGTGATCATGTATTTTCAGTAGATTGGCGATTCGTATGGGTAAAGACGTGAGTTCTCCTGGGACAACTAGGTCAAAATACCAATTTTGCCGAGCAGCTGGAGGCAGCTGTTTCAACATTTCATCAAAACCCAAGCTTGTCATGATCACTGCGGGAGTCCAGATTTGGTTCGGCTTCTGCATTCTTGTAATGAGCTGACCGATCCATTTTTCAAAAGCGACCGTATCCAAAATAGTTGCATCGATCACGATTAAATCAAGCTGCATATTTTGGTTTTGATCTAGTTGGGTTAATTCGATGAGATCAGATTGCTGCAAAAATTTTAAATGTATCTTAAAATGTTCTCGATTCACTGAAGTGTGTTTAGGCTCCAGACTTAAAAAGCCAATTCGATAGCTTCGATCAGAGTTTAACTCGCTTGACATGGTGGCTACATCCAATGATGATGAAATAATTAAACCATTGTAGCACAAATGCCCGTTCAAAGAGGGAAGCATATTATGTTTTTGGTAAAATCTGAGGCTCCGACTAGAATTGACCTGGCAGGAGGCACCTTAGATCTTTGGCCGCTTGCCTATCAAATAGAAAAAAAAGCGACCGTCAACGTTGCCATAGATTTGTTTGCACGCTGTGAAGTTTCATTGTCGAATCAAGAAAATTTCGTCTTCTACAGCGCTGATCTCAACAAAACAATTTCTCTCAGCTATGCTGCGCTTAGAAAAGATCGCGAGTTAGCCTTGATCAGTCGACTGGTGCATGAGCTGTGGCGACCGAATCTGCCAGCATTAAAAATCAGCTCGCGTTCGGGTTCTCCGGCGGGAGCCGGGCTCGGCGGCTCTTCGGCTATGGCCGTTGCAATCGCTGCGGCTTTGTGGCGCGTTCGCCAGATATTCGAAGATTTACCCGAGCTCGAAGAAAAGCAGCTAGTACGACTCGTGCAAAACGCTGAATCAGAGATTATTCATGCACCCACTGGCACGCAAGATTATTGGGGGGCCGTGCGTGGCGGCGTCAATCTTATGAGCTATCCCTATGCTGGAGAAGAAATTCAAACTCATCCCTGCGAAATTTTAGGGCCGATAAAAGACCAAATGCTGTTTTGTTACACAGGAATCTCTCGCGCTTCCGCCGATAATAATTGGCAGGTGTTTAAAGCTGTTTTTGAAGCTCAGAAAAAAACACTTTCATTGCTCGAACAAATCGGCAGTGCGGCGTGGGAATGCAGAGAAGCGGTACTTCGTAGCGACTTTCAGGGTATATTAAAGGCATCAGCTCAAGACTGGAATCTACGCACGCAGCTTTGGAAAGATATAGAAACCGAAGAAACTCGAAGGATTTCTGATCTAGCAAAAGAAAACGGTGCCTTTCAAACGCGCTTAGGCGGTGCGGGCGGTGGCGGCGTGATGCTTATTTTTGTGGATGCGGAAAAAAAAGCAAACTTAGCTTTAAAGTTAAAAGAAGCTGGTTTTAATATCCTCGACGCTAATATTACTCACAGGAAACTTCACATCACTTGTGATAAAGCTTAGTAGCTGTGAAATCTTAGTAAAAGGAAGCAAAATGAGTACTGATACAAATGATAAAGATAAAAAAAGCAATGACACAAAATTAATTGAGCAAAAGATCGCTAAACACAACATAGGAGAATACACTCGCCATATTTTTCTTTGCGCCGGCGACAAGTGCTGCAACGAAGAAAAAGGCGAAAAAACCTGGGAATATTTAAAAGAGGCTTGTGAAGAACTGCGTCAGCAAGGAATTAAAGTCTATAGAACAAAGACGACTTGTTTGCGTATTTGTGCTGCGGGGCCGATCGCTCTGGTTTACCCCGAAGGCACCTGGTACCGTGATGTCGATAAAAATAACTGCAAGAGAATCGTCGAGCAACACCTGACAAAAGGCAAAGTTGTCGAAGAACTACAATTTGCAAAAAATCCGCTTTAACTAAAAGTTGATAATCATTCATCACTCATGCGACAATCTCAGGATATTATTATTTATTTTGGGAGAAATTTTATGCAACGACTGGAAAAAATGTTGGTAGGTTTGTTATTTGTTTTGGGGCTTAGTTCTTTTGCATCTGTACAAGCAGCTACAGCAACTACAGCAACTACAGCAACTACAGCAACTACAGCAACTACAGCAACTACAGCAACTACAGCAACAGAAGTAAAAATGGCGAACATCCAAACAATCGCTGAGGCCTCAAGTCTATTGCTCGAATTCCGTGGCTCAGTCATTTACAGTGATAATGGAATGATGAAACATACGGAATATGATGCTTCAGAAAAAACTACATATATGGTTCCTCAGGCGCTTCGCTTATCCTTATCTGGGCATGCTACGGAAAGTGTCGCATTTTATGTGCGCTATAGTTTTAAAGATTCAAAAACTGAACTTGCGAATTTAAAATGGAACTTTCTAGGTAAACAATATGCGATATTTGGTATTGATAAACTTCTTTATGCTGGCTGGCACTTAAAAGATTCTGGCGTATTTACTTTAGTAGAATCAGATTATTTAAAATCTGCGCCATTTCAAAAATACGGAGCGATACTAGGTTATCAAGCTAAACTCGCTGGAAACACTGTGACTCTGCAGTTAACCAATGAAGGGATTGAAACATATACAACTGAGATAAAAGATGGCACTGTTCCGGCTCCTCAAAAACAACCTGCCGCTTTATTAGAGTGGATAGGCGACTTTAAGGGATTTATGCCGCTTGTACAGTACGGTATTTATGACGCAGGTAATGCCGAAATTACCTCTCTGGGTTTCAAATATAAAAATGAGAAGTTAGTCACTTCAGTGGACTATACGATTGACACGCCGCATAAAGATGACAAAGAGATAAAAAAGACCAATCTCGCTTTCTATTCAGCCTATAATTTCGGTGCCTATGAGCCCTTCCTTGGATTTACTAAATATGAATACAACCAAGGTGACACGGACTTAAAAGGAAATTACTGGGATTATCCACTTAATCTAACAGATGGGACTGTCAACACTGCCAAAGAAAAAATCGACGGTCCATTAAAAGACAATGGCCAGCATATTCTTGTTGGTTCTTTTCTTATGCAACAGGAAAAGAAATTCCGCCCCTATTTTGCTGTCGATATTCACAGCGCTGATTTTTATAAAGCTAGCACCAAAACGCCTAGCTCAAAAGAGACGGAGACTTTAACAAACACGAGCTATTTATTTGGATTTGCCGGAGCGTTCTAAGAAATTTTAAAGTTTTCTTTATAAGCTTGCAAAGTATTCGCAAGCAAAAGCGCGATGGTCATCGGCCCTACCCCACCTGGGACCGGAGTGATCATCGCGACTTTATCTTTCACACTATCAAAATTCACATCTCCGATTAAGCCTTCTCCAGATTTTTTGCCGCCAGATTCTTTACGGTGTATACCTACATC
>JAGOVF010000233.1 GCA_018060885.1 Oligoflexales bacterium | reverse complement strand
CAGTAAGTGATCACAATGGTCACTTATGGATTGCAAAGTTTCCAAGCAAAAGCGACACCCAAGATGTCGGAGCATGGGAATATATCGTTTACGAACTCGCAAAAAATTGCGGCTTAAACATACCAAGCGCACAAGTCATAAATGTCGGCTCCAAACACCATACATTTCTTTCAAAACGATTTGACCGCACAGATTCAAACAAAAGAATTCACTTTTCATCGGCAATGACTTTGCTCGAAAGAAAAGATGGTGATTCTGCAAATGTCGGAGCTAGTTATTTAGAACTGGCAAATTTTCTTATAGAGTCCGGCGCAAAAACGAATGAAGATCTCGAAGAGCTCTGGAAGAGAATAGTTTTTTTTATCTGTGTCTCAAACACCGATGACCATCTCAGAAATCATGGATTTTTATTTACAGATGTGGGGTGGCGCTTATCTCCCGCTTATGACATGAACCCAAATCATTACCGTGGAGGACTGAGTCTCAATATTTCCGAAAGCAGCAATGAACAGAATATTGATCTTGCGCTAGAAGTTTGTGGGGATTTTAGAGTGGACCAAAAAAAAGCTGAAAAAATTGTATCGAAAATAAGGGAAGAAGTTTCGAAGTGGCCGCAACTCGCAAAGCAACTCAAAATTTCGAAAGCAGAACAAGATCGAATGAAAGAGGCTTTTAGGGGTGCTGAGTAATTAAATTTGAGCCACAAAAAGTCTGGCTTAACCTGAAACTAAATATTTACTGCCTTAGTTCAAACTTAATCTGACCGAGAACACAATAAAAAAAATATTAGGCTGCATCAAAACGAATTTTATTTAGCTTATCTGTCACATCAGCCATTGCTTCTTTAACGATTGTATCCTTATCGCCAATTATTTTACGAATTGATCCAGGTCGACCAATTTCCATTCCCAGTCTTTCTAAGACCAAGAGGGCTTGAGGACGAGAAATTGGCTGCTTTCCACGAAGTATTTTTGAAATTTTTGCTTTCTTACAACCAATAAGAATTCCAAACTCAGTTTGATTTACTTTGAGAAACGCCATAATGGCAATGGCTTCGGCTGGAGAGATTGTAAATTCTTCATTATTCAATGCTCGTCTATAGTTATCTTGAAAGTATTGAAATGCTGCTAATCCACTTAATCGCTCAACTTCGGCAGCAGATAGAGAACGACGGCCATTTTGTGAAACACCGATAGTAACTTCATCTACAATCAAGGTTGCGAGGGGGTGTTTATATTTATAGTTTTTTTCAACAATGTTTGTAATCATACTCTTTCTCCTGCTGACACTACGACGATCAACTGTCCATCTAAGTCGCTATCAAACTCAATAACCAATCTCACCTTATGATCCAAAATATCTTTAGTTCGCCAATAAAATCGTTTTCCAAGATACGATGCATCATTAGTATCTTCAAATTTACCGCTAGCTTTTCTAACTAAATTGAGCACTTCGTCTATTGAATAATTTCTCTCGGGATGCCCACTTATAACATGGTCTTCGTAAATTTGAATTCGGTTAGCTTTCCGTAGTTTAAAAAACAAGCGTTTCGCTTCAGACATCTTCAAGCTCACCACCCATCATATACATCATTTGTTTCGGAGTTTCCATAGGAAACTTTATATATTTCGTTATCTACCTGATATCATAATAATTTATTGGTTTCCAGCGGAAACCGCATCAGACTTCTGTCATCGAAGCGACCCGAGGAGCCGAAGTCTCATTGATATAGATTAGCAAATAAGTCTTCATCACTGTCTCATCTTTTACACAGCCCGGCGCAAACAAAGCGATGCAAATTCCACTGTGATTTCTAGCTGAAGGCGTCAAGTACATCTCTATTTTGCTATTCACTGCATAAGCACCAAGGTCTTGGCAAACCTGATAATCATCACTGATAAGAACTGCTCGCAGCTCAGGTTTCTTTATTAAATCTACGGCTGCTTCGCTTTTTAAAGAGACTTTAAATAATTGTCGACATTGAATTATAGGCGCTAGTGCATTTTTAAAATCGTTTGCATCTAATTCTGGCCGTTTATGAGAGGTTTCTCTTATAGAAGTTTCTTCGTCCAAAGCTCCATACCACACACCGAAGGAACCATCACTAAATCGGCTCAACTTGAAAAATGCTGCATCAAAGCACAAAGTGCTCTTATCGACTTTTCCATATTGAAACCAGCGATTTTGCTTTGGCTCTGCGGCATCAATACCTCGACTTATTCTTTCGGCTGCTAATAATGCAGAATAGTCTTTGGGGTCGACTAGGTCATCATAAAGATCTTGCATGGGATCGCATGTCGCTATATTTCTAAAGGCACTACCAGTCCAAATTTCGCGCTTGAAATTCTCTTGATCAAAATTTTTAACCACTTGGTCTCGCTTTTGCTCTTAAAACACTCTGGCTTGATCTAAAAAACGTCTCACGCTGGCAAGTCGTAGTAAAGACTCCATTTCTGGGCCTTCTTCAATAAATTCTAACGCTGACTTATCGCCAAACTGCGCCCTCTTTGTCTTGAGCCATTTATAAACAACTTCTCGGTTGTGAGGGAAAAGAATTCTAAGACTTTTATGTATGCCAACAAGATGGCTCACCCGAAGAAGCTTGTCCGGATCATCTGGAAGCTCCTGCATATCTTTCAACAATTTTAGACGCTGCCTGTTTTCTTTAATTCCGAGCAACACAGCTTGTTCATGCAGAGTGAGTTGATAATGCGATGCTAAAGACCAAAAAGCGCGACTTAGAGCTCCTCGAAGCTCTAGTTCCTTGGGATCTTGATTAGAAGAATGAGCTTTTGCTATCGACATATTGACCGCCTTTCATACAGCAACATATAGCAGGTATATCGGATGATTTCAAGCATATCTAGATATAATTAATTTAACTATCTAATATTTTTATTATTATTTATGTATGATTTCATACATAAATAACATTTTCTATGGAAGATTTAAGGGACAACTTCTAGGTTCCTCCATCCGCGAAGCCAGTAATCAAAGCCCTTAAATCAACCACATCCGGCAAGCAAACATCACAAAAATCTCGCTGCAAATGAATATGCCCGAAAAAGCTCACATTCATCGGCTTCGTTCCTCTAAGTCGCCATTTTTTAGAATTAAAAAATGTTCCTGCATCTTCGATCACGCTGATACCATCCAAAGAAATCTTTGTCTCCCAGAGCTCACCTCGCTTAATTTGAATAAATTTATCGCCTATAGTTACAGTAGTCTTTTGATCCAAAAGTATTTCACCTACAGCCTTCACAACACAACTTAAAAGTATGCCGCTCAGGATCACGATAATTGAAGGAAAAACAAACATGAGATAAAGCACAAGCGCACAAAGAAAAAAAAGAAAATATGTAAAAGGCCGATAACTACAGCGGAGCAACTCACCATATTGCATATCTTTCTTAGTCTTTTCCTTCTGCGCAGAACATAGTCTCAATATCTCAATATGATGCTGCAAGGAAAGTAAAACATATAGATGCACAACTAGCGGTACATGCAGGCAGAGTAGCTC
>JAGOVF010000095.1 GCA_018060885.1 Oligoflexales bacterium | reverse complement strand
TCATAATAAAAGTATAGTATCTAAAGAAACACAAAAAAGCTCCCGCATACCTGGTTTCTATGAATTGCCACTAAGTGAACGTGTGCGCTGGGTTGAACAATTTGCTGAACTGAGTCAAAACCAAAAGCAAGCCTTACTTGAGTTTAGACCTTTGGGCCAAGAGTTGACCGATATTTTTATCGAAAATGCTATTGGCAATTACGCATTGCCACTTGGAGTTGCAACAAATTTTCTGATTAACGGTAAAGATTTTCTTCTACCGATGGTTGTTGAAGAGTCTAGTGTTCTTGCAGCTTGCAGCTATGCTGCAAAACTCATCCGAAGTGGTGGCGGTTTTGTCACGTCAAGTACCGCTTCCATTATGACAGGTCAAATTCAAGTTTTTTTGCCTGCAAAAGCAGATTTAAATCAAATTGGCATCATTCTCCAAGAAAACTCTGAAAAACTTCTCAACTACGCTAATCAAGGACAAAGTCGCCTACTTGAACGTGGTGGTGGAGCAAATGAGTTGACCTGGCGCTATATTAAAGAAATTCAAAGTTTAGTGATTCATTTGCACGTAGATACTGCAGATGCAATGGGCGCAAACATCGTCAATACGATGTGTGAAAAAGTTTCGAGCTTCATTCCGCAATTATTCCGATGCGATCTAGGTTTGCGCATATTGACAAATTACACTGATCGTAGATTAGCTAAGGCAGAATGCACCATCCCCAAAGAAGCTTTTGCGGCTCAAGAAATTTCTGGCGCGATGGTTGTTGACAGAATAGAAAAAGCCTTCAAATTTGCTTACTACGACGTCTATCGTGCAACAACAAACAATAAAGGCATCATGAACGGAATCGATGCTGTCCTTATCGCGACTGGAAACGATTGGCGCGCTATAGAAGCTGGTGCGCATGCTTATAGTTGCCGCGATGGTCAATATAGGCCTATGGCGACTTGGAAAAAACTTTTTAATGGCGATCTATATGGACAACTAGAGCTTCCCATGGCAGTTGGCACTGTGGGAGGAGTTACAAAACTGCATCCGACCGCACAAACCGCCTTAAAAATTCTCGGCAATCCAAGTGCCCGCCTTTTGGCAGAAATTATAGTAAGCGCCGGACTCGCGCAAAATCTCGCCGCACTGCGAGCCCTTGCAACAGAGGGAATTCAAAAAGGCCACATGGGCTTGCATCAAAAAAATCTCGACTTATTAGATAGGATAAAACCTCAATGACACCTATTCAGCCCGCATTAACTACCTTTTCAAAGCAAACACCTGCATTAATGCAAGCGAATTCGAAGTATCATATTCAAACCACCATACCTGGAAAAATATTATTAGCCGGTGAATATTCTGTTTTGTTTGGCGGAACCGCTCTCGCCGCAACTGTCAATAGCTGTATGCAAATACAAGCTAGTTCAGAGGATTCACTGCCCAACTCTGCAATAAGAATTACTTCTGATTTATGGACTCAGCCCATTGCTTTCGATAAAGAAGCTTGGCCTCTAGAAACTAATATTGTTTTGAGCACTTTAAAAAACTGTTTGTATTTTGGTCGACTACAAAACCTCGATCTGCACATCGATACAGGAATCGATCATCGCCATGGATTTGGCTCTTCTTCTGCACTTCGGCTCGGCATAATTGCTGCTATAAAAATATTAGCGAAGCAGAAATTTTTTAAAAATCAAAAACTCATTGAATTGAACATTGACGAAAAGGAATCAATTGCTTTGCGCGCGCTGGAATATCAGCGAGCTGATCAAACCCTAGCTTCTGGCTACGATATCATCACTCAGCTTATGGGGGGTCTAATTGAATATAAATCTAACAGCTATCTCGATATCGATGCTTTTAAACATGGGGCTTTTAATCAAAGAGCTTCGACGACACCCTCTTGGCCTGGAGTTTTGCGCCAAGACATAAGTAAGCAGACTTTTGACAATCTGAATCGCTATTTTCATGTTTTTGTTGGCGGCGCAGGAGCACCTACCAAATCGAGCATTCAATTATGTTTAGAAGATTTTTTAGAACAAGAGCAAAAAACACCGGGTTTTGTTGATAAATATTTCCATCTTTCACAAGACTTGATTTTTTCTATTAGCAGCCTTCTAAACCACAAAATTGCTACTGAAAACGATAGCCCTCACCGAGGGCTTGATCAACTTATTTCAATCCTATCTCGCCATAGAAAATTGCTCGAAACAAACAGAATTTTCCCGCTGCACTTATTACACATTCTAGAAGCATTGCCAGGATTTGATAAAACCTGGAGCTTCAAGACAACCGGCGCAGGTGGTGAAGATGCAATTTTACTGATAGGGGAAGCACAAGATATTTTGGCAGCAACTGAGGCGCTTAAGTTATCTGGCTGGAGTTATTTACCCAATATTTTTTCCCCCCTAGCTTTAAGTGCAGAATTGATGCAATGAATCGCGGTGCTACAAATAATGGCCCTCATGACGTGACTGTTATTGCTCCGAGTAATATTGCTTTAATTAAGTATTGGGGAAAAGACGATGCCACATGTAATTGGCCCGCCAACAGCTCTTTATCCATGACATTAAAAAATTCTTGTACAACGACACGCATCTCTTCTTCTAATTCAGACAATCATGAGCTTTATTTTGATGGACAAAAACTTGATGTCAATAATTCATTCGCACAAAAGACCTGGGCTCAGCTTGAGCGCATTAGACAATATTTAAATCCAAATCAATCCCTAACACCTCTTTGCATTGAGTCTAAAAACAGCTTTCCTAGTGGCTGCGGTATTGCTTCTAGTGCGAGTAGCATGGCCGCATTGACCTTGGGGCTCTATTATTTTCTCAGCGACGATCGCAACTTTATATACCACAAAGACGTAGCGAAACTTCAAAATCTCGCAGACCTAGCACGCCGCGGTTCTGGCAGTGCTTGTCGCAGCCTACTAGGAGGCTTTGTTAAATGGGAGCGCGGAGACAACCCAAACGCCCAAAGAGTCGCGCCGCTTATAAATGGATTTAGTGAAACAATTGCAGATACAATCGTCGTTATTTCAGATGAGACTAAATCTATTAGCTCTACAGAAGCTCATAGATATGTAAAAAGTAGCCCACTTTTTACAACTCGCATCGCCGGAATATCAGAAAGATTAAAGCTAATAGAATATTCTATTGAACACGGTGATTGGTCAGAAATCGGCCCCTGGATAGAACAAGAAGCTTTAGATATTCACCTTCTTTCTATGACAGCAACTCCTGCTATTAGTTATTTATCGCAAAATTCTTGGGACTTCTTAGTCTGGCTTAGAAACTACCGCCGCGATACTTCTATTCCAGTTTTTTTTACAATAGATGCTGGGCCGAACATTCACCTTTTAAGCCCATTGTCATTTCATGCAAGAATAGTTGAAGATATAAAATCAAATTTTCCAGATTTCCGCCTCATTTTAGACCAGGGCGGCGAAGGGCCGGAGATTAATTGCCACCCCATCTAAAGAAGTCAGCACTGAAATTGGAATAATCCTTTATGTTATTCATATTCCACTATGAGCTTGCCCTCATAACTCACCGCCTCTTGTCGCGGTGAAAGTTTTAAAATATTCTTATCGATATTATACTCGTTTTTGTTAAGCTCAAAACGCTTATTTGTCCCTGCGTGTACAAGGGTTACGGACAAGATTTTGTTTGGAATGACTTCAAATGCAAATTCACTTTTAATGCTCACTTTAATGTCTGAGGTGAGGTCTTTAAAATTTTGACTCCAATCACTTTCACAAATATCATAAGTTCTTCCACCGGTTTTTTCTGCCAGCTTTGTGTAAGCAAGGCCAACCATGGCTTCATGGCAACCTTTAGTGCCTTTGCCAACGAAACCATAGACACTTAGATCAGAGCCATTTAAGTGAGGTGTTAGCGCAGATAGAAATTCGTCCGTATAAAAGTATGAGGCCGCATTGTCATCAGTTACAAAGATATAAATTCGTTTTGCGCCTGGTCGGAAAAAATCGCTTAAAGCTCCTTTTTCGCTATAAGTTGGGCCAAAAGAAGTTAAACCAGCTCCATTCTCATTCCTTGTTATGCTGGTACCACAAACTGACTTTGAACTGCTAGACTCTGCTGGACAACTTGTATAGGCAGCTATTTCGAGCGAATTATTACTATAAACATATTTATCGATCTGCAGCTTTTCTATGAGTGGGGGCAGTTCGTCTGGAATTGTTATTCCTTTAATACTGGTAGATGTCCCAATAGCTGAAATGAGCGCAATTTTTAAGTTAATATTTTGACCTAAACTTTCAGCAAATTCGATAAAATTAGCTTCAACTTGATCTATTTCCTCTACCATAGACTTCGAATTATCAATGACCCAAACCATATCAAGTTCTGAAGTATAGAGCCCAAGATCAAACTCGACGACTCCGGAGTCTCCCACTGGAACCTGGGGCAACTCTGAGGGAGCTGGCAAATCTACTGCAGGCCGAACATTGCTATCAGCATCACCTTTTGCAATGGGAGCAGGATCACTTTTTTTACCGCTTATGCTTTTTCCAATAAATTCAGCGCTATTTGAGCACGCACTCAATCCAAAAAACACCAGTGCATTAATCATTGTAATGCTCAGCAAAAATGAAATTTTTTCATTCGCTTTTTTCAAAGTCGCCATTTTATCTCCTCTAAGATAGGCAACATGGCCGCCCACCTTATCGGCATGATTGATTGAAGATTAATATTTTATTTAGATTCCTGAATTCATTTAGGTTTCGAAGCAAATGTCCCAATTTCTGCCTTAAAACACCATGCTCTTAGCTCCAAGTCAGAAATTTAAACCTCATTAGCTAGTTTTTGCTTAAAGCTTCCTTAGGATTCTTATATAGTCCATGCCACTAGTAATAAAATAAGGCAAAAGCCATGCCTCAGACATCTAAATTTGATCATCATTCCAGGACCTTAAGCCCTCTACAGTCCTACTTGACAAAAAGTAGACAGCAGCCAGTTAAGGCTCGAGCTTGCGGAAAGGCTATTATTGTTGGCGAACATGCTGTCGTCTATGGCGCTGAAGCTATCGCTATGCCTTTAATGAGCCTGCAGCTCGATCTAGAACTTTTAAACAAACAATCAATGATTGCGGCCTCAAAACGCCCACAAAAAGTCAGTGAACAACTGCGTCAAGTCATAGCGCATGCATATGAAATGCTGGAGCTAGATATTCCTAAGTATGACATCCATTGCCAATCACAAATTCAAATCGGCGCTGGTCTTGGATCTTCTGCAGCACTCTGCATCGCACTGCTTAGAGCTATTTGTAAAAGCGAGCACATCGACTTATCTCTAGCTCAGCTATTAACAATAGCAACAACACTGGAAGCTCATTTCCATGGAAAATCATCGGGCCTTGATATTGCCGTAGTCGGCCTAGAAAAGATTATCGCATTTGAGCGAGACAAAGCGCCGCAAATTTTAGAACTCCATCCTCATAGCTATGAAAAGATTCGCTTTGCTTTGATCGATAGCGGTGTGCGCGCTTCGACTTCATCGATGATACAAACCGCTGCGCCCTTTTTTAAAGGAGCTAAAGGAAGTACTCACATTGATATGTTCAACCACCTCGCCTTAGAAGTTCGTGGCGCGCTGGAGCTTTACAACTTTAAGCAATTAGCTTCTGCATTAAATGAATCTGCTCAGCTTTTAGATGCAGCGGGCGTGGTCACAAATCGTTTAAGCGAGATCATGCTAGAACTCAACAAACTAAATATTCCTGCCAGCAAGCCTACGGGAGCTGGCGGCGGCGGCTTTATTCTTGCCCTCCTTGATCCTAATAATCCGAAAATGCTCGATAAAATTCGCAATAAATTTCAAGGCAATACTGTCATCGAAGTAGGACTTAGACGATGAAAATATCACTCGCCTATAGTCCAGATACAGATGATGCTTTTATGGTCGAAGCGCTAAAAAGCAAGTCGATAGATTCGCGAGGATTTGAATTTGAATTTATCAGCGATGATATTCAAGCTCTCAACAAAAAAGCAATGCAAGGTACTTTTGATATCACAGCTATAAGCATCGCAGCATATCCTTTTATCGCAAGCAAATATGCGATGCTCAGCTCTGGAGCTAGCATAGGCAATAATTACGGACCAAAACTAGTTTGTTCTTTATCAAATTATTCGCGCTTTAAAAACCTCGACCAAATTAAAACTATGCGCATCGCAATTCCCGGTAAACAAACGAGCGCATATTTTGCTGCGCGCGATTTACTCGGAGAATTTGCGACGTTTGAAATGCGCTTTGATCAAATTAACCAAGCCATTGATAACAGCGCTGTCGATGCAGGTCTCTTAATCCATGAACTTCAACTGAACCCAGAAAGCCAGGGCCTGGCCGTCCTCGCGGATTTGGGTCAATTATGGCATAAGAAATACAGTTTGCCTTTACCCTTGGGGGCAAATGCTATTAAGCGCGAGCTCGGTCATGAGCTTATCAAGGAGCTCAGCGATCTTTATCTTGATAGTATAAATTGGGGCTTAAACAATCGCCGCGCAACTATAAATGCCGCACTTGCCGCAACTGGAAGAGACCTTAACGATAAAGAATCCGATCGCTATATTTCAATGTACGTCAATGATGACACTGTCAACATGGGTGATCCCGTTAAAACAGCGGTGTATAAACTTCTAGACATTGGTTATAAATTTCAACTCAGCCCAAAATTTACATTAGACCCATTCACCTGGTAAGCAAGGGGTATCCAATGACAAAGAGTTACAAAAATGAAATTGCGCGTTTACTAGAAGATACAGTGGGAAAAAATCAGCGTTTGTCAGATCAAGATGCTATTTTTCTTTTCGAGCATGCTGATTTATTGCAGCTAGCTGATTATGCAGATAGAGCAAATGTAAAGCGCAATTCAAATGTTGCCTTCTACAATATCAATCGCCATATTAATCCTACGAATGTATGCGCTAAATCTTGTAAGTTTTGCGCTTTCTCTCGCAAACCCGGAGATGAAGGAGCATTTACTCTAGATATTCCTGAAATCGTCGAACGCGCAAAACATGCCGTAGCTCAGGGTGCAACTGAAGTCCATATGGTGGGCGGCCTACACCCTCGCTGGCCGTTTCAATACTATTTAGATATGATTTCTGCTGTTAAAAAGGAATTTCCTAATCTACATATAAAAGCATTTACTGCTGTGGAAATAGATTGGATCGCTGCGAAAGCAAGAAAATCAATTGAAGAAACACTCATAGCCTTAAAGTCAGCTGGGCTCGGATCCATGCCTGGCGGTGGTGCAGAAATATTTCATCCTGAGATCCGCCAACAAATTTGTGATACAAAAGTCGATGCCGATCGTTGGATAGACATCCATCGCATTGCACATAAAAACGGTCTGCGATCAAATGCAACCATGCTCTATGGGCATATTGAAAATTACATGCATCGAGTCGACCACATGCGTCGCTTACGCGAGCTTCAAGACGAAACAAACAGCTTCAATGTATTTATTCCACTAGCTTTTCAACCTTTTGAAAATGAAATGGGCATTGACCATTATACTTACGGAGTAGAAGATCTCCGCACTCTTGCGATGGCGCGTTTATACCTAGACAATTTTCCAAACATTAAATCGTATTGGGTTATGTTAGGCCAAGAAATAGCACAGTTAGGTCTCAATTTCGGAGCCAATGACATCGACGGTACGATTCATGACGAAAAAATATCACGCATGGCTGGTGGCCGCAGTGGCGCAGGAATGACTATTCAATCTATTAAGTCCTTGATCCGTAATAGTGGGAAAACCCCTATTCAACGCGACACTCTTTATCGACCCCTAGAAGAAATTCCTTTGGCAAATAAAGCTGAAAATACATCCACAATTTATACTCGTGCATCATACACAGATGACAATATATTCGAATCTCGATACGAAGAAGCAATGGAACTTTTACAAACTCGAAGTGTCCACCAACTTGGGCTTATTTCACAAAAAATGCGCCAAATCTATAATAAAGAAAGTACGAAGACACTTGGTTATGCGCTAAGCAATAGATATTTTTTACAGTCCTATACTTCACTAGAAGAATTATATAATCACATTAGTTTAGATTCAGAAAAGTCGATTTTTAAATTGTCGGGCGTCGTCTTCGATCTTAGCGATTACAGTAATTCCAGTGAAAATCAAATTGAAATATCAAAATGGGTTCAGTTTATTGCTGAAAAAATGCCAAAACTCCCCATCTCTATCCACGGCCTAAAAGGCCTACTTACTTGCTTTGATTTGCAGTACAACACCCGAAGTCATTTTTTTCGTGATTTAGTAGAGTTTTGTTCTGAACTAAAAAAGTTCGGCGTGAGAACTTTAGAAAGCTCTTACTACGAAAATGAAAGTAGTCTGACACAATCGGAAATATATACTATACATAACGCCGCGCACAAAGCAGACCTTAGAACAATTGCAAAGCTCAGTCTCACTTCAAACAACACAGATGAAGCCGCCCCACAGTGGGAACTATTTGTTAAATCTCTTATTGAATTCGACAAGATCGCTGGACAAGAGCCTGGATTAGGCGGGGTTTTCATTTCTGCTTCTTCCTTCGACGGCGCAGTAACTGCTGTCGATTATCTTAAGGCACTTGCGATCACCAGCCTCATTGGAAGAAACTTACCTCAAATAATCTCTCCAATAGCATTAGTTCCAAATACGCGCCGAGGCTTGGAGAAATATTTAATAGCCGACCAAGCTCCACCGAAGTTGAGCAGCTTACTTTCTCTATTTGGTGCAACTGATTTTGGCTTTTTGCCAAATTTACAAGAATTTACTCCATTAATTAAATCACTAATCAATGAGGTCAAAACAAGCGCTTTCAATTTAGAACACCGAAGTTTTGATTTTGAAGGCAAAAAAATTGAATTAAACTGGGAAAATATCTCAAGCTTGACAGACTTAGGTGCAATGAATCAAACTTCCTAAATAAGACAGATTGATATTAATTGAATTAATAAACTGCAAATCGGATATAAAGGCAGACTAATCATGGAAGATCCGCGAAAAGAGCCGCGTATTGATGACTTTGGCAGCACTGCAGCAAATCTCAGCGAAATAAGCGACTATTATCCAAATACAGCTTCTCCCGCTCTCGAAGCTGTGTTTAAAACAGCTGAGCTTTACGGACCTCATGATTTTGGTGACCTATCTAAGGAAAATTTAACCCAAAATTCATTCTGGCAATTCGCTAAAAAATTTATTGGCTATAATTTTTTGGCGATAGTATGCGGCGGGCTTCTAGGTGCAGGTTTGGCTTTTGCAACAATTTCTGGTGAGCTAGATAAATACAAACAAACCATTTTTTCCTCACTGAAATCTATATTGCAACTCAGTGGATTTAGCGCAGACTCACAAAAAATTCTTAATGTCGAACAAGACTTATGATTGTTAATAATTTCTCCTTTTTCGCTACCCGGGATAAATTTTGCCTAATTTTTTGTATGAAATATTTATACTCGCAGGTGTTGTAACTGCTGTCGTCACTATATGCCATAGTCTTAAAATCCCCGCGATCGTAGGATTCTTAATTTCTGGCGTCCTTATTGGGCCTCATGGTTTTAAGTTGGTTTCCACCCTTCCAAGTGCCTATAATTTGACCGAAATAGCCGGCATTATTTTAATGTTTACAATTGGATTAGAGTTTTCGATTTCTCGACTGAAATCTCTACGCCAACAATTTTTTCGACTTGGAATGTCACAAGTCATTCTTACAATTTTAGTAGTTATTGCCGCAGGCACACTGCTACTGCCGAATTATCCTATCAATAAACTTATTGCTTGGGGCTTAATGATATCTTTAAGCTCAACTGCTTTAGTTTTAAAACTCTTGCATGACTATAGAGAAACTAATGTCCCACATGGAAAAAACAGCCTGGGAATCCTGCTGTTTCAGGATATTGCTGTCATTCCCATGATGTTATTACTGCCACTTTTAGCAAAGGATTCTTTACAACTTGGCACTATTGAATTGACCGAGGTTCTTTATTGGGTCGCAAAAATTGCCGCGGTTCTTGCAACAGTTTTTTTTACAAGCAAAGTCATCTTGCCCTTTGTTTTGGAAGTCGTTATCAAAACACGCAGTCAGGAACTTTTTATTTTTTGCATCATTTTTATTTGTCTAGGAATTGGCTATTTATTTCATCTCGTAGGCTTGTCTTTAACGATTGGAGCTTTTGTTGCAGGAGCTCTTATTTCTGAAAGTGCATTTGGACATCAGACCATGTCTATTTTTGGGGCATTGCGCGATACATTCTTAGGAATGTTTTTTGCAACTATAGGAATGTTGCTCGATTTCGGTTTTATTATTGATAATGCAAACTCGGTATTTGCGCTTGGATTTAGCCTTTTTCTCCTAAAAATGCTGATTGTTCTGATTATTTGCTTAATTGATCGCATACCCTTACCTATTGCTCTCATAACAGCATTTGCAGTCTGTCAAATTGGCGAATTTTCCTTTCTAATCGCATCGAGAGGAGTCGAACTTAAGCTTTTTAATGCAAATGACAATCAATACTTTCTGGCTGTATCTGTACTTTCAATGGTTTTTACGCCAATGCTATACATATTTGCACCAAAACTCGCTTTTTCAAAACCCGTTCTGTTTTGGCGTAACTTAGGTGGCGAAAAAGTAGTCGCTGCAGTGAAGAAAAATATTAGAACAAATATAAATCAAGACGAAAAAAATCTCTTACTAGAACAAAATAGCATTCAAAATAGAGAGTCTACCCACCTCGAAGCAAAAGATAAAAAACCGCACACCTTAGTTATAGGGTATGGAATTGCTGGACGAAATATAGCAGCGGCCTTAGATTCTTTGGCAGTTCCTTATTCTATTCTTGAAATGAATTACGACGTCGTTAAAAAAAATCTCAACCTAGGAATTCCTATCTTTTTTGGGGATGCCGCACGAGCTGATGTCCTCCGCCATGCAGGACTTGAACACGCCCGTCTGGTGGTCATTGCGACTTCTGGTTCACATAGTATTCCACATATAATTCAAGCAATTCGCCACATTCGCCCAGACATTGAAATAGTAGTTCGGCTGCAATATGTTGCTGAAACTCACATTTTAAAACTTGACCCTAAGATTCACCTTGTCATCGCGGAAATCGAAACCGCCAGCGAAATGGTCGCCTTTGTTTTAAAATCTTATGGAGTCGATAATGACACCATTTTTGAATTTACTGTAAAAGCAAAAACTCAGCTTAATATGATGGCTGAGCTGAGCTCTGGTTTGCGTTATCAAATCACACAGACGCCTGGCTGGAATGCTCTCGCTTCTATGCGGCCTTTCGTAATAGATAAAAGCTATTTTGCAAATGGGAAAACACTTGCAGAACTAGCCCTACCGAAGTTCACCGGTGCTTCGATAGCTTCAATATATCGCGAAGGTGTAGGTACAACTGTTCCGACTGCTGATCTTACGATTCACCCGCGAGATGTTATAGTTGTGGTAGGAAGTAATGAGAGTTTTGAACTAGTAGAAAAAGTATTAAAACTCGGAAACACCTAATTGCAAATGTCCAGACTTTTGAAGTTTATCGTTAAATTCTAAACATATTTTTTGTCAAAACTTGCTGACAAGTCAGCAAAGCGTAATATAGTTAATAAATCAAAACATGAAAAATCTTTATCATAAGCTGGCACACCATGGACTTTAGCTCCAGCCTTTAAATATGCTTTTAATAGAGAAGGAATCTCCATTTGTTGTTCTGTTTCATCAATTGATTGGACTAATCTTTCTTTAAAATAGTAAGAACTATCATAGTTTTTTGTAGGTTTAATATTTGCGTCAACGAGCAATGCATCTTGAGATTGAATTTTATCGAACATTGGCTTTAAATCGCCTGGGTGTTCAGCATGCACACTACTTAGACCAAAAAGATAGTCTGCATTGGCAGCTTTCACGTACTCTATCAAGCCTTTCCAAAGCAAACTTATCACCACACCATTACGAAAATCCTTGGCAATACATGCGCGACTTAGCTCAACTTTAACACCCGGTTCACTCAGAAATTTATCTAACTCAAACTCAGTTGCTGAATAAAAATCTTGTGTAAAAAGCGAACAACGCATCCGATAACACCCCACCACTCGCTGCGATGCCTTATCTAATATGATGATGTAATCACAATTTAAATCAAAAAAATCGCATTCGAGGCCCATAGATTGGCGTTTTAATCCATACTCTTTTGTAAACACCTCGTGGCGCAATCGAAAGACTTGGAGCAAATCGTTAAAACTCGATGCCGTTCTAACAACATAAGACTTTTTGTCGATCTCAATTTCAATTTTTCTCTTATAAAATAAAAAATGTGACAATAATTTTTGTTTTGCTACAAATTCGCTCGCTATGCTCGGCATTGCGCTTAAAGATAGAAGTAAATTCATATAAAACTCCTTTCGAACCCTTAGAATCAATGTCGACTCAAAAACTCGACTTCCTACTTATAAACCTCTCATATTAGGCCTTGATTAGGATTGTGCTTAAAATAAATTTAAATGATTTTGGGTAGTTATTAAAGTGTTAATTCTTTTAGTTGTTCTAAAGCACTACGCATTAAGTCTACTCTCAGAACAGTCGGAGGCAGCACACCCATATTATTCTCACGGTTAAAAAATCTAAGTTGATCTTTGTCCCAAGACCAGTTTGAAAGTCCAAAAAACTGATTTTGATTACTTAAGCGCCAAGGATATAAAACACCTTCGTTGTTGCGATCATAGAATTTTTTTTCCGACGAATATGCAATTCCGATATTGCGCAATAGCCAATTCGTATTTAAATCAGATACGAAAGTCGAAAAATTTGTTGCGGCTGTTTGTGGATTTGCATTGAATATTCCCAATGAATTCGCCATATCGAAAAGAGTGTAAACATCCATAATAAGCAGCTTAAAAATCGGGCCAGAAATTTTAGTTAAATCATTTGCCGATAAATAATATTTTTCGTCGCCTTTGGAGATTTTCCCGGCTTCTTCGCGAAACTCCGCAAATTGTATATAAGCAAAATGCCCTACTGGTTTGCTCAAAAGATAGCGAATACGCTCTAATTTTGCTTTTATCAAAGCAACATCAAACGCCTCACCATAGGAAAAATCTAAACGAAAAACTTTTTTTAATTTTTCGGAAAGAGCCGCACCAGTTAGTCCAGTCTTTTTTGTCACATGGCCACAGATTGCAAAAACGTCATACCATACTTGCGGCATCAAATCTGCAACGTTAATAGCCAAAATAGCTCCAGTCGATTCATATTTTTCTAATTCACTTGGACTCACCTCTATCATCTTAGTTAATTCAGGGTGCATATTCGCATCGCGCTTCGCGTATGTTTTACGATTTCCTATAG
>JAGOVF010000094.1 GCA_018060885.1 Oligoflexales bacterium | reverse complement strand
GGCACAAGCTAATGATACGTATAAGGGATTCGTTCTCGAAAGCAATTCTAGGCGCCATATTTTCTAGGAGGTATTTTTGTGCAGAAGATTCGAGCGCGCCATTTTCGTAACTAAATTTCAGCAGTGCTTGTTGATCGTTTGCCTCTTCTCGAAGCGGTGAGAAGCCTTGGTTTAAGACATAAAAACTTTCATCAGAGGCTGCTATTCCTTCTATCGGCAACAGAGCTTGAGAAAAATCAAATTTTTCACGTGTATAAACATCACCTGAAATTGAAAGATTCTCATCCGTTAAAAAAACTGCACCGAGATTGGGCATAATAAAGAGTGATCGTTTTTCTTCTTGTTTATTTATAATAGCACCGGGGTCGCCTGGAGAGGTCAGAGATAGTCCACCAGAACTAGATAGTTCAACGCTAATTTCACCTGAATCGCTGATGTTTCCTTTGTAAATTTTTCCTTCATCTCGGTGGCGTTCAAAAATCCAAAAACGTCCATTCTCGGCCCCAAGTAAGACAGCAGGATCCAAGGATTCCCCACTGTGGATGAGTTGAACTATTCCCGTACTAAAATTATAAAAATAGAGCGAGTAATAGCCTTGTTCGGCGTCAATTGCGGTAAAAAGTGCGCCGCGATTTGGACTGCTCAAAATAGGCGCAGATTGAGGCGCAGTCTTATCTGAAGAAGAAGATCCACAGGCTGAAATAGCTAAAATTATCGCTAAATTAAAAATTAAAACGCTTATCTGATGCATAACCATCCCTTTTTCTGGTGCAATTTGGCTCATATCCACTAATGTAACGGAGTATAATGGAGCAATTAGGTTTTATAAATAGAGACTCTCAGATGTCATTGAATGAGCATTTTAATTGATGATGGATAGTCGCAAAGTTAAAATTTTTTCAAGAAAATTATCCGCCATCGGTTTTATAGTCATGACTTTGGTAGGGAATTTTTGGTTCGTTAGCTATATTTTCAAAAAAACGACTCCAATTTGGTTGGAGTACTTTTTATATAGTGGAATTTTTTTATTGGCTTGTGGAGGGCTAGGTTTGATCTTGGCCTACATTCACCTGTTTTTGTATGGTCAAAGTGACGAAGTAGACTCTTAGTAAATTGATATCTAAAAGTATTTTACCTATATAGCTATCTGTAATGCTTGACTTTGAGTTTTTTTTTATAGATTTTTTATAACAGTTGAAATCGTATTTTAGAAAACCTATACCTTTTTTTCCGATAATATGAGGAAGAATTAATTTATGAGTCAGGATTTTGGATTTCTTATGGGGCAGGGCAAAAAAAATAAATTGCCAGATATGAAGAAGATGCTTGAAGAAGCATCAATCAAAACGCCTATTGATTTAAGTAATAAGAATCTCAGTATCCAAGTCAGTGGACAAGCTCAACGACCTTCCATGATCGGTGACAAAAAAATGGAACACAAAATTACAAAACACTCTAGCGATAAAGTCGCTGAGATATTTCAAACCTTGGAACAGGCGCGAGGCAAACGTTTATTAATTTGCATAAAAGGATTTCCCGACCCCGATAATATAGGTTCAGCTTTGGCATTGAAGTGGATGGCGGCGAATTACGATATAAAATCGACAATTTTATATTTCGAACAAATTTCTCATCAAGAAAATCGAGCACTTGTTAAAAAACTTGATATCGATTTAGAAGAGTGGGACGAAGGATTTGACGTTTCACGCTTCGATTATTTTGCGGTCAATGATTCGCAGAATATTGATCTACCCATTCCTACCGCAGATATGAAACTCTTGGTTTTTGTCGATCACCATAAGGTTCTCGGTTCCATCCAGGGTCAATTTGTTGATATTAGGGAAACAGCGGGTTCAACCTCTGCAATTTATGCAGAATATTTGCAGCAAGGGCCTTTGCGCTTTGATCGCGGATCTGAAGAGGAATTGAAAATCGCGACGGCACTGATGCATGGTATTAGAACAGATACAGATAACTTTGTGAATGCGAATGAAATCGATTACCGGGCGAGTGAGTTTCTTGCAAGTCTCGTTGATAAAGACTTACTTTCACTTATTTCGCGTCAACTTATTCCAGCGAAGACAATGGATTTAACTCAAATCGCATTGCAACGTAAAGATATTCGTGGAACCTTTATGTTTTCTGGTGTTGGTTTTGTTCGAGAAGAAGACCGCGATGGTATCGGTCAATGTTCAGATTATTTGCTCCATAGAGAAGGTATAGACACGGTCATTGTTTATGGTGTTGTCGCGAATGAATTTGTCGATGGTTCACTTAGAACAAAATCTCATACCTTAGATCCAGACAAATGGATTAAAGATGTTTTTGGCCACGATAAAGACGGAAAATATTATGGCGGCGGTCGCAAAGATAAAGGCGGTTTTCAAATTCCGCTCGGAGTTTTTGCTAAATGTAAAGACAAAGACTTGCTTTGGGTGCTAATTAAAAAAACAATCGATGATCTCTTCTTTGATAAAATCGGTGTTGAAGGTCAGTCGGCAAATGATTTAGATATAAACGGTCCGAAATAGAATCGGACGCTTTCAAGTATCGCTGTCCAATACCAGAGTCACCGGTCCGTCATTACAGAGTGAAACTTTCATATCGGCTCCAAAAACACCGTATTCTACAGCTACATCTAAATCGCTGAGAGCTTTACCAAAACTAAGGTATAGTTCCTTTGCAAGTTCAGGCTTTGCAGCATGACTGAAACTCGGACGCGATCCGCGTTTTAAATCGGCATAAAGAGTGAATTGGCTAACGAGCAAAATTTTTCCATTGATTTGATTGATATCAAGATTCATTTTATTTAACTCATCCTTAAATATTCTTAATTTGATGAGTTTTTGTGCAAGAGCTAGGACATTGCTTTCTGTATCATTTTCCGAAATTGCAATCAACACGAGTAGTCCTTGTTCAATTTGTCCGACCACTTCTGAATCGACCTGTACTTTAGCCTCGGAAACTCTTTGAATGACAAGGCGCATAAATAATGTTCTCCTTCGCGAGTCATTGTTTTAAACTTAAGTTTATTGCGGGACATCCCAAAAGGGAATGAGATGGCAGCAGAACACCTCTATACTTTTATAAATCCGACTCATCAAGGTCATCTTGATAGGGTTTGCCGCATATTAGCTAATGACGGCATTATAGCTTATCCCGCAGATATCAACTGGGCTTTTGCCTGTGATGCTACTAGCCAAAAAGCACTCGCAAAAATTAGGCAGCTAAAATCGTCAAACACAAAAGAACAGCCATTTACTTTGCTATGTGACAGCATTTCCACCGCGGCAAAAATGGCTATGATCGGGCAAGCGGATTATCGTATTTTACGGAAAATTCTCCCAGGTGATTACACAGTTTTGCTGATGAGTTCAAAACAACTCCCAAAACACATCAACGACAAGCGCAAAGTTGTCGGCATAAGAATTCCCAAGAGCCCATTAATTATTGACATAATGACTCTATACCAAAAGCCGATAGTCACTTCATCCGTGCCAGAAATTCCCGATCCGCAAATTGAAGGCAATATGATTTTGCCGCGTTTTGGTTATCAAGTAGATCAATACTTTGGGCATGGAATTGATCTGATTTTGGACTTAGGTGAAGAGCTACCTGGGCTTGAAACAAGCGTTGTCGATTTAAGCGAAGATGCACCAAAAATTATTCGAGAGGGCGCTGGAGACGTAGGTTTTCTGAGAGGGTTGATTGACAGTGGCGAAGCCTTTGATCCCAATTAATGATTTAGGCTACATGCCATACTTCGAAGCGCTTCAGCAGCAGCGCTGTGCGCATGAAAAAGTAGTCTCTGACCCTTCCCAAGCTTGTATTTTAATCGTGCAGCACCCGGCAGTTATCACTTTGGGTAAGAATGCAAAGACTACGAACATTCTGATAGATCGAATTCAAGCTCGCGAAAAAGGCATAGATGTCGTTCAAACAGATAGAGGTGGCGACGTAACCATGCATATGCCTGGCCAACTTGTCATTTACCCCATAATACCTTTAGCAGATTTTGGTCTAGGGCTTAGGCAGTATATTACTTTATTGGAAAATGCAGTTATCGAGATGTTGTCTGGGTTTGATTTAGTTGCAAATTGTGACCCTCAGTATCCCGGGATTTGGCTTGGTCCCAATAAAGTCTGTGCATTAGGAGTTCGGGTAAATCGGCGCGTTAGCCTGCATGGATTGGCGCTCAACGTAAACAATGATCTGAGTCTTTTTGAATGCATACGACCCTGCGGCATTTTAGAGAGGGGGGTTACGTCAATGGCCAAAGAACTGAAGGTAGCTGTTGATATGAGCGATATTCAAGCAAGGCTTGTTAGGATTCTTCAGCAAAATTTATATACTAGGCCGAAATCCTGCGGGTTTAGCTGAATCTAGAGTGATTGAAAGCACCTTAAGATTTCTAATAAATGATTGCTCTTTAACCCCCTCCCTCTTATGATAGAAGGAACCCGGAGATTTGTTCGTGAATGATAATCTAGTAGAAGTTAAATCCGCTACAAGCGATACAAATATTGCTTCAATTAACGAGATTAAAAATAATTTGGATACTGTAGCCAATTTGGCTTCGGTAGCGAAATTGGATAGCAATAATTTATTATTTTCGGCGCTTCCGGACTGCTGCCACCAGACTTTAGATACTTTTGTGGCACAAAACGACATGATGGTCTGCCACCAATGCCGCAGAATTATCAAAGTTTTTCGCAATGAACCTAGCTTCGATATGTTTATGGTCTTTTGTAAATCGAAGAAGCGACTGGTAAGAACCTACTATCAAAATGCTCTTTGGGTTGTTTCTTACAACGCTTCATTTACGTCTTAAAACATCTAAATTCTTAATTAGCTGCATACGCAGAAAAATTTTGGCACTTTCGTGCCGTGAATTTTATAATTTCATTGACAAAAACTAAGCATAACTGCTACCAGTTTAGATCTACCTAAGCACAATTCCTGAGTAGCTCAGTCGGTAGAGCAGGTGACTGTTAATCACCGGGTCGCAGGTTCGAGTCCTGCCTCAGGAGCCATCTTACTTGTTATTTTTCCCTGATACTGCGTTAGAAAAGTCCGCTCCTCGGTCATGTATGTCACTATACACTCCCTCGTCGCGTCCTTTTCTTCCTTGTCTCAGGAAAAAATCCCTGCGTAAGATACGTGGATGGGAGCAGTTGGGAGAAGGGGAGTGAGTAGAGCATAGAGCATAAAGCATAGAGCGCAGAGTAGAGTGTCATCCCGAGCGAATGCGTCATCCCGAGCGAATGCGAGGGATCTTGAATCTAGTTTAGGACTCAGACGTATTCGCAGCCTTTTTCTTACAATCGCAGACAAGGCAGCCTACTACTCGAGACTGAATTTCTGCATCCAAGATGCGAAATAATCTGAATTGACGGGACATTTATGAAAGTAGATCAAAATCTTGTTCAAGCCGCGATCGATTTTGTTAATAAACGATTCCCGACAGGCGTAGAAGGCGCGGCTGCTGTGTATCTTGAAGACGGACAGATACTTGTTTCAACGGCTCCGTTAGTTAAGAATGAATCGGTATCTCTGTGCCATGAGACAGGCGCAATTTGCGAAGCCTATAAACTTGATAAAAAATCATAGCGTCTGTATGTGTAAGCCGCGATGAACAAGGTTTTCACATTTTAACGCCTTGTGGAGTTTGCCAAGAACGTTTGTGGTCATGGGGCGGTGATGTCAATTGTGCTCCCCAAAAAAAAATAAATCCACCGAGTGGCAGTCGGTAAGACTATCAGAACTCACTCCGCATTACTGGCGAAGACCGTTTATGGAATCTCAATAATCAGAGGGCATGAAATGAACACACAGATCGTATATTCGAGTGAAAAGTACTTTAAAAGTTTTCATAATACCCTTTCGACAGTTGCCAAAGAGCGCGTTTACTTCGAAATGATAGGGGATGTTTCCGGATTTTCGTGGACTTGGGTTAGGGTCTAAGCTATTGGCATCTGTTCTCGATCACGCCAAGAAATTTGGTTTGGAAAAGGTCGAACTTCATGTTTATACCTCGAACCTTCCCGCAGTGGCTCTTTATAAAAAATTCGGCTTCGAGCAAGAGGGGCTCATCAAGAAGTATCGTAAGCTGGATGGTGAGTATTTTGATTGTTTGGCAATGGGGAAGTTTTTGTGATTGAAATGATACGGCTGTCTACAGATTCATGGAATGACTTTGTTTCACTGATGCAGACTGATGCACAATGTGCTGAGTAAGGGCCTTGAACAAACAAATGAAATTTACAACTGGCATTCTGAAAATGGAATTTCAACTTTTGGCAATATTGAGACTTTAGAAAAACGCAGATAAGGCTCGGTTGCCTTACATAGAAAGTTTGGATTTGAAGTAATCGAAGTTTTCGATGAATATGCTTATTACAAGGGTGAGTATAGAAGTTCCATCTGGATGCAAAAAAGATGGGTTAAAAAAGGAAGCAATGTAAATGGGCTTATTGAAACTTGTTATCATTAATATCGCCCTCCCAATTGTAGTAATAGCTGCTCCCATCCCGGCACAAACGGAGTTGCCTTACAAATTGACAGCTACAAAATTGAGCGAGGAGGTATTTGTTGTCACCGACAATGACTTTTATTCATCAAACATTTTAGTGGTTAAAATGAGAGATGAAACAGTGTTATTGGTGTCCTCTCCTTTTGAGAAACTTGCTACTCACACTCTATTGGATTGGGTAAACAAAAAGCTTAGCCCCAAGAAAATGGTGAACATCAATACTCACTTTCATCTTGATGGCACTGGTGGCAATGAGGTTTACCGGGAGAAGGGTGTTGAAACTTGGTCAAGCGATCTAACAAAAAAATTGAGAATAGCTGACAACAAAAAAGATAAGGTAAAATCTGCTGAGTTTTATGAAAGCGAGGATTTGAAGAAACGTATTTTGCAATCTCATCCAACTTTTGCTGAACATATATTTGATCTAAATAAGGGAAAGACATTCAATTTTTCCGGTGAAAAGGTGGAAGTTTATTTTCCTGGTTCAGCCCATTCGTCCGATAATGTTGTGGTCTACTTTCCGAAACAGAAACTGCTTTTTGGTGGCTGCATGATTAAACCCGAGTCTTTAGGATATCTTGGAGCTGCAAATGTGAAGGCATGGCCGAATTCGGCTCGTAAACTTAAGAGATTTGACGTGAAAACAGTGATTCCTGGTCATGGCAGTTGGGGTGGGCCAGAGCTGATTGATAAAACGATTGATGTGGCCGAAAAAGCCGCTAAAAAGATGGCACGGAACTCTGGGTTCGACAATCGAAACTAGGAAACTTTTTGCGCCACAACGCATCGATGCTGGAAAAAATGCTATTTTAAGAATGTGAATTGTAGAGCGCTAACTATTATTCAAAACACGGTAAAATGGTCTTCGACTTTAATTCAGAGGAGTCTCGATTTCTCATATCGAGAGAGATATTTCACTTCAGCCCGATGCTTTCTAACTCTTTGATTGCAAGATTTTGAGACACATCTTCTTTAATAATACAGCTGAACTGCTGTGCTTTATCGCGGAACGCGACGTCGTCGATGAGCTTTTGAACTGCCGCGGCGATATGTGTCGACTTGGCTGACGGGGCAAGCTTTAGACCGACTCCTTTTTTAACAACGCGAGCTGCGTTGTCGAACTGGTCGCGTCCCATGGGCATGCAGGCAATCGGTACGCCGCTGGAAAGTGCGCGCATTACCGTGCCGTGACCACCGTGAGTGATGACTACGTTTGCTTCGGGAAATACTCGCGAATGTGGTGCGACCGGTAAAACTATCACGTTGGGAGGTGTTTCAAATTGCTCTTTGCGCATAGCTGGGCCGCTTGTCACGAGTCCACGTACCTGCAATTTTCCAAGTGCGATAATTATGGCCTGCAAAGGTTTGCGTTGGTTTTGAAAGGTTGATGAAAGACTGGCAACGACTAGCGGTCGTGCATCGTTGTTAGACCAGGGGCTTTCCCAGGATCCACTCCATTCAGGGTCATCGAGAACTGGCCCTACGTAACGCACATTAGATGGCGCTGGAACGATGGGGAAGTCGAAGGCTTCACTGGTCAAAATGAGCCGTCGCTCAGCTCGATGGTAAACATTAATTAGGTCTGTTGTATTTTTGATCGCTTCTAGGTTGAGCTCGCGATGCATTTTGGCAAAGGCTGGAACATAGGGGTTAAGCATCTTCAAAAATAGCCAATTAAAAAGAGTGTCGCGAGAACGGCCGATAATATCTTGGCGCGGCATAAACCCAGAACCTGCAGCAGGCTTTCCCGCTCCCGGTAAGAACTCTGGAGTGTGAAACAGAATGACTCGTGGGATAACTACTGCTTCGGCGGCGGAGATAGCGCCTGGCATGAGATGATCTATCACAATGACATCAGGCCTTTCCGTCGCGACGGCTCGGATTGTTTCTTCAGCAACAATAGTTGCTGGACCAAAGACAACTTTGTCGAATGTGCGCCGCAGGGCTCCAATAGGGGTTTTCGCCTGCCAGTCGCCCAAAAGATCCTGAGAGTTGTCTTTGCGGGTGAAGTGCTTGCGAAAAGCTTCGTAACGCGCTCCGCAGGCAATGACAGCAGAGCGCAAACAAGACTCTGTAAGGACCCGCACATTGTGACCGCGCTCTATTAATCGACGAGCTATGCCGAGCACAGGTGCGACGTTACCGCCCCCTTCCCAGGTCACGAATAAATAGGAACGACTTATATTCATATTATTTATCCTTTTGTTTGGTGGGCAGGGGTATTGGCGATCAGTCCATCGATGAGGCGTCGCATGACACGACGTGTATCCATCGACGAGCGTCCGAGATCGCGTCGCAAGAGCTTCCAAGAAAAGATGTCAGTTGCGACGACAAAAGCATCGAGATACTCAGCATAATTTGCGCGTTTCTTTTTTGGTAAATAAGGCGAAAAGACGCGAGCGCAGGCAGCTCGGTGGATGCGTCGCCCTTCTTCTGTTATGGTTTTTGCGATCGGGAAGCGATCTTCTATGGACAAGGTGCGCAGAACGGCATCACCGTCGCGTTCATAGTGGGCAAGTAAATCATCGAGCGCCTGGTCGACATCCCCTGGCGCAGCCAACTCTCGCTGGGCGGCAATTCCTGTAGAATCGCGTTTAATAACAGACTCAATAACGCCTTCTTTGGAGCCAAAACGTCGGATGATGGTTTGTACTGTAACTCTGGCTCGCTTTGCAATCATCTGAAGTGTGATATCGTCAATATTTTGATCTCGCCACAGTTCTACAGCTGCGGCCAAAATGTTACGCTCTGTCTGTTCGGCAGCTTCAGCTCGGGAGGTCATTTGATAATGTCGATTTGCGGTCTTCAATTTCATGTTAGTCAAGTTAACATGAAATTAATTCCTGTCAAGGGGTGAATTTACTGCCTTTGGCTATAGCTTTGAAGTTATTAAAATATCAGAAACAAGGATGAGTAGCTGTGAATGAAAAAAAAATTGAAAAGAATACACAGAGTCATCAAGATAAAACTCCTTGCGCTAGTACGGCTTGGTTTGATGAATATACTGGCTCCACTGGCGATTTGAGAGAGCACTCTTGTGTCGAAGGCAATCCAGACCAGCATGTTGAAATTATCGACACAGACATAGGTCGAAGATTAAATTTTCAACGTCTAGCAATCCACCATGTTGTTTTAGCACCTCAAAAACGTTCTTCATATCCTCATGCTGAGAGTTTGGAAGAAGAATTTATCTATGTTCTAAAAGGTCAACCTCACGTTTGGATAAATGGCTATCTTTACCAACTTCAAGCAGGTCATGCTATCGGGTTTCCTGCTGGGACAGGAGTCGCGCACACTTTTATTAATAATACAGACGTAGACATTGAACTACTAGTCCTGGGTGAGCGGACTAAGAAAGAAAATTTTTGTTACTTTCCAATTAATCCCGAACTAGCAGCAAGCTCTGAAATCAGGTGGCACAATGCGCCTCAGCATACCTTGGGCCCTCATAATGGTGAGCCTGGGCCGATACAAAAAAATGCAATCGGGGGAGTCCTACCTAAATGTGTAGTGTTCTGTCCAAATTATAAAAAGAATCGCTCATTTCATTACCCAGGTGACAATGAGACCTTTGGTGAGGGCTTTCGAATTAGTAATGAAGTTGGATTACAAGCCTTAGGAGTGTGGTTTGAAATTTTACCACCAGGGCGCCGCAGTGCTTTCCCTCATGCCCATACCCACGAAGAGGAATTCATTTATGTTTTGCAAGGTCATCCGACAGTTTGGTTGAATGGTTATGTAAAAAAAATGGAACCAGGAATGTACGCAGCATTTCCTCCTGGTACTGGCATCGCTCATGTGATTATTAACGATACCACGGAACCTGTTATTTATTTAGGCGTCGGAGAGACGTTTGAATTTCCTGATGAAAAAATCTCTTACCCACTAAATCCACTCCGAGAGTTAGAATGCAAACGCAAGGGGTGGGCATGGACACATGTTCCTAAGCATCCATTTGGATCTCATCGCAGTAAGCCAAGTAATGATTTTCCTGAACATTTGGCTTTAATTCCCTGCAGACTTTCCGATGTCGAAGAGGTCTTGAATATCTTTAAAACTTCTCGGAATTATTTTAAAAATGTCGAAGGCTGTGAGCCGAATTTAGAAGTGGTCGAGCATTTTTTAAAAGATATTCCAAAAGAGCATACAGATAAATACCTAAAAGAAAATTTAATAATTGAGTATCAAGGTAAGAAATTTGGAGTCGTAGACGTACATATCAATCATCCTGAAGATGGAACTTGTTATTTAGGTCTATTGATTATTGACGAAAAATTCACTGAAAAAGGACTAGGAAGAAAATGCTATTTGCTAATTGAAGACTACATTAAACGTGCACATGAATCTAAAAAAAATGAAACTAGGTGTTTCAATTGATAATAACGTATCTGAATTTTGGAAGAAGTTTGGGTTTTCTGAAACTGGAAAAGTCTATGAATGGCAGGGAGAGCATAAAACGACTCAGGTGCAAGAATTTGAGAAAAATATTTGATACAATGAAATACACATAAATTTCATTATTAATGAAGGAGAATTCGTGAATTTTATAGCAAGAATCATCTTACCTCTTTTTTTGACTTCGATTACTTTAATGTGCGCAAAATCACGCACAGATGAAAATGCCCAACTCCTACAGGCTAGTTCTTACAGAGCTCCTTCGGAAAAAATGACTTCAATACTAAATGCAATTAAAAATGAAGCTGAAGAAGAACATGCGACTTTGCCATATGAAGAGGCGATAACTTTCGCAAGTCAGGTTGAAGATCCCCTAATAAGAGGCGAAGCTATTTTTGAATTAATTGCGCGTTGGATTGAAGAAGCAGATGGCGAAATAATGATGCAATTATTTCTTTGGTATACGAATCATAATGGCCACGAAAAAATCATTCAAGCTATAAAAAATCGCAATTCTGGAAACAAAAAAAAGCTTATAGTCTATTTGGTGATCAATAGTAGTGTTCGTAAATCTGTCGAACCGGTGTTAAAGGATATTGCAAATAAAATAAAACTTAATAGCGAAAAAATAGAATTTAGAGCCATAGATTTCACTAGCAAATTAAATGTTATGCATTCAAAAGTTGTTATAAAAGATGGCAAAGAAGCTTTTGTGACTGGAATATCCTTAGATAAGAATTTTAATAAAGATAGCGGAAATTGGTACGATTATGCATCAGTTTTTAAAGGGACAATTGCGAATCAATTGCGTAAGGAATTTTTAGATACGTGGCTAGAGGCTTTAAATGGCGTTGAAAGTGTCAATCAAGCTACTATGGAGCAAAAAGTAGCATTTAACAACGCCCTACCTGAAAATCTACAAATTAAAGATTTTACTCTTACTGAAAATATTCGGCAAAGTGGTTCAGATATTCCGGTGTTTATTAGCACTCGTCGAGGCTCACGTTTACCAAATAACAATAACAACAACCCTCAGAATATCGGATTTATCCAGGCCATGGCGCTTGCAAAAAAAAATATCAATATATTAACTCCGAATCTAAATGACGACGCGGCGAAAAATTCAATTATAGATGCCCTGATGCGAGGAGTAGAGGTGCGCATCCATTTGACGAAAGGGTTCAATGAATTGGCAGAAATATTGCCAGGACAGGGTGGGGGTAATCAGGATAATATCCTAGAACTCTATGCCAGAATTGAAGCCAGTGCTAGTCCAGAAAAGATAAGTAATCTGAAAGTGCGCTGGATGCGAGATGAAGAAGGCAAGATTGTAGTAGATGACAACAAAAAAAGAAGAAATTGCAGCCACGCAAAATATATGTCAATTGATGGCGAGATCATGATAGTAGGTTCTGCAAATATGGATACTCAGTCTTGGAATCAATCTCGCGAAGTTAATCTCATTGTTGATGATGTAGATGCAACTTCGCGCTATGATCAAATTTTATTCGAGCCGATTTTCAATCGCTGAAGAAATATTTTATGAAATAGTAGTTTGTTATTTGACTAATGGGTAATATTGCGCACCGAAATTAAATTTATCTGGTCTTCTTTCAGATGTGGTGCCATCAAGAAGGCCAGCTTTATTACCAAATACTAGAGTGGAATTATATATGTTATAAATGTCATAGTAAGTTTGAGTAGCTTTCAAAGTTTCAAATGTATCTTGCTGTACCTTGCCATTTTCATCGACCCAAAAGCTTACACAGGTTCTGCCAGTGACTTCTTTTTCTTCGCCGATTTTCCAATCGTTAAATCCGCATAAACTTTGAGAATTTAAATTTTCAATGTAGCCATTCATATTATTTATCAAGTGTTTCACGTGATTGTTGGGGTCGCGGCCATCATAAATAATGTTTTCTAATTTTTGTAAATATTTTTTACTAAAAAAACTAAAATATTGCTTTTCCAAAGTTAAATCTATTTCATTGACGCCACTTGTAAGTCGTGTTTTGTAACTTCCAATTATGCGGTTCGTAAAAAGCTGAACTCTACAGAAATTATCCTGTGCGTGATAATAAATACTTTGGAAATTTTCATCGCTTTTAAACTGAAATAAAGATATATGACTCGATCCATTGTTCAACTTTTGGCAATTTTGCGCCCAAGGGTGATCGTCAATGTTTGCAGCGATGTGCAGTCCGCGCTCGTTTGACACAAATATAGCCAAAAATTAAGATAGGATCATGTGTCAATTCACTTGTAACTATTTGAATTAATTATCTGCTCTGGCTCCAGCCTCCCAAAGGAGGTCAATTTATGTTAAAAGGATGCCACTATGACAAAAGCAAACGAAATAACTCAAAAGAAAATTCGTGTTCGTCGCAGTCCAGAAATGATTGCAAAATTGATTCTCGAAGCCGAGAGAGCTGGCAACACTGCCGCGATTTGCCGAAGAGAAAACATAGCACCCAACCTGTTTTATCGTTGGAAAGCGAAGT
>JAGOVF010000093.1 GCA_018060885.1 Oligoflexales bacterium | reverse complement strand
AATATTTTTCTAGAATACCAATCTAGCACCACCAGCAAATACATAAATTTGCTATTAACGTGCAGCCAAGTCCAATCGGCTCCCCAAAGCAAGTTTTTACGATAGGGCTCATGGAGCAGCATATCTGCAGGCGGCACGGTGGGCTTTTTAGTACCTTTAATAAAAGGGTGATTTAAACCGTAATCACGCATTATTTCTGCGACCTTACTTTTGCCGATAAATGCTGTTGCTTCGCGCTCCAGATGGTAGGCAATGCGTCGACAGCCGTGGTGTGGAAAATTATGCACAGTAGATAAAATTTTTTTGATCTCATTTGGAGTCACTTTATTTAAACCGCCACCACCACCATGACGACAGCCCAAATCTTTACTAGCTTTCCAGCGATAATATGCACGTGGATTGTAAGCGCTCCACGAAACACATTGTCTAGGCAAAAGATTCCCTTTCAATACGTTCAATAAACCCGCGCGGATTTGAGCCAAAACTCAATATATTTCTTGAGTCATTCCAGACTAGGTAATTTTTTCTAAAGATGTTTTTTAAACCGATGTTTAGTGAAAACTTTTTTTGAAGTTCCAAGGTAGAAGCTGCTCATATTCTTCTGCGGTTTTTGCTGCGGGCATTCTTTCAAAGAGAAATCGCAAATATGAATATGTATCGATACCATTAGCTTTTGCGGTTTATGTTGCAGGACTCTGATAACAGCTGGGATAATATCGAGCTTCTCGCTGACTTCAAAACCCATTTCTTTCATTTCGCAATCATGAGCTTGGCAGGTTCTTTCTTCGAGAGAAAGGCTGTGACAAAGCTTCACTCGATATAAAGCTTCTGGAAAAGGTCTACGAGCTCGTTTTTTGCGCTCATGCTCTGGCACTGTAATTGTTGAGCTAGAAGTGTTTTCAGGATTATCCGTAGAGCTGATTTCTGAATTTTGATTAAGCCTTGCCAATTCTACTTCATCAAATAATGACCTTTGTCCTATCGAAATATACTCAGCTCTTGAGCCATAGCGATTAAGAAGTAGTAATTTTATTTGTTCTTCTAAATGAAAAACATAACTATTTTGTTTGCGAAGTAGATCTTGAAGAGATTAAGTGTCATTAGGCAAATTTTCAATATCAATAATCATGATGAAACACTACTGAATATATTTGAAAAAGTCTGCTAAAAAATCGTTTTATAAGACAAGATTTTGTGTGGTTTTAGCCTCGATAAATCGATGCCGTCTAATAATAATTGAAGTTGCATTGAGTTTATTTTAATTGCACTTTCATCGCTTTGGTTTAGCCATTTAAATCTACTTTTTTCTAGTCTTTTTAGCTAAAGAGCAAAACCACTTTTGTCCCAGTACAATATTTTTATTCGATTGCAGGCCTTATTTGTATCCCCCTGCGTCAGGAATGTTGTCGTATAAAATCTAAAAATAATAATCAGAGTTGGGGGTAGTAAATTGGGGGCAAGGGCGAGGACGACGAATAGGCACTTCTGATCGCAGTCATTCAATATTGTTAATTGAGCCAATCACAAAAAGCTGGCAATACACTAGCTAAAGCATGTCAGATAATTGGTGTAAGTGTACGCACTTTTGAACGCTGGAGAAAAAATTCATTCGGCGATCAAAGACGAGGACCGCTGACTGTACCAGCAAATAAACTTAATGAAATTGAACGTGATTTTTCAAATTCAAATTCAGAAATACGTCTAAAAGCTCGCCAAGGAAAATCTCTTCTAATTTTAGAAGAAATTAAAAAAATTCTTTATGACAATCATGCTGATGTGCCACCAAAGTCCTTAACAGGCAAGGCTATTCATTATACGCTTTCAGAATGGAATAAACTAACTGTCTATACCAGTGAAGGCAATTTAAAGATCGATAATAATTTTATTGAGAATAAGATTAGGCCATTTTGTATCGGTCGCAAAAATTGGTTATTTGCAGATACTCCAGCAGGTGCAGATGCAAGTGCTGCCATATACAGCATAATTATCACCGCAAAAGCTAATGGTATCGATACATATTCATATTTGCGATTTCTCTTTGAAAGAATGCCCGCAGCAAAAACCGCAGAAGAATATGAGCAGCTTCTACCTTGGAACTTCAAAAAAAGTTTTCACTAAACATCTCTTTAACGAACACCCTTGGAAAAATTTGCTCAGTCCGAGATGACTGGGATTTATTGTTCAATTTCGATTCAAATCGAAGCAGGTTTGCTGAACGCTTTATCTGGGAAATTATTTCCTGTCAACCTGTGTGTTTTGCAGAGCGTTTACAAATGAATTTCCTTTTTTAAATTTTAAAAACAAGTTTCTGTTTCGGATTTCAAGTTGCTGTCAAGTGTATGAAGAATGTCTTCACTTTGGGAGTTTAAAGAAATATCAACCATAGTAAATTCTTGCGTTCCACTAAACCCATCTGCTTCGATATATACAAAAAGTGGAAAATCTAAATGGGTAGTATTGAATTTTGGATTATCCCAAAAGAGCGCTCTCGTAAAGCCACTACTCACATATATTAAAGCGGGAAAATAAGTCTTTTGATTTCTTACAATACTACCCGTTCTAAAAAGATCGTATTTAACAATTCCCAAAAATTCATTTTGCTCGTAGTTTCCTGGCAGAGCCTCACTTAAATACTGTCCAGTTGTTTTCGTCATTTCTCTGGCATTTGTAGTAGAAAACGCTAAATTGAACAGAGATTTAAGACAGTATGAAAGGTTATTTGAAGTACAGTTATTGATTAGATTTCTTGTAGCAACAAGTTCTAGGCGGGGTACTAATAATTTAATAGGCTGAGTCGGATTATAGGAGATTAAGCAAGTATTTGAACTAGTAAATTTTAGAGTTTTCTGCCCAGATTGTTCTACTAGAGACCAAGTACCGTAATCATCGGAGGTATCTGAATACGAGATCTTAGCATTAATAACCAACCCCAGAATAATTATTGTGAAAAGCTGAAAACGTAGCATAAAAATGATCTCCTAATTTTTATTAAAAACTTTTTTCTCACAGACGCCTCCACTTATCTAAAAGAAAATGTTAAAGCAACTCATTTAATTTCAAGCACTATTATTATAGGAAGGTTTTGTTGCAAAAGAGCGAGAAGACTAAATAATTCACTGGGGACAACAATCATGGTCAACGCAATTAAGCAAATAAATTATTTGAACAAGTGTTCATGCGTCGTTAGCTTGCCATAGTGGGAGTTCTAATTTATTTTAAAATCGACGCAAGAAAACTGTTTGTACTTCGGTGAAGAAAATCTCTTATCTTGGCAATAAAAAGGCTTATTGAAAATAAAGAAAATATTGGGTCGATTAAACGAGTTTGTGCAGAGATGAAATTTGGGAAAGAGCTGGAAATTAGAAATCATAATGCGGGTCCAAGCAATCAAGTCTACTGTGGCGGTAAAGATGTTGTGCACATATAACGCAAACTGCCTGAGCATATTTTTAAAAAAAATATGCTCAGGCAGTTTTGTGAGGTAGGCTAAATATGTCGCACATTGATTCAGGAAAAGCTGATTCGAAAAGTGACCTTAAACTTATTAGGCCATGCACCTGAAAATTCCCAAGTTCCGTAATCATCATCCGCCGCTGCCGCGTGCGAATCCTTGGCACTAAAACTCAATCCAATTAGAACAAGTATCAATGATTATAAGAAGGCCATTTTTTATTCTCATACTCTCTTTTGACTATATAGTAAATTAGTTGCATTTTTCGGTATGGGATTTGAAGTTTCCATCTACTGCATGAATTTTGTCTTGGTCGTAAAAATTTAATACTACATTAATTCTAGTAAACTCTGTAGAACCTAAAAATGCTGACTCATCAACATAGACGAACAGTGGGAAATCCATAGTCGTACCATAGGGAGGATTTTTCCAAAACAAATTGGTAAATAAGCCGCTTTTATAAATAATGGCTGGATAATATGTCTTTTTATTTCGAATTATGCTTCCCTTTCTAAACAAATCGTAGGGAACTATTCCCAAATGTTCATTTTGGGGAGAGTCCACAGAAGTTGAGTTCGTTAGATATTGGCTCGTAGTCATTTGCATTGGCGAAGCCGTAGTTGGTAAAGCCAAATCGAAGATTGAATTTAAACAAGTTGAAATATTATTTGAAGGACAATTGTTTATTAACTCTTTTGTATTATTAACATCTAAATTTGGTCTTAAAATATTAATACTATGTGGTGGGTTGTATGACGTTAAACAATAATCGAAACCGTAGAAAGTCAGATATTTCGAATCCGAGCGTTCAATTAACTTCCAGGAACCATAGTCGTCAGCAGCATTTCCATATAAAAATTTTTCGTTAAGAATCAATCCAACAACGATTAATGATAGAAAATGATATACTCTCATTTGAAAAATCTCCTAAAGTTTTAAGACACGCCCTGCTTTTGTAACGCCCAGCAATTATCTTAGACCAAACATTTAAGCAACAAATATTTTGAACAAGTGTTCATACTCTTTTGGTTTCGTGAACAAAAGGGGTTCTTCCTTTGATGGAGGCGCTAGCTGAAATGGAAAATTACCCTTGACGTTGATTCTATCAGGTGCGGCATCTGCGAAAGAATCTGCGAAAACAGGACTGGCAAAGAAGTTATAGCTCATAACCTTTGGAAGAACTCACTAAGAAGTTCAAAGCCTTATATCATCGTGAATTCATCGGCAATTCCCGACGAACTGATCGTACTTTGTTCTTGGATGAAGTCGGTGATTTGTCTAAAAAGGCTCAGACAAAGCTCCTTCGGTTTCTCGAAAGTGGAGAGATACAAGCCGTAGGTTCAAGTAAGGTTAGCAAATGCGATGTGAGATTGATTTCCGCCACTTCAAGAAATATTGAAGATGAAGTCGCCAAGGGACTATTCCGAGAAGACCTTTACTATAGGCTCAATGTTGCTCGCATTGAAATGCCACCATTAAGAATAAGGAATAACGACATTCGACTTCTATTCGATCATTTTATAAGTGCATTTTGCAGAAAGGACGAAATTGCATCGAAACAAATTGAAACCGATGTATATGACCGTCTCAAACTCTATAGTTGGCCAGGCAATGTTAGGCAGTTAAGGAATATCGCAGAACGCCTCATTCTTCTCACAGGGCCTTTAATTGGTACTGGTGATTTGGAAAGTATCCTTGATAAGTCTCCAGAAGGAAAGGTAGACAATGCTGTGCTACCTAGCGAAGATATCATTCCATTGAAAGAATATAAGAATTTGATAGAAAAAAAATATATTGAAAAAGTCATCCAACATTTTGATGGCAATGTAGCAAAGGCCGCTAAAGCTCTTGAATTGGATCGAACTTATTTGCACCAAAAAATAAATCAGTTGAATATCAAAAAATAAAACATGAAATTTGAAAAAATATTCTTGAGGCTAACAAGAAGATTTTACACAATTTTTTTCGAATTTATGAAAATTGTTCAAGTATAAGTTGATATGCCCCGATACAAGATATCGGAGGGCCGACATTGAAAATACTTATGAAAAATATAAATAGATTAATAGCTTTTATTTATTTGCTTGCCTTAAGCGCTTGCAGCAATGACATAAGTGTTAAACCGTCGGGTGGCGACAGTGGCGGTTCTAACAACGAAACTTTAAAAGGTGATCGCAAGGAACATGCAACGCCAACTGATGACAGTAAAAAAAAACCAAAAGATCCCAATGATCCAGAATACTCTGGCACTGCGCCAAGCTATTTGAAAAAAGCCAATTTACAACGTTTGACAGCGCAGCAATATGAAAATTCAATCAAAGATATTTTCGAGCTCAATAGTTTGCCAGCTTTATCATTGCCAGCTGATGAAAAAGTAGAGGCAGCTTATTCAACTTTTTATCCAAATCAGGTAGTGACAGGTATAGCTGATGTGACAAATTATTTTAATGCGAGTCTAACTCTCGCCAATCACCTGGTTGACAATAAGGCGAATATAGCAACCATTAAAGATTGCCCTGGGGCTTCTTTTAACAACTCTTGCCTGCAAGCGTTAGTACATGCTTTGGGTTTGCGTCTGTTTCGTCAAGAGTTAACTGATGCGGAAGTAACTACGCTCATCAACAATGTAAAAAGCAAGCTGACAAATGTGGCTAGTGAAGGTGACAAGGGTCTGAGAATTCTTCTAGCTACCCTGTTAAATAGTCCGCGCTTTATTTATCAGTCTTTTTATGGTGAATCGGGAAAAACTGCGACCAGCGAATTAACTTCCTATGAAATTGTCGCAAAGCTTTCGCTTTTATTACACGAAAAGAATCCCAGCTTAGAACTACTGGAGAAGGCAAAACAAGGGCTTCCGAAAAAACCAGATGAACTTAAAAAAATAGTACAAGAAATGCTAAATTCCGAAGCGGCTTCTGGATTTTTAGTGAAGTTTTTTGCTGAGTACCTCCATATCTCTCAATTGTCGGATACGAGCTACCCGGGTGCTAATTGGAAGAACTTATTTCCATTATATATGCAGGAGTTTGAACTCAATTTAAAAAGAATTCTATTTGATGAAAATTTAGATATTCGTGAACTTTATCATGGAAAGACAATATTACTTAATAAAGAATTAGCGGCTATTTACGGACTCAATCCACCAAGCGGCACTAACTTCGAGCCGGTTGATCTTGCAGATTCTCATCGCAGTGGTATCGTCACTTCAGGCGCGGTGATGGCAGGTAACTCCACCACCTATCTTGGGAATGCAACTCACCGTGGAATTTTTATCTCTGCCAAATTTCTCTGTGTCAAAATGAGCGAGCCACCAGAGAGTTTGCAGGATCAAATTGATAATTTCACTTCATTGCCACCGGTAGACACTGCTAGGCAGCAAGTGAATGCGATATCAAGTAATGCTGCCTGTGCTGCCTGTCACAATGTTTTTGATCCTATAGGTATGTTGTTCGACGGATTTACATCATTAGGTCTTAAAGATACAAATAATCCCCTCGATAATAAAGCGACTGTGCAAGGTAAGGAATACCAGGGTATACAGCAATATTTAGAAGATCAAAAAGACAATCTTAGTATTACCCAGTGTTTGATTAAGAACTTCACTGAGTTTATGAATGGGCAGTACTTTAGTGATTCCTTGACACAAGATAGTGCACAATACTTAGCTCTACAGTTAAAAAGTAAAGAGTATCGTTTTAAAGAATTTTTTATCGAACTCTTAGCAAGTAAATATTTCATCATGGTAGGTCAAGCTAATTAATATGAACTTATATAAGGTGTCTTAATAATGTCAAAGAAAAAATTCTACTCTAGATCTGGATTTTCTTCCTATATTGATCGAAGAACCTTATTAAAGGGAACGATAAAGGGGACATCGGTAGCAATTGCTTTGCCTCTATTAGACATAATGCTCAATGACAATGGCACAGCGCTAGCTCAAGGCGGTAATTTACCTGTGCGATTTGGGGTGTTTTTCTGGGGTAATGGCGGAATCAGTAATTTAAGCAAATGGGCGCCAGCACAAAATGGCGCTTTAGGTACACTTCCTAGTATTTTGAAGCCGTTTGAAGATAGCAGCATTGTTGGAACCGCGAGTTTAAAAAACTACATAACGCAAATTTCGAAACTCAATCATAAACTGTCTAAACCAGCGCATGCAGTGTGGCGAAGCATAGCCCTTTCGGGATCTCATTCAAGTTCTTGGAAGGAGGCTACTCCTGGAGCTGGGTATCGAGGGGCTCCGCCATTACCCTCAATTGATTCTCTAGTTCAAAATGCATGGTCAGGCAAAGCTCCTCTCGATTGGATTGGACTCACGATTCACCCGGAGAGTCCAGGACAGTACTACTCTTCATGGCAAAAAAATGGTCAGGCAAAGGAGTTTCAGCTGACACCATCTAGTCTATTTAGAAAACTATTTATTGATACTAACGCGAGTGGCACTGGCGATCCTATCGAGTTTGAACGATTGAAAGCATTAAAACTTAGTGTTCTCGATGCGACGCTAGGCTCCAGTGCATCTTTAACGAGTAAACTTGGTGCCGAAGACAAACAACGCTTAGAGCAACACTTGGAAAGCCTACGGGAATTGGAAAAACAGGTTCAGAACTCTAAGCTACTGGATCTGAGTTGCACTATACCCGAGGCTCCTTCGGATAATATATCTGGAGCAAGTCCTGTTGAACGCAGCAAGAATAAAACTCGCATTATGGCAGAGCTTCTAGCTATGGCATTGCATTGCGATATTACTCGAGTATTTTGTTTCGAATTTACACGAACACAGTCCTATGCAAATTTTGGCGCACTCACTCAAAATAAGAAATATCACGATATGTCCCATAAAACTACGGAAGCAGAAAAAGATGCCTTGATGAAATTAAATATGGAAGCTTTTGCAATTTTAGCGCAGGCGCTCCGCAGCAAAAAAGACAATGCAACTTCTACGATCCTAGATAACAGTCTAATTATGGGGACATCGGAACATACAACAGTTCATAATAATAACAGCCATCCCTATCTTTTTGTCGGGAAAGCCGGGGGTAAGCTCAAAGGTGGATATAATTATGTCCACCCATCAGGCGACAAGGACAATAATGCGGTCCGAGCATTGCTCACTGCGGCACATAGCGTTGGTGTCGAGTTGCCAGTTGTAGGCATGGCAGCTACGCCGAATACTGGTGAAAAAATTGGAATGACCTCAGATTTTCGTGCGACAGTGCCGATTACGGATATTTTTTCATAGTTCTTTAAATCGAATCGCTTTTAAAACGGCAAAGCCTGCTCCCTATGAGACTAAAAAAACTCCCTCTGATCAACCACTATTGACAATTATGGCATCTGCTTCGCCTGAGAAATTCTATTGCTAAAAATCGAATTCTTGTAGAGCATATGGAGCTAAGAAGACTGGCGATGAATTAGCCATTTGCAAAGAAAGATACAATAAAAATGCTTAAAGAATTTAAAGAGTTTATTTCACGAGGAAATGTCATTGATTTAGCGGTGGCTGTCATCATCGGAGGGGCCTTTGGTGCGATTGTCACTTCTCTCGTCAATGATATTGTCATGCCACTAGTTGGTGTCATAATGGGCGGAATTAATTTCAGCGGTTTAGTTCTGGAAGTGGGTGAAGCGAAGATCAAGTACGGAAATTTTTTGCAAATGATAGTTAATTTTTTAATAGTAGCATCGGCGATGTTTATCGTCATACAAGCAATTAATAAATTCAAAAAGGCAGAAGCAAAAGTTCCTGTTCAGCCAGCGGCTGTGGCTATTCCGAGGCAGGAGCAACTCTTGGAAGAAATAAGAGACCTCTTAAAAAAATCTTAAATCGAATTTGCAATTGTTTCTAATTTCTAATTTTGAATTTTTTATAAGCTAAAGCATTTCAAATCTAGCTATTCGAGCGAATTGTATATCGCTGCTAAAGCAATGTTAACGTCATAATGATCGTGAACGTTAAGCTCAGCTCGTCGCATTGCTGTTATTATTCCCGGGTGAATTGCAGAAAGAACTAAAAAGTGTGGTGGATCTCCAGATGGTATTGGATGAGAAATTCCAAAACGAGGGCCGTTCTCATGCATCCACTGAATATAGTTGTCTGGCCAAGTCCAAATGATTTCATTGTTAGTGTTGTTGGCAAGAAATATGTCAACCGCATAACCTAATTGATGATGACTAGAGCCTGGACTGGCAACTCCTTCACTATTGCCAAATTTTTTTATTTGCTCTTCGTAAAGACTTTTTTGTTCCGCAAACGAGCGAAAAGCATAGGTAAAGAACAGCTTTTTATCTGGGAAATTTCTACGAAACTCATCGCTGAGTGCTTTCACATAGGGCAAGGTGCGGTAGAATGCTCGAGATCCCCAGCCTGCGACTTGATCTAGGTTTTGCATTTGTGCAGCGTTGTAAGATTCAAGGATTTTTACGTCGAATTGACCACCGACGGGAAGTGCCAGTCGTCCGATATCGTTTGTCGATCTGTAGTATGGATCCAGCGAGCTTAGTTCAGAAATAAATTTTTCCATTTTTCCAGTATTGGTTTTAATGCGGTCAATTTGAGGAATATCTCGCTTCGCTTTATTTAATATATATTCCTCGACGGTTCTATTCATGTAAGCGCGTTCAAATGGTCCGAAAAAATTCGAGTTGCCAGCCACTAAGAGCGGATTTTTTGCACCCGGGTTTCCTCGTTCTAAATTTGCAATCAATATTGCCAAGTCATGAATGTCTGAAATCAAAGGTGGAGGTGCAATTTGAGAGTCGCAGGCGACAAAAATTTTGCTGCCATCTGAGCTTTTAGAGGCGACAAATCCTTCTAATCCTTCGGCTTGTATTTTTAGCCAAAAATAGCCGTCGAGTTCACCGGCATCTTGGATGATCTGAAGAATTTGACCTTGAGCAATAGAGTCATGCGGTGTCGGATGTTGTAAAGAATTTAGACCTGGTTGAACTCGAAATTTTAACGAGAAAAGAGTTCGACAGACCTGTCCAATTTCGCTCGATAGTGCAAATGAGTTGCGATTGACTCGTGGTGCGCAGCTTGAGAGATGTAAAATAGCTAATAAAAGAATAAGTGTTTTTATGACAATATTTCCTTTGCCAATGTAGATGCCATTCATAAAACAATGATCGGCAAATAAGATGCCTTTTAAAAAGAATTTGTTTAATTTTACCCACATTCGATAGCAGATGTGGTGCAAAAGGCAGGTGTAATCGACTAAATTTGCAGGATAAATGCTTGACTCATTATTTTTTTCAAAATGCCGATAAGCAGTCATAAAAATAAAAACTATGTTAAAATTTAGTCAATATTATTGCAGAAAGGGAGCTCATTTTGAGAAAATTTAATTTTCTACTTATTCTGCTTACATTTAATTTATTTCTTAATTGTAAACAGAAAGAAAATGCAAACAAGAACCAAGCAGCTCCGCAGCCGATAGCTGATGACGGCGGTGATCAACTACCGACACCAGATCCAATTGAAGTTGAAATAAAGCCAATTACCCTTTCTGTTCAAGTAGAAGCAGTAGAAGGTAAATTTTGCATTGAATTGAAACGTCCAGATGCTGCCGCAGTTACTAACAAGTTTTTATGCAGTGATGAAGATGTAGGGCTTGTATTCGCAGCAAATGAAGAAGATAGTAACTTAGATTGTGTTCAATATATTGATAAAGAAGCAGCGCAAATAAGCTATAACAGCTTTATCTGCACAAAAAAGGCAGCTAGTGTTTGTTTGCGACATAGCGAAGGCGAAGAAGTTGATCCAAATTTAGCGTGTGTGAACTTTGAGCTAGAAGGAGTTGACACTAGTTTAAACAACAATAAATTTTGTTCATTAAAAAGCAAAGAATCGACTTGTCCTGCGAAGCCACTTGTTGAGAATGCCCCAGCATTTAGCGGCATAGCAGAAATGAAATGGGTGCATGACGGACAAATTCCGCCGAAGGCGTGTACACCAATCATAGAAAGTTCTGATCCTGCTGGAATATGGGCAGATAATTTTTTATGTTTTGATAAGGACTATGGTTTTCAATGGTCAAAAGATGGGCCTATTGAGCAAAAACATTGTTTGAAAATATCTGAAAGCCAAGAAGATGCTCGCTGGGATAATAATTTTCTTTGCAGCGAAAATGACAACTATTGCCTACGCTATTCGGATAATGGGCCGATTCAAGGTATGGAATGTCTCAATATAAATGAACCTAGAAAGCCAATTTGGAACAATAATTTTTTATGTCGCCCTAAAGTGGGCGGAACTTGCCCTGATTTGCCAGAAAATGGCGGAGCGCCACAATTTAAGCTACTACCTGGCTTGCAGTGGTCGCAAGAAGGGTCTAAAGCAGGAAAGCATTGTATAAATATAATTGAACCCAGTGATCCTCATACTTGGCATGATAATTTTTTGTGCATGAATGCCGCTCCAGAAATAGAAATAAGCTGGAGTTATACAGGTTATGTACCCCCGAAAATATGTACTAAGGTAGTTGAAAACAACGATGTTGATAAGCCAGTTTGGCTAGACAACTACCTATGCGCCAATGATGATCGTTATTGCATGCGGTGGTCAATGACTGGTCCGATTGCTGAAATGGACTGCCTACGCATTTTTGAAGATGCTGAACCTTCGAATCATAGTTGGGGTGATAATTATTTATGTGTTCGCAAAGATCAGGGAACACATTGCCCGAATCAGTAGAAGTTATTGCGAATAAGCTGATCATGGCGTTTAATTTTTTACAAAAAAACAATAATTTTATTAAATGGTCTCTGCACGGTAGGGGGCGAACCTTCGCCCAATTTTCCATAGAAATGGGACGTCTGTAGATCTCCTGGAAATAAAATATTTCTTATAATTTAAGTCTTTTTTTCTTGTTCCGAAGGATGGGCAAGAGAATTCTATTTTTAAAAAGGGAATTTGAGCCGTGGGAAACAGAAACTACGTTGGGGCAAGTAAAGACCTAATAAGCTTTTTTCGTCAGTATGCTCAATTGGTTGAATTACAAATCCAAAGTGTTCACGGTGGTATGACATCTGCTGTTAACAAAATCATGGAGTGTATTGATCAGATAAGCCAAATGAGTCAAAAAAACAAAGAGCTTGCTGAAAAGACAATGCTCGAAGCTCATTTAGAGCCTGATGATAAATCGAAAAAAGCAATGCAAGCAGCCCAAGCTGCTATAGATGATATTTTAAACATGGTTGAAAATCCAGGGCTAAGTGATCTTGAAATTAGTAAAGACAATTTATCGAATAGCATAGATCACGCAAATACTCGCAGAAGATCGGGTCGCTTTAGCAAGTCTGTTGAGGCGCTATCAGGTGTGGCAGGAGACTATGTTAAAACTCTTAAACAGATTATGGGCATTTTATCTGCAGAAGATGTGATTGTACAAAGAATTAAGCATGTTTCAATTGCAATGAGCGCAATTGAAAAAGAGCTGGCATATTTTGATAGAGATTTTGAAACAAAATTCAATAATTCAAATATTGAAAAATTCTCGGAAAAAATAAAAACGACAACAATGAAGCAGTTTACGCAGTCGGAAGAGCAATTTATTTTTGATAAGACTTTTAATAAGGCTTTTGATGAACTCAAAAAGGCATTTTCTGGACATCAGGAGTGCCGCGATCCATATATCTTCCTCTTATTTATTCAGTGCTTTTCAATCTTGATGCGCAAGCAAATGCAGGCAGTTAAAGATGGAATTTCTGATGCATTAAGTAAAGCTATGATGGGTATCATGGAAATTAATTCTGTTGCAGATAAAAAAAAGCAACATGCCAATGCAATATTGGTGCGCAAGAAGGGCGAAACCAATTCATTTGAAGTAAAAGATGTCGAAAAAGTTGCCCAAGAAGAAGGAATGCAAAAGGGTGATCTAAAAGGTCATACCGAATTACTAAATAGACCGGCCGAGATATTGGCAAAGATGGATGCGGACATTTCTAATTTTGTTATGACGATGATGGGAGAGCTTTCAATAGAGGATGTCATTGGTCAACAACTTGATCATGTTATTGCGGCTATTGCGGCGCAAGAAAAATTAATAGAAATAGTGCTCTCAAATAT
>JAGOVF010000092.1 GCA_018060885.1 Oligoflexales bacterium | reverse complement strand
CTATAAGGCTAAAACCACTTTGATATTTTATATGATACATTGACTGCGTTCTCAAGAACCCACTCCAACAAATAAAAAACCACCTACAGACTTATATTTTAAGACTTTATCGGACAACTCTTTCTTCCAATGTACTACATAGCGTAAATTAATCCCTGCGTGAGCTCCTGCATTGTCAGTATAAATAGCATTGCAAGTCGTTGGTTGAAGAGTCATAAAGTCGGTGAAATCTATTCTCATTTCAATTAGACCAACACCTAGGGATGTTATGGAAGAGCGGGGCAAGAGATCTATAAAATCGTCGCGCATTGCGATCAAATAACATAATTTTGCACTCGAAGAGTTCGGATTAACATCGACGTCACTTTTATTACATCGTTGAAGTGCATCGCTGTAATCTTTATGTGCTTTACCAATATCTTCAAAAACATCAGGTCGACCTAGAACGCCCAGTGCCCCTAAAGGTTCATTTATAATGCGCGTATTAAAACTTTGAATTGTTCTTGCACCATTGACCGGTACTATTGTTCGGCAGTCGTTTAGGTACTCACTACTTTTTTGCTCAATAATTCCTTTAATCCCATTGCTAACTTCTAACTCATAGGATCCTAAATCAACACTAGACAGTGCTGTCAAATGTTGGAGATACGAGCCAGAAAACATAGAGAAGCCTATGCCTAAAATAGCGATAGCGATGCAGAGTTCAAGGAGAGAAAATCCTTTATCGCGTTTGAATTTTTCCACCAGAGCACATATATTTTTAATTGTCACCATAGACACCTACGCAGCCTGATGACGTGTATTTGTAATATAATTTTTTCCCTGAACCTCCCCCTATATTAAAGCTATTTGGGCAGCCAGAACCATTTGAGGTTGTAATAGTGCCACCAGGCCCTTTTTCCGTGCCAGGTCTTAGTCTATAGTTGGGTTTGTCACATAATTCTGCTAGTTCATCTTTAGAAATATCTAGGTAAACTAATGAATTACAGGAGCTGACATCGCCACCTATACCTGTAACTTTAGCGCTAACATTGATGACATTAGAACAGCCCGACTTGATTTTTGCTGAGGGGGTAATCTGTTCGGAAAGAACGACTTTAGTTGTTTTTAGCGATAAAGTATTCCAATTGCTTTTTGGGTTTTTTACTGTGTGTGAGCGAAATTGTGCTTCTTCCCATAAGCCATTGGCGATTAGGGTGAAAGTAACCTTTTCGCGCGCCACGAGAGAGCGACTGCCGTCTATATCCGGATCTGAAACCTTGTAGGGCAAGGCAGTGAATTTATCCACCGCCAGTTCACAGCTTGCTTTTGGAATAGCCAAAGGAATTTTTACCGAAATGGATCTGCTAAAATCTTGGCTAGAATCTAAAACATCGAAACGAGTAAAAACCCCAATAGGAATTTTATCTTTGTCGCAATCAAAACCTTCAGCGACGGCGTTTAATTCGTAAGATTTATCATATGGAGAACCCGCAATGTTGCCTGTAGCTAAAGTCTTTATATCATAAGCAAACATAGCTTTCGTTTGCTTCGAATTCACAGCAAACATAGCTGGGTATTTGAAGGAAAAAGTGCCCAACACTCCTGGCATTCTTGGTAACGGCTTAGTATTAAGGATATCTTCGCCGCTAAAAGAGAGGTATTTCGTCATGGATTCAGTAATAATTGGATCAGAATAAATTCCTGCGATTGATTTATCACTATTATTAAAAAAATAATCAGAATTACCTTTATTATCATCAAATGACCAATCGCTTTTTGGTAAATCACCTGAGGGCAGTAATTTGATTCCTGTCTTGCAATAATAGGGTTCAGGATATAGCGCTGGACAAGTGCGTATTGCTGGATCTTCTTTATATTGTCCACATTTTGCACTTGGTGTGCGTGTCAATGCGATAATGCGATTAATGGATGACCTTATATCACCATGAAAATTTTCACCGCTCTTTAAATTATTTATTAAATCTGATTTCTGTTTGGTTTGATTAGAAAAAAAGCTTATAGTTACGGCCAGAACGCCCAGAAGAATCACCGTGATAAGGATGACCGAGCCTTGCTCTGTAGTCGTCGGTGCTTCATTGTTGAATGAATGCGGATATTTATTTAGATCTTGCGAGCTTTGCTTTGTTTTCATTGAAAAACTCTCGTTGAGAATAATCTATCCCTTGACTAGGAAGATCGGTCTCCCAGATCGAAACTTGAATAAAGAAGATTTCGTGCGAATATTCCTAGAGATTTTAATCCTTTAATTGAAATCTAAGACTCATATTCAAGTTTTTAATTTTAGCGCCGATGCTTCTCTCCATGTTTAGAGGAGCGTCAGATTTGTTAAATTTGCAGAGGAGAATTTAGATGAGATTAGATCGTTATATTAAAAAAATATCTATGAGTAGCTTAGTGCTTATCAGTTTACTTGCGTCCTGTCAGAAGAAAAAATCAGCAGATCCCGTCGCCGCAGCAAAGCCAACAGATGTAAATGGTCCAGTTACAGCAGCAACAGGCACATTACAATTGTCATCAACTGTGGATATTTTGCCGGCTAAGACTGAAGATGAAGTGGCGACGCTTAACCTTGCAGCTGTTGACGATGCCAAAGTGAATGTCAGCTACTATTTGCGTGAAGAATCGCTTGAGACTATTGCCATGGCAAAAGGCATTATGTGCTTCATAAGCCAAACTGGTTATATCAATGAAGTAAATGCTGGTCCCTACTCGGCTTTAGTAGACGAAGATTATTGTTTTGGCGAAAAAGGCGGCAGTGGAGATGATACAGCTGCTACCGGTGCAGTTAATTACACCAACGTAACTGTTGATGTCACTCGCGCAGAAGGTGCGGCTCTTGTAGGAAAAGTATGGTTTCCGGCCGGCGAAGAAGATGCGGATATGAGCGTTAAATTCACGGTAGCAGAAGGCTCGTCTGAAGAAAATCCACTAGGAATTTTCCGTCTTGAATTTGGCGAGGGCAAAGAAGGTGAAGGTGGCTTCCTCGAATCATTCAGAGACGCGGCAGGTCGAGTGAATCTAAAAATAAAAGATATCAGCTCGAGAGAAGATGGTAGCTGGTCACTTGAGGGTGCGGCGCGACTAGAAGTTGCTGGTGGTAAAGTTGTAGGCGGAGCGTTTAGATCAAAAAGCTCAGAGTCGTATACACATAACGGAAAGACTAACACCAATGAAGGGGAGTTTAAGGTTGCATTCAATGATACGCATGTCTTGCGTTCTTCACTGGAAGACGATGAAGAAGTCTTGGCATGTTTAGATCGTGAAAAGCATTTCTCTTCAGTGCATCGTTATAACATCTACAAAGAAGACGGCAGTCTTTATACTTTAAATTCCGGCTTTCCAATTGAGTTCACAGGTGCGTCTGGAAAAGTAGTCAATGGCCATGCTGGATATCATGGTATGTGGGCGCCTGAAGGCGAACTTGATGGTGTTACTAAAGTCAACCGCGTTGAGTGGAAAGACGGCGAACGCAGCGAAACGCCTTATACACTCGTCGCAGCTCCAGGAAAATTAATTGAGTATACTGCAGCAAAAGTAAAATTAAGTGACTTAAAAGATGTTGAATTGACCTTTCACGGCCAGGGCGGTGGAGGTAATACACAAAAAATAATTGCATGGAATGGCACTAAGTTTGTCAACGTAGCTATTGAGACTATGAACCAAAATGGCCCTCCAGAACGTGAAGACGCGAGCGGTGATTTCACTTTGTCAGAAGGCGACTGGGGTTATAATTTTTGGGTACCGAGTTTACAAACTAATATTTTTATACCAGCAGATGCCGCGCTTTCTAATAACTATGAGATTTCTTATCACAATCGCAAAACTGTAAGTGGTACAGAGTTGAGCCTTGGTAATCTCGTTTGTTTTAGTGAATGCCCTAAAGTTGATGCGACTGCGGCAAGTATGGCTCAAGACAAATTATATGGTGGATGGGGAAATACAGATGAAGGACCTTTTATCTTAAATGAAAGTGGCAAACGTTGGGCGGACGACCTTACAGATGAAAGTATTATTGCGACCTACACCTGGGATTCTAGTAAAAATAATTTGAAATTAGGTAGTGCCTATTTCGCCTTCCCTGCGAGTGTAAGTGGACATGTACAGTTTCAATCTGGCGCTTTAGTTAAATCAACAGATTTAGCTGCAATTGCAGCAGGTAAGAGAAGCAATAATCCCTGGGCTCTCGATCAGCTTGTCACAAAATTCTATCGCTTCGAAACAGGCAATCAACCTTGGGCGAAGTTTACTGGCTTAAAAGGCGCGGACGGCGAGTTAGTTGCGTTTGATCCACCAGTGACCATTGCATATAAACACTCACTTGCTAATGACATGAATGCAACTGAAGACAGCCCATTTTATGGCAAAGCTGCACGTCTTGAATATGGCGGCCCGGGCCAACTTTGGGGCTTCCCTTCAAAAGTTAATGACCGCGGTTGGTATGTGCCAGAATACAGTTTGGCTGTAGGCGCTGATCTCGGCGGTGGCTTGACAGCAGTACCGCTTGAAGTCGAGCAAATTCTAGAAATAGTCGAAGATGAAAATTGTGATGGAATGTCTCTCGATGACCTTCCTTCCTTACCAACAAATGACGAAATTCCTGCTGTAGATAATGGCACGAAGCCTTCTGGTGAAATGGTCGTCAAATATATCGCTGGAGTTTCGCAAGTAGCCGCAGAGTAAGCGTTTTTTACAAATATACAGTCTGGGTGGAAAGCGATTTCCACCCAGATTTTTTTTATTCAGCCCTATTTATTAGCTTTTTCAATAAATTTAATTAGTTAAGATGTATGAATACGCTAGAATACGCTTTCTTCCGCCCCGCCCTATTCAAACGCAATCCCTATTCCGATAAGTTCCCTACGTAAGGCGGCAACGTAGACAAACATAAATCGAGCAGAAACTTATAGGGGTACACAGAAATGAACAAGTCAAACATCATCTCACTAGCACTTGGATTAAGCCTTGTAGGTTGCGGCTCTGCAAATGGTTTTTTAGGTAAAGAAGATAAAAAAGCCAGCGCAGATGTTACAGTTCAACATTCAGAAAAAAATGCGGCTTTAGGTGAATATCTACAGAAACAAGACTCAGCTATTCTTTATAGAAATGGTGAAGACGCAATTTGTAAAAAAGAAAACCCAGGCCATACTGATCCAGGTGAAATAGTGCCTTTGCCTGCAGATGAGGAGCGTGCTTGTACTGAAAATTATGGATATCTCGCGAATAAAGCTGGCGAGTGCCAAGTTTACTCAAATGGATGCGCAGAGAGCGAGCTAAAAGAAAAAGGCTATACACTTGAATGTAGTGAAGAAGCAATTAAAGAAATAGAGCTTGCTGCAGATAAAGGTGAGCAAGATCTAAACAATATAGACTATGGTGATAGCAAGCCGCCGGTTGATTCCTGTAATATAGAGCCAGGAATTGACTTCATTTCGGTTCTTGTGTGTAGCGCTGGTGGCCTCTTCTCGGTTGTTGACAGCAATGGAAAAATTTCAGAAACAACAGAAGTAAAAGAATCATGTGTTAAACACATCTGTTACCAAACATACAGAACTATTGGCGAGCAAGTTCCGGCGATTTTTCATGAAGGCCAAGAAGATAAATTCGTCAGCGAACCTAAATCTCTTTTAGAAGAGACTGAGCTTGTCTGGGTTTGTGAAGAAGACGGGATTAATCAAAGCTTGCCCGAAGGATCAACTCCTGGTGGCGAAGCAACTGTAGATCCAGAATCAGCAGAATAATTTTTCTAGAAAGAGATGCGGTAGTTTATATAAGAGTAAACTACCGCTTTTTGTTACAGCTAGCCCGAAAATTTCAAACAATCCTCAAATCCACTCCGCAGTTCCCAATCTCAAAAGATCTAGACTAAATAAGCTTTACTTGGCAAACTGACCGCCTCTAAGATGCGGGGTTTTCATGAAAAAAATTAAAAATTTCAGAGTTCAGGTTAGTTTATTCCATTTGATGTTGCTGTCAGCCATTTTATTTGCTGTTAGCAGTCCGGCTTGGGCAATATTTTTCGACGGCCGCGGGCATTACTCTTTACGCGGGCAGACCCAAACTAATCCGGAATTGGTCAATGGCTCTGGAACTCACCAAGCAATTGAACAAAGCTTTCTTCTTGAAGGAGAAGCGCGATTAAACGATCGTTCAAGCTTTTTTCTCGAATTAGGCCTTACTGGCCAGAACCGCGGGCAGTACTTAGGCGATACCGCGCAGCCTTATGAATGCACCGAGCGTCGAATTCCTGGCAGCACCACTGAAACAGAAACTGAGTGCGCTGGGCGAACTCAAGATCAAAGTATACCTGGCTATAAGCCTTACGATCCGCAGATTCGAGCTGCCTATGCGCGCTACGCTTTTGATTATTGTATTTTAGAAGTCGGTCGCCGTCCGCGTCACTGGGGACTTGGGGTGCTTGTTGACCGAGGTGATAAGCCTTTCAATGCAGCTGGCTCCTATTACGATGGCGCGACTTGCGAAGTGAATCTTCAGCAAAGTCAAGCCATAGGATTTTCTATCGGCTATGACAAACTCCAAGAAAGCGGCGAGGCCTATGACAACCCCTTTGATCGTGCTGAGTCTGATACAGCTGAAGAAACTCGCTTTTTAAATAGCCGTAAATACGGCGGGGCGGCTTCAAAAGGCGACGATATGGATCAGTTCTTTTTTACTCTGGAACTCGATGACAGAAAAGAAAAGTCGGCGAACTCCATGAGCAAAATAGTAGGGATATATTTTGCTAACCTCATTTCCGCCACAGCAGAAGATCACAGCAGTTCAGATGTGAAGTATCTAGACCTTTACACCGGTTTGTTCTTTTCTTCTTTCGCGTGGAAAAATGAAATAGTTTTTAGAATGGGTAAATCTAATGCTCCGCTTTGGGTGGAGTATGGTGGTAGAAAATTCGCTGAAGACCAAATCGTTAAAAATGACTTAAACGCGATAGGTATAGCAGGAAATTTAGATTGGACACTTTCAAGTAGCGGCAGTATTGATGGACCTGCAGAATTCCGCCAAGGCAGTCATGAGCGACATGCCTTACAATTTGATTACGCGATCGCTCCAGGGGACAAGGATTCCTACGCCAGAGAATTTGTTGGCAGTGAATTGAATGTTGATGAGCTTAAAGAAGACTCAAAAGTCGGCGCCCTACCCTTTCATCCTAACTATAAACCAGCGCTTATATTTTTTAATGGCCATAAAGCTTCCGATGAGCTTAATGATTCTCCAGGTGCTTTTAATAATCACCGCTTTGTCAACGCAAGTTTATTAGCTTTGAGTTATCGCTATGAGAGTTTTAGATACGGCGTCTTTTCTGCCAAGTTTATCAAAGCTTCGCTACTTGAAGGTATGACGAATGATGTCAGGGCAGCCTATGATGCAAACCCAAGCTACGAAAAGCCAATAGGGTATAAAGGAAAGAACATTGGTTTTGAACTTGACTTAGAATACACCTACTTTTTTGGCCGTGAGGTAGAGCTTGGCGGTGCCTTAGCTCTCGCAGTTCCTGGCAATGCCTGGGATCGCGGTGAAGGTTCGACGACGAACTCCTTTTTAATTCAGAGTCACGTTGCTTTCCACTTCTAGAAGTTGCTACAATCTCTTCTTGAACAGTGGAGAAGAAAATTGGCTGAACTAGACAAAATAACTGCTGGCGAAGCACAATCTCAGATTGATGATATGCAGGTTATCAGATTTCTTAGTGCTATAGCTACGGCTCTGCAAGAACATGGTTTGATGGGCGTTAAGGAAAGCGAAAACTTTCGCATGAGTCTTGCTGCCCATAGATTAAAACGTCAAAAAACGAACTCCAGTTTATTGCTCGATCTTCTAGATCAACGCACTGAATTTATTGAAATTGTTACAGCACGTTACGGAATGTTGGCTCTGCATGCAAATTTGCAGCGCTTTTGCCTAAGCCCTATCATCCAGCAATTATTTTTGCAAATAGAACGGCTTTGTGAAGTTATGCTCAGTCAGGGTCGCCTTAATTTTAACCAAACAATTGACCTCTATCAATACAACGTTTGTGAAAGACGCGTCTTGCTTTCAAATCTACTTACGTATCATTGTGAAGTTATTTTGCAAAAAATTGAGGCTACAGAATTAGAAAAAGAGCTTTCGGCATTTTTGAGCCACAGAATGGCGCAAGGCTCCGATCGCGATATTGTAGTCGATCGGCAAATTGCAGAAGAGCTCGGTTTTAAAGACGTCGACTTTAGGTTTGCGGCCACATTTGAACCAACAAAAATCCTCGACTGTGTTAAATCACTAGGTCTCACTCTAGCACAGCAGTTAGGCCAGCTTTTTGAAAATTTAAAGCTTAATTTACCTCAGCCACAAATAATCGCCCAACACACGGATGCGGCGCTAGAAATGTTTTACTTTGAACTTCGCTCTATGGAGAAGAATGAGCTAGGTTATTTGCCGTCGTTGATTAGTATGGAAACGGCTCGCAGAAGTTTACAGGAAAGTTTGGCAACAATTTCTAAATATATCGAACAACTTTCATATGGTTTAGAACAGGCGCTGCGAAGCTATTCTCACGGTGAAAAAAAGCAACGGTTTGAATTTGCAAATGACCTGCGCCGTCGCTTGGTTATGAAACTATTATCACAAGGCACTCAATTTGCCACTGCGCAACAAGCGGTCGCAACAATAGAAACTTTTTGTAAAGATAAGCAGGTACAGCCAAATAAGATAATTGGTGCGGAGCTTATTAAACTTCACCCAAATCTTAGCCTCGATCTTTTGGAGGTGTTGCGCAATGAGATTGAACCTAGCCTAACAAATAAAGCTCTTTTGGGATCTAAAGAAGAAACCATGGAGTATATTAAAAATCTCGAGAAAAAATTGAGTTCAAGGCGTTTAGCCGCTTTGGCGAGCACAGTGCTATTAATTTTATTTATTGCGTTGTTTCCAGCATGCGGAGTAAAGTTACCACCAAAAAGTAAAGTAATAGATCAAAGGCCAGCACTACCATTTGAAGAATTAGAAGCGGCAGAGCCCCCCAAAAAACAAACAATACAAAAAGACACAGTTTCGCCTTAAGGAGGTTTTTTGAGTCATTCAGCCAATAGAATTGAAAATACAAATGAGGGAGGAATTTGGACTGCGATTGTAACCCCCTTCGATCAGCGCGGCGAGATAGACTGGTCAGCTTATGAAGAGATATTACAGCAACAAGCAAACGCAAAAGTAACAGGGGTTGTTGTGAGTGGCACGACGGGTGAATCTCCCACTTTGACAGTTCAAGAGAAGCTCTCGCTGATTAAAAAAGCGGTTGCTGTACTTGGCGGAAAAATACGCATTATGGCAGGAACGGGCAGTAACAATACCCAACAGTCCGTCGAGCTTTCGAAGTTAGCGGTAGATGCAGGTGCTGATAGTTTGTTGATCGTGAATCCCTACTACAACAAACCAAGTCTTGCAGGTCTTAAAAAACACTACGAAGTCATAAAAAATGCAGCAAAAGTTCCGATTTGCCTCTATTATATTCCCTCGCGTACAGGCCTTAGCTTTCCAGTCGCGCAGCTTGCGGACTTAGTAAATAGTTTAGATATAGACATGGTCAAGGAGTCCAGTGGTGATATTGTCTATTTCTCTGAGCTGCTGAGTCTTACGAATTGTACAATGTTGACAGGAGATGATCCCATGTTGCTCCCTACCTTAGCTTTAGGTGGGCGAGGAGCTATTAGTGCTGTGGCCAACGTCTATCCTGCAGAGTTTGTTGAGCTTTATGAACTTTTTACTAACGGAAGACATCAAGAAGCTGCATCGCTGAATAAAAGTCTTATAAAAATAATGCGCACGGCTTTTATTGAATCAAACCCTGGTCCCATCAAAGCTATGCTTAAAATACGCGGCACCTGCGATAATTTTATGCGCCTGCCAATGATGCCTGTAACTGAACAAAGTCTGATTAAAATACGAGAAGATTTAAAGTCGACTGATTCTGTTCTCGCGAGCAAAAAATGAGTGCCATTAAAAAAATCTGGATCAATGGAATCAGCGGCCGAATGGGCCAAAAACTCTGTGAGTTGATCGACAAGAAGCCGCAAGATTTTAGTCTTGCGGGGGGATTTGCCAAAGAAGGTTTTTACGATTCTAGAACAAAATCATTTTCAAAAAATGAGACAGAAGAATTACTTAATTCCCTATTTCAAGCCGATTTAATCATCGATTTTTCCCTACCTGAAGCTAATAAAAACTTGCGAGAGCTTTTAGCTCGAAATGAAGCTACTAAAATTGCAGTTTTGCTCGCTACCACTGGATTGCCAAGTAAAGATCTAGAAGCTTGGTCATCTTTTTCTAAAACACATAAAAATATAAAAGTACTATTGGCTCCGAATACAAGTCTTGGTATCACGCTTTTAGTCGAGCATGGAATGAGCTTGGCAAAAGTCTTGTTGCAAAATGGTTTTGATATGGAACTAATCGAAACCCACCACCGTTATAAAAAAGACGCGCCGAGCGGTACAGCGCTTTATATTAAAAATTCCATAGACGAAAATTTAAAACAAGAAAAAATATCTCATGATGATAAAGCTATACACGCACTGCGGGGTGGCGGAGTCTTTGGTGAACATAACCTGCGTTTTATTAGTGATGAAGAAGAAATAGAAATATCCCACCGCGCACTAAATCGGGATTTGTTCGCAAAAGGAGCCTTAAAGTTAGGGTCTTGGTTGCTGCAGCAGAAGCCGGGAGTCTATGGCTTAAAAGACGTGCGGTATTAGTAAGTTATAGTTATTGCGGCGCCTGGTAAAGTATATTTCTGGACGCTGCAGAGTCCAGAAAATGCAGCTATCTAAATCATTCTGAAGAACTGCCAAATAAATTGAAATAAACCACTCCTAAGCAGCCTAATAGTTGGGCTGAAAATTCAAAATGAGATTCTTGGAGAGATAGTAATGAAGAATTTATTATTGTTTGGAGTTTTTTTGTTTAGTTCAGCGGCTTCGGCTTCTTACTTAGAGTCTTGTAAAATGACAGCCGTTGTAACTGAAATACTATATGTGCCGGTTTTAAACGAAAAAGTGCAAGAATACACTGGTATAGTAAAAATCAATATTACTGATTCAAAAGATGATGGCTCACACTCGTCAACAGCATGCGCAGAAAAAATCGGAAAAGAACACACGTTTATTGTAAAGAAGGGCGATCGCTACGAACTCGGCGAATATTTGAACATTGACTACTATTACGCTAGTTGGCTTGCTCCAGATGGTCACTCTTCGTCAGAGACTTGGAATGTTTATAAATATGTATTGCTAGCGGACCCGGTAGAGATTTAATCAAGTCTAGTCAAAGTATATTTCCTCATTCTAACTTCTTTAGTTACAAAATAAGAAGTTAGAAAACCCCTCTTGGCCTTGAGAAGCATTTGGTTTCTCAAGGCTTTTTTGCGTCATATTTTTCGCGCAAAGGCGCAATTAAAAACTCGAATTTAGTTTTTAGGGATAGGGCCAAGATGGGTGACGTACCATTCCTCTCCCCAATTTATCATCACTTTTACGGCTATCGAATGGGTCTTATCTTTTGTTTTGGCTAAAATTTGGCTCTTATAACAAGACCAATATGGGATTTTATTGTATTCGCTTCCAGCGGCCTTCCATTTGCAAAATCCAAGTTTAAAAGAGTCAAACTTTAGATCCTTCAGACCTTTTAATCTTTCATGTTCTTTTTTGAGGTCTTGTTTGTACCAGTTTGTTAACTTCGAATAATAAGCAGCTGACCCCGGCATGTCTTTTATAGCTGCAAATGCAGACTCGGATATAAAGGTGTCTTTAACAGCATCAGCATCATCTGACACAATCGATTCAAAGATTCTTTTTGCTTGAGAGTTAAAGTTGCGAATAGCTTTAACGTCGCCCTTTTGCTGATTTTCAACAGGAAATTTAAGGTTTGCGATTTCGGCTTCTTTTTTAGCTTCTTTTTTAGCTTCGGATGCAAATGCTATAGGGATAAAAAAAACCAAAAAAATCTTAATTAAAAGTCGCATTTTACTTCCCTCATTTTTAACTTGACGAAATCAAGAATTCAGTTTGAACACAAAATTATTTGCAAAAATTTTATCTTCGTTAAGATATGACAAACATGAGTTCGAATAAAGACCGTGTCTCTCTTTTGAATTTATCTAAACCTAGTTTTTTTTCGTATTCGGCTAAAATTTCTAGACCTTCAGTTTTTATGTTTACGTTTTTCGCCTCAATTTCAACGCAATTTATTCGACGATCTCCACATTGCGCTTGGTAGTAAACAATTTCACAGTCAGGAAAATAAAAAACCCGAACTTTCTTCGTGAGCGTTCTTTGCTCAGAAAAGCCGAGGTTTTTTGTAAATTCTATAAGGGCATTTTTTTGATTTGGAACTCCTCGTGCGAGATCTAAATTGATTTCGGTGCGAGATTCGGCATCACCGCCGCGGCTCTTCATTGAGAGTTGATTGAGTTCTTTATCCAGGCGGTGGCGCAACACAAAATGGCTTTGGCTTTTGGAAAAAAAATAGTGGTCATTTACTTCGATATTTGTCGATTTTAATGGTGACAATTTCATAACGTTACTGCAAAAATTTTCTACATCAAAAGCATCACTGACCACAAATTTGTGTTCAATTTCAAGGAACTCTGTGGACTCTTGCATTTGAATATCTCGCTTGCAAATTTACATAATGAACAATTTTGTTACTGAATACGTTGCACCGTAAACAAGTTACTCGCTTTCTGTGCGATCGATGAAAGCGTAACTGACACAAAAATAATGCGATCACCGGTTTTAAGCCAGCTCTCCTGTTTTAAAAAAGCATTTACCTTTGGTAGAACTTCATCAAAATTTAAACTGTTTTCAAAAAACAAACAATCGACACCACGAACTAAAGCAAGATTGTCTGTTACGTGTTTTTTAAAGGTTACCGCAATGATAGGAATTTTAGGCCGAAAAGATGCAAGACTTATTGCAGTTTTACCTGCCTCAGTTAAACACACAAAAGCTTTAGCATTAAGAAGTTCGGCGCTTTGAAACGCCGCATAAGAAATTGCGTCATATTCAGACTTTATCTCGGGCTTTTTTCGTATCCAATTGATCTCTTGTATAGAGCCTTCTTCCGCGTCTATGATTGCCCGATCCATGGTCTGTAAGGCTTGATGATAATAGTCCCCTAAAAAAATATCTTCGGATAAAACGACCGCATCAGATCCGTCATAAACTGAATTAGCAATATCTGAGATTTCTGCACGAGTTGGTGATGGTTTATGCCGCATAGAAGCTAGCATATCACTTGCCGTGATGACAGTTTTTGATCTTAGAATGCAAAATTCGATGATCTCTTTAGTGAGCATCGGCACAAGAGCCGGGCTTGTCGATAGCGCGAGTTCCTTGCGCGAAATAAAAACACCGTCGACTAAATCGATCAAACGACTCAAGCGATCCTTGACTTTTATAGAGTCTAGCTTCAAAACGAGCCAAGGCATAGGACCGGATAGCTCCTTGCAGCGCGTTCTAAATTCGGCAATTTCTGCGTCGCTCATCCAGCCGGGTAGTAT
>JAGOVF010000232.1 GCA_018060885.1 Oligoflexales bacterium | reverse complement strand
GTTGATCCCAATATTTACTAAAAAAGTCTTCAAGAATGGAGTTATGGCCAAGTTTCATAAGGTATTGAATAAGCTCGTTTAAAACCTCGGCTTCTTTGCTCGGGAAAAACGCTTTTGAACCAGGACTAAGTTTATAACAAAGGACGGGTCGGCCTCTTTCTGATTTTTGCAGAAGTCGCTCGATGACTCCTTTTTTTTCTAAGCCTAACAGCGTTCGCCGTACCGCTGTTTTAGGTTTTTTTTGCCATTGGGTGATCGCATCAACAGACTGTATTCCCTGCGTTTTCAAACGTTCAAGAATTTTAAATTGGTCGCCATTAATCAAATTCATAGTTTTTATCTAACATAAGACTGTCATATTAAAAACACATATTTGTGTTTTTAATTGTAAAATTATTGAGAGGGCTTAAGATCGGGTTTGAGGAGGTCATTTTTATGGAAAATCAAATTTTGATCCCATGTTCCAGTATAGATAGAGACTGCACACTCATTTTAGATGCTGTTCGGCGCCTTAAAGATGGGACATGGCATCTTTGTGACGAAGACTCTGATTGGGCTGATTATCTCTTGCCAATAATAAAGGAAGCGCTGAACGATCATATTGAAATTGAAAATACATGTATTTTTCCCGGTCTCCCTAAGAATTTGGTCGATGAACATTCTGCTGAACACATACGCATGCTTGCATTATTGAGCGCCTTAGATGAATCGAGACTAAAAAGGAATGCCAATTATTTTAAGGCATTACTTGGTTTGCTCCTAGATACGCTAGATCAACACCATCAAAGATTTGCGTGTCGCTCGACAGAATCGAGCGAATGTACCAGTCAAAGTGCAAAAGAGAGAATTAATAGACGAGCTGAAGGCTCGAATTTGGAGTGCAAATGAACAATCTAAAGACAATCAGTTCTGCGGAATTTGAGAAGTTTATAATAACTATCCATGAACCATTCGCCGAGTTTTTAATGGCTGATCAAGACGAGCATGAATTCAAAATTTCGTTACTTGATGTAGTTCGTTTTGCTGGTCATGCCTGTCCAGCTATGGTCGGCGCTTTTTTAATTTCACAAAAAGCCATTAAAGAGCTTTTTCCTGAGACCAGTGTTTGCATTCGTGGTCAAGTGGCTATCGAAATTCCGTCCTCAGTCACCCAGGGGGCGACAGGTCCTATCTCTAATGTTTTCTCGATGATTTTTGGAGCCTGGGAACGGAGCGGTTTTGGTGGATTGCAAGGGCAGTTTGTTCGAAGAGGGCTTTTAAAGTATGACGCCCAAGGTGTTGCTCAGGGGGCCTTTCGCTTTCGCAATCTAAAAACTGGCAATACTGTGGATATTTCATACGATCCTTCTAAGGCACAAGTTCCTGACGATGCCGCAAGCCTTCCATTTCAAAAAGTTTGGCGACATAAAATTACAACTATACTAGAAAACCCGAATGACTACATTAACAGTTGTAGCGTGAATTCAAAGTAGGAGAATGTAATGCAATTACGGATTTTATCCCCACGTCATCCTTTGTGGCGCGCTGGTTTTCGACCTTTTTTCACGCTCGCTATTTTTATGGGTTTTCTAATGCCAGTAATCTGGGGCTTAGTTTTTTCAGGAAGGCTGGCGTTACCCTTAGGGATAAATTCCATTCAGTGGCACGCACATGAAATGTTTTTTGGATTTGCAGGGTCTGTTCTAATTGGTTTTTTGCTCACTGCAAGTAAGAACTGGGTCAAGGTGCGAGGAATTCATGGCGTGAGCCTTATGATTCTCGTTGGACTTTGGGTTTTTGAAAGAGTTTTTGTTTATTATGCATCTGACTTCGGCTTGATTCTTAAACACCTGGGGTTGAGTCTTTTTTTTGCAGCTAGTGGGTTATATGTTATAGGTACTTTGCTCAAACATCGTCGCAACGACAGTTTCAATGACAACTATTTTTTTGTTATTCTGCTGGGCCTTATTCTCGTGGCCAAAAATCTTTTAATTTCTGAGTCTTACTATCAACACGGAATCAATATGACCGTCGGCCTTTTTCGGCTGGCTTTTGTTGTCATGTTTGAACGAACAATAACCCAATTTATGAAAAATACTGAGGGGCAGACTCTGTACAGGAATAAATTTATAGATTCATCAATCAAGGTTTCTGTTTTACTTTCTGTTTTTCAAAACTTTTTCCCTCCATCAATTGCTATTGGCATTCTTATGCTGGCAGGCTCTTTGTTGTTATTAAGGTGGATTATTTGGCGACCGGATATTGGATTTAAAACATTCGGGAACGCAACGATGTATGCCGGGTACCTTGCCCTTGTCCTGCATTTTATATTTGCGGCTTTACAAATCGCTGATATTTGGAGTGTTGGTACAATAGCACTGCATATATTTACGCTCTTGTGTTTGGGAATTATTATTCCCAGTATGCTGGTTCGAATTTCCCAAGGTCATACGGGGCGCAAACCCCATTTTTTTGTTTCCGATAAAATTGCCATCTCGTTAATTTTTATTTCAGCTTTTGTTCGCCTGTTGCTTCCGATAATTTTACCTGCAGAATATTCGTCCTGGGTAATGATAGCCGGGCTCTTATGGTCTGGAACTTTTTTGATAATTGGGATTAGACTTATACCCTTTCTATTTCAAGTGCGAATCGACGGAAAAGAGCATTGAACCATATAAACAAAGTAATGTGCGAGCTCCAAAGATAGCCTAGCCTGCCATAAAACCTCAAGTTTCGATGAAGCGATCGTTTTTTGAAACCGCAGTAAACGAAGTTCTGGCCTGTGCCCCAAGGTGTACGACGAGAGTCTTCAAAGCATTTGATGTTAGTAAAATACTTTTCGAAACCGATATTTCTGAAAGAATTGCGGATTGAAGTGAGAAGAACCATTCTAAACAGAGTGTCCAAAATTGCGTATCTGCAAGATTGGTGAACGCAGTCCACCATTAGACAAACGCTTCCAACTACTTGATTTTAAACCATATTCTTTTATTCATCGCAATCGAATTTCCTCTGAAACGCTTATATTAATCGCCGAAAAGTATAAAAGTGGCTGCTCATTGGGGCAGATAGCAAAGCTATTAGGGTGCTCAAAATGTAAGGTTAGATCAGCACTTAGAAAAGCTGAAGTGATTATACGTCCATCGGTGACTCAAGAGACTAATCAGCGGTCACTCACTTCATTCAAGCAGAACGCATTACCGTATTACGGGTTCTGCTATTTCGAGGGTCTGATTAGTAAAGACCCAAAAGAGTTTCCGGTATTACTTAAAATACATCTGATGTGGAGTCAGGGGCGCAACGCTCATGATGTTACCAAGGCATTGAATCATGCGAAAATACTATCTCGCAAAGGTAAGTCATGGAGCTGGGCTGCGGTTAAAAATATATTAAATAGATTCGACGATAAAAAAATCATTTTAACAAAGGACGGGAAGTATGAATTTAGATAAACTGACATCATTTGCGATTAGTGTGGTGCTGGCGGCGGCCTTAATGGGTAACTTAAATCGTTTGCAGCTTTGGGTTCTAAAATCGCAAGCTAAGTTGCTTTACGAATCAAGAGCTTCCGCTTGGGGAAGCCCATCTTTATTTAAAAAGCCATAAATGGAAACAGAAAAACTATGGCTGCAAT
>JAGOVF010000231.1 GCA_018060885.1 Oligoflexales bacterium | reverse complement strand
TTTGCTAAAGAAACAATTTTTTCTAATTTTTCGGAGTTAGTACAATGGTGCTGTCCCAATTTACATTTGGCTTTTTCAATCACTCCAATTACCACTCGCTCGAAAAAGCAAAAACAAAGCGCGGCGATGCAGCCGTATGAGTCAATAAAACTTAACGAAGTGGTTCAGAGATCCGAGCTAAATAAACAATGCACGGCTGCAACGAATAGTCATTATTTGCAAAAAAATTTTAATGACATGTTGTTGGAGCCTTCGTTAGAACAAGTCGCTTTGGTGGTGGCTGTCGGTATGCATCACCTGCTCTTGCGTGGGGTTCCTGGGGCAGGAAAGTCGATGTTTGCGGAACGCTTAGTGAGTATTTTGCCGAATATGGCAGTCAAGGAACACCTTGAGGCCCTCAAGATTCATAGTAGCAATTCACAAGCTCTTCATTCTCAACTGTTAGAAGGCATTCCACCAATGAGAGCCCCTCATCACCAAGCAAGTGCTGCGGCTATAATCGGTACAGCTGATCGACCTGGAGAACTTAGTCTTGCCCATGGCGGAATTTTATTTCTCGATGAAATCACCGAATTTCGACGCGATCTTTTGGAGGCATTACGAGAGCCTTTGCAAACTGGAAAGTTACAAATTTCGCGAGCTAATCATAAAATTGAGCGCCTAGCCAAAGTGCTTTTAATCGCAGCGTGCAATAATTGTCCTTGCGGTTGGTATGGAAGTGAACAAAGACCTTGTTGCTGTCCAATTCAAAAAGTGCAAGCATATTTGAAAAAACTTTCAGGCCCCATATTGGATCGTATCGACCTCCAAATCAATATGCGTGAATCACATCAAGATAGCAGTCAGCTGTTTTTGGGGCTATTTGATCAGAAAGTTGAAGGAAAAGATAAAACAGCCTTGATGCGAAAAAAAGTCGTTGAAGCTAGAAATTTTGCATATTTGCGAAATCAAGAGTTTGGATTTGTATTTAACAGGGATATCCCATCTCACCACTTATTCAGTTTAAGTGGCTTAAGTTCTCAGGAGTTTCATGAATTGGTCTCAGAAGCGATTCCCCCGCTTTTAAGTCGAAGATCTTTGTTAAAAGTTTTGAAAATTTCACGAACCTTAGCGGATTTAGACGAAGTAGCGGCAATTCGTAGATCAGATGTATTGCTCGCCTTGTCTTGGCAAAGTGAACAAGCAACGTTAGAGCGAGGAGATAGATATATGGGAATAGGCTAAGCTAGCGAATGTACCCAGGGATTTAAAGAGTGACCTTAAATAAATTTTTAATAGAGTCCCATTGTAATTTTAAATACTCTGAGCTATGCCTAGTTTATGCCTAGATCATGCAATGAAATCTCTATCGCAGCAATAAGCCTAAATCAGACTCCGGTAGATTTTATCGGAAATAAAAAGCGTATTATTCACGCACTCGCAGAGGCAAAGAGGCAAGGCCTCGACATCGTTTGTTTCCAAGAGCTTGTCATCAGTGGCTATGCTTGTGAAGACTGGTTTTTACGGACTTCGACAGCGCATTCTTCTCTGAAAATTTTAATTGAGTTGGTGCAGCATTGTAAGCCCTTAATAGCAGTCTTAAGCCTACCTGTCTATTTTCAAGGTGCATTGTACAATTGTGTTGCTGTTGTGCGTGATGGTGAAATCTTAGGACTTATTCCGAAAAAAGCCTTGGCGCGCGAAGGTGTTTACTATGAGCCACGCTGGTTCAAACCATGGCCGCGCGGGCTAAGAACTTATATAGAGATTGAAGGACGCAAAATCCCATTTGGCGATTATTTTTTTAGTTTTGGTGGAGTGGGTCTTGGTGTACAGATTTGTGAAGAAGCATGGGTCGCAGATAATCCTCTGGCTTCTTTCGCCCATGAATTAGACATCGTCGTGAATCCAAATGCCTCACATTATGCACAAAAAAAATATGAAGTCAGAGTCAACTTAGTCCGGGAAGCCAGCCGCGCAATGCATGCATGTTACGTTTACGCCAATCCTATTGGTATAGAAGCTGGTCATCTTATTTTTGAGGGCGGCAATATTATTGCTTGCGATTCTCAGGTAATCAAACTCGGTCAACGTTTTAGTTTTAAGGATATGCTAATTGATGCCACGGTGGTAGAACTTGCCCGCATTCGAAATTCAAAATTACAAAATCGCTCCTTTGAAGCGACGGAGTCAGAAAATTCACTTTCGCATAATGGTGCAGTTATAAAATCATATTCTATTGCACCGCAAAAGATTTTAGTAAAGAAAAGTCATGCGATTGTTGTTAATGACAACGATAATTTATCGAATAAACAAAAGCAAAATAGCATTTTTGAACATAGTCAATTCGAAGAGTTTTTACGAGCAGCCTGTCTCGGTGTGTATGATTATTTGCGCAAATCTCGCTCTAAAGCATTTGTACTTCCTTTAAGCGGCGGCAGTGATTCAAGTTGCTGTGCTGTGATTATTGCGCAGGCAATATATCTTGCTTATGAAGAAAAGGGTTTGGCCGATGTTTGCAAAGACTTAGGATTAAAGGCTTTAAATCGAGAAGATTTGATAAAAATAGTTTTGCATTGCGTATATTTACAGACAAAAAATAATAGCGTTGAAACTTTGCATGCGGCGCAAGTTTTGGCTCAGGAACTTGGTGCGCATTTTTATAATGTCAATGTGGAAGAAATCGTTGGGCAGTATGAGAGTCTTTTTAGCAAAGCCTTTGGCCAGGACTTGCAATGGAAAAATGACGATATCACAAAGCAAAATTTACAAGCTCGTGTCAGAGCTCCTTGGGTTTGGATTTTAGCGAATAAAATACAAGGTTTGTTGATTTCAACTTCAAACCGCAGTGAAGCCAGTGTTGGATATTCCACGATGGATGGTGATATGGCAGGAGGCTTTGCCCCATTAGCGGGAGTTTCTAAGAGTTTTATTTTAGAGTTCTTGCAATGGCATGCCTCAGGCGCTTGCAAAATCGGATTTGGCAAAGTTTCAAGCCTCAAGCTGGTATTGGCAATCCCTCCGTCAGCAGAATTGCGACCTCTTGCAGCACAACAGAGAGATGAAAAAGATTTGATGCCTTATGATGTTTTGGATTTTATTGAAGAGCTGCATATGCTGCAAAAAATTGAGACGAAGGAAATATTAACGAAGCTCATTTTACGTTTTCCGCAATATAACTCTCAGATCTTAGAAAGCTATTTAAATAGTTTTTTGACTTTGTGGCAAAGAAGTCAGTGGAAAAGGGAGCGTATTGCGCCTTCGCTGCATCTTGCAGAATATAGTGAAGCACCTAGACATTGGGCGCGATATCCCATTTTTTCGGGAAATGAATAGCTGAAAGCTGCGTGATGCACATTTTTAAGTGATTTTCATTTAGAAAGCATGCTAGGGGCTTGGTATGAACGGACGGCCAGAGGACCGCTCAATTTTTATGCCATCCATGGCAAAATTATCGCTACGGGTTCGGGCATCCCGCCCTCACCAGTTCCTCTGGCCGTCCGTTCATACCAAGCCCCTAGCATGCTTTCTAAAGTAACTCTCAGAAAAGCATTACGTAACTACTCAGGCATTAAGTAACTGGTGCAGTGGCAAATACTGTAAAGCATATTGAAATTATTGACAAATTGTGTTGATTAGACACTTTT
>JAGOVF010000091.1 GCA_018060885.1 Oligoflexales bacterium | reverse complement strand
AGCCAAGGAGCTGCATACCTTGCAGTTTCTCTCCACTCAAATTTCTAAGGAGATCGAGCTCTGGAAGGTTGGATTTTGCGACGACCATGCCACAAAAGCCCGCTGCGACTGCCGCCAAAGCGAAGGGCACTACCCCCGCTATAGGCCGAAGATCGCCATCTAGTCCAATTTCTCCTGCAAATATCCATTTGTGCGAATCAAAATTCAAAGGCTTTTCTGCCAAAAGATGTAAAAGACACATGGCCATGGGCAAATCATAATGATTTCCATCTTTACGAATATCTGCAGGACTAATATTGATAACGATTCTTTTAGCTGGAAGTGCAAACCCATGATTTTCTAAGACTGTCTTCGCTCGCTCCTTGCCGTCACGACATAACTCTCCCACATTCCCTAATAATTGCGTACCGGCAAAACCTCTGGCATAGCTACATTCCAGCTTCAATAAAGTTGCCTCACCATTAATTAAAGCTGCCGTATAAGCACAATTCTCCATAAACTCCTCGGGACAACTCTCTTGTATATTTCAAGGCTAGAATATATAAAACTTCCGACTTCTAAGTATCTTTTTATAATAAGGTTGAGGCCAATGACATCTCCAAGAGATCTCGATTTAGAAAAGCAATCTTTAGACCCTCTTAAAAAGAAACTTGCAGATTTTATCTTTCAATCTCTGTCAGAACTTGCTGAATTAAATAAAGATCAAAACATAAATTCAGCGACAATATTTCAATCCCTAGAAAAACCAAAAGACCCGCAGCATGGCGACTTCGCTTTGCCTTGTTTTAGATATGCAAAAACGACTCATCAAAAGCCAGAAGCCTTAGCTAGCTTGCTTGCAGAAAAGCTCAAAACACTTCCAGATATTTTGCAGACCAATGCAATCGGGGCTTTTTTAAATATAAAAATGACTGCTGAAGCTTTCCAAAATTCAGTATTTGTTAGCATTGAAAAAAAAGAACTATTCAAACCAGATTTACCATCATTGAAAAAACAAAGTACCATGGTGGAATATTCACAGCCAAATACTCATAAAGAATTTCATGTTGGCCATCTACGCAATGTTTGTTTAGGCGCAAGTCTTGTCGAAATGATGCGATACATGGGCATTCCGGTTGTCGCGGCAAATTATATTGGCGATGAAGGTGCCCATATTGCAAAGTGCCTTTGGCAATATGACGCTCTTGGCAAAAAACCAGATAATATAGACAAAAACACCTGGCTAGCACATTGCTACGTTCATGCAAATCAGCTGCTCGAAGGTGGCAAAGATGCCAAAGATGGCACAGCCGAACTACAACACATAAAAAACCAGGAACAAATCAGCGCAATTTTGCGAGCCATTGAAAATAAAACAGGAAAATTTTTCGATCTTTGGCAAGAAACTCGCCAGTGGTCACTTGACGAATTTAACCGCATATACGAACAGCTCGGTGTCAAATTTGATCACTTTTTCTTTGAATCAGAAACATCGGAAGCATCTCAGGCTATTGTCGAAGAATATCTAAAATCAGGATTATTTGAAATTTCAGAAGGAGCTGTGGGATTAAACTTAGATGCTTACAAAATGGGCTATTTAATTTTACGCAAAACAGACGGCAACACGCTCTATGCTACAAAAGACTTGGCACTTGCGAAAATAAAGTTCCATGATTTTAAAATCAACACCTCGATTTATATAGTCGCATCTGAACAGAAACATCATTTTCGCCAAGTTTTTAAAACGCTCGAGCTCATGGGTTTTGAGCAAGCAAAAAACTGTTACCACCTAAGCTACGGTACCGTCGTTCGTCCTGATGGCAAAATGTCATCGCGAAAAGGTAACTCATTTACATATACTGCTCTATTTAACGAAGTCGAACAAAGTCTCTTGCAATACATGGTTAAATACCAAGACTCTTGGAGCGAAGCAGAAATTAAAGATTGCACTCGACTTTTAACCCTGGGAACAATTAAATACGGTATGTTACGGAGTGACCCTGTCGGTGATATCATATTTGATTTGCCAGACTGGTTAAGTTTTGAAGGCAACACGGGGCCGTACTTAATGTATTCGTATGCTCGAGCTAATTCAATTTTGCGCAAAGCTAGCGAACAATCTATTGCGATAAATATTAACAATAAGTCGCATCATAAAGAAGAAACGAGTTTAGAACTCATCCGCCTCATTTATGATTTTAATTTAGTAGTATTAGAAGCAACGCAACTCTATAAGCCTAGTATACTAGCTGCTCACTTATACGCCTTGGCAAAAGCATTTAACCGCTTTTATATTCAGGTTCCAATATTGAAAGAAAAAGAACTTTCTCTCGTTAAAGCCAGACTGAATTTGGTAAATGCTTACAAACAAACTATCTATGTAGGATTGGGCCTTCTAGGAATTATTCCACCGGAGAAAATGTGATACTATATTACTTTCCTACTGCTGCTGCGTCTATTACTGCAGGACTCACGTCTAGCAACAAACCAGTTTTCTGAACAGTATCCTGCAATTTTTTCCAGTACAGAGATTTTGAAGTTCCCGATCCAATTGATTGAAACCGCATTATCCAGTCAGTTGTACCCTTTTCTAAAGCAGAATTAACAATTGTTATCTCGTCTTGACTCCAAATTTCTTTTAAAAATGGATTGCTAACTTTCAGCTTGCTGCCGCTGCGTAAAGGAAAGCGCAATCTGATTAATCCGCCCATTTCATCTAATGCTAGTAATCTTGCCGGCGCTTGATAATAAACAGACACATCGACTAAATTAGATTTTTTAGCTTCGATGTTTTTAGAGAATTGCTCTTGATTTTCAGAAAGAACTTCAAGTTTCTCTAGAAAAGGACCTAGACCAAAAGGGCGTTTAATATATTGAATTTTCCCAACTGAGCGCATATTCATCGAACTCGTGCCAATCAACATGACTGGTCTTTGTTCAGGCTTCAATAAATTAAATTGTTTTGACCAAGTGATCGCAGTAGCGTCATTTAATAGTTCATGTAAATAGATTGCATGCAGTCTGTCAAAATTCTGTTGCAAAAAGCTCGCGGCAACTGTGAGTGATTTTGCATATATAAGATCATAATCATAACCTTTTAATATTTTTGCAAAGGCATCGTAGCGATCTTTATCAGGATCGAAAAAAAGAATTCTTTTCGGACCTCCGCTAGTACTTTCATTGCCACTTTGCATGTCAATTTCAGGCAATTCAGACATCCACTTTATACCTTTTCCTTGAATTTTACTGCATGGAAACAGATTAAAGTAACCGCTATTTTTTTTGTCGTCCAATACTGTAGCAGCGCGCAATACAGCCGCAGAGTATTTTGCTTCTTTTGGAACACACAAAATATTTGCTGAGCTATCTACGGGAATACTAGCTTGAGAAACAATACAATCTTTCGACTTACCAATCACCGTCGCTTCACAGCTCACCACAATTTCTTTGTCGAGTTTGGTTTGTCGAATATTTAAACAATATGGGCTAGAATTTATCGTCTGACATAATTCTTGCATTTTTTGTGCAAAGCTCACTTCAGAATAGCCACCCACATAAATACCGTCAAATTTCCTTCCTACCAGAGGCTCTATAAATTTTTTAATTTTTTGCGGGACGACAGCAAAGATGGGCAAATTTTTAAAAAATTCATTTTGCCGCAACTTGTCAAATATATTGCCAGCATTGCCGTCTGGGAGCACAGACTCAGCTACAACAAAGTAAGGCATCTCTTGCTCAGCTAACTTAAGCGCCTCAAAGACACCGTAGGCAATTGTTGGCTTAACTCCGATTTTTTCAAAAACCAGTTTACAAGTAACTCCGTTTTCAGGTCGGCTAACAACGACGAGAGTCGTTTTATTGTAAAGTCCATTGGGTACTTCGAACATGCCTAAAAACCTCTCAATTCAAATTTACAACACAATAACGAAAATTAGAAACGACAATTATTCAACCAACTTTTTTTGCTTCTTCTTGATTCATACCTTCCATAATTTTTTTCCGAATACTTTCAGACTTTGGAAATTTCTTTCCGTATTCTTGTTCGCATCGATCAATAAATTTCAATGCCGTCGGAAATGCTTTAAATCGTATACAAGCAAGAGCTGCGTTCAAGCTAATTTTGTACTTTAAATCTACACGAACAATTTGGTGTGCCTTTTGATACAATTCCAAAGCTTCTTTCCCTTTACCTTCTTGTGCTAGTCTCACACCATGTTCATTGAGAATGGCAGCAAAGTCATTTCCGACATTGCTCATCTCTCCCATTACTCCCATCGCTTTTTCGATATCGCCTTTTTTAAGATATAAATCCGCCTGCAATTCATCTATAAGCTGAAGACTTGGGCGAGTTGCTCGCATTTCACTGATTTTTTCTTCTGCCTTCTCATATTGTTTTACTTCTATGTAGGTCTTAATAAGTTGAGTTTTTCTTTGAACATTATCAGGATTGGTTTTTTCAAGCTTTTCAATTAATCCTAGAGCTCGATCAGTTTGACCATCTTTTAAAAGAGACTGAGCAAAATTAGATATAACTGGCCGAAAGCGCTTATTCAAATTTGTCCCATTTTCAAATGCTGCGAGCGCTCCTTTTGTATCTCCTAAAATTTGGCTACCCTTTCCAGCGGCTAAGGCCACGCGAAAATCGTATTGAGCCGAATCTGCCAGGCTTATTTTCAAAGCTTCAATTTCTTCATTGTTTTTATTAGCGATAGCACCCATTAACTTAATGACATTCAAAAAACTAGAATTATCATCCGTAAGGTATGATTTAATCAAACTCGCGAGATCCAAAGCATACTTCATCCATTCATCTTCGCTGCATAGATTTTCAATTCCATGCTCATATAGATCTGCTGCGAATGCTGGGGCTGGACTAGAGTTGACCACCAGAATATGCTCGCAAAATGCGCCTAAATATGTCTCATAGGTTTCGAGTATTTGTCGCAATTGTTCAGAGTAACTCTTCGCAAATACTATCAAGATAAGCACTTGACCAGACTGCAAGTCAGTTATAACATCCGAAACTGAGCTTGCTAGACGAGGCGTTATATTATTATTTCCATCCTCCAGCTTCCAACTAGCTAGTTCCTGAGTCACTTTTTCTTCATATCCAAGGTCGTCAAGTATAACTATTTCTGCAAAATAACTCATGAGTTGTCTCTACTCCAAAAGTTCTTGGGGGTTTCTTAAGAAAATATTAACTAGCCTTAGACTACTTATTACATGAAAAGCTTCGGTTTAAATCTGAGAAACTTTATGGAAAGAATCTTCCAAGGAAAGATAAATATCAAATTATATTGGTGTTTTATTTAATTCTCTTAATCTGCAAAATAAATCTATCTAGAGCTCGTCGTCTATGACTCATTTTGTTTTTTTCGACCGAACTGAGTTCCGCCAGCGTCTGTCGACTCTCTAATGGCATAAATATGGGATCATAACCAAAACCTGAACTTCCCCTCGAACTCAAGGAGATATAACCAGGCAACACACCGTAAAAAAAATCTTTTTGTGCACCAAACCTTGAATAACAAATACAGCAAACAAAAAAAGCCTTCCGCCGCTCGCCGCTCAATAAGCGCATATTTTGCAACAGCAAATCAATATTTTCCAAATCAGACGCATTTGATCCAGCATATCTACTAGAAAAAATGCCAGGCTGACCTCCCAAAGCAGGTACTATCAAACCAGAATCGTCCGCGAGTATCGAATAAGCAGTTACTTTTCTTACAACATCTACCTTAATGGCGGCATTCTGAGAAAAATTGACTCCGTCCTCTTTCCACTCAATTTTTTTTCGACTGACATCTAACAGTGAAATGACTTCAAGCTGCTTTGGCAACAACAAGTCTTGGAGTTCTTGAATTTTACCATGATTATAACTTGCAATGACTAACTTCATGAACTGGACTATTCTAATGCACGTGTCGTTAAAGCCAGCGCATGTATTTCTTTGCGCATCAATTCACCAAAGGCTTGATAAACGAGCTGATGTTGCTCGACAAGACTCAGTCCTTTAAACTCCCTGGCAGCTATGTTTAAGGACCAATGGTCTCCTCCGCCGGTTAAATCTTTAATAACAACTTCTGGATTTTTAAAATGCTTTAATAAAATTTCTTTTAAAATTACTTCGTTGATCACTGTCATTTCGCATCTCCTGCTTTCGTTCAGTAGCTAAATTGTGACATCTACAGTCTGATTTGCCTTTTTTTTGGAAAATCGTAAACCAAATTCGCCAAAAAAATTCAGGTAAAAGCTCTAGATTCCGAATTTCTAAGCAAAGTTGGATCTAAAGGAACTAAAAATGGAAAAAGAACCGCCACGAAAAAGTCGCTCTGAAAATTCCAAAGAGCCCAGAAAAGGCGAATCGATCACTATTCAATTTCAAGTTGGAAAGAATCCGACTCGCTCAATGCAGTTTAGCCCACAAAAACTTTTTATACTTCTTTTTGCATCCATGACAATTACTTTTATGGGAATTGCCGGCTTGGCTTTTTTGGCCAAAGATTTCAATTATACAAAATTCTCGGCTTTGTTTTTAAGAGGAAGCGAAATACTAAATGGTGAAAAAAGCATGCCAAAACATGCTGTCGAACTTAAATCTAAAAACTCTGCTGTGCCTCAAAGCACTACAATGCCGCATAGTTCTACCAAGGTCCAAACAGCTGAAATTCGCAAAAGTAAGAAGAAAAATGATTCTCAACCACGAAAGAGTTCTGATCAAGCAAATGAAATTAATATCCCAGATGAAAAAATTCCAAATAAACTCTCATCTGCATCGAAAAGCATTTTAGATAAAATTTTTAAAACAGATCCAAATATAGATTTTGCCGGGTCACCTTATTTTAAAGCTCAAGTTAAAAATATAAGAATTCATGATAACCGAGAACTTTGGCTTAAATTAATTCTAACGAACAACAAAAAATTTTCTCATTTACGTGGCAAAATCGGCGCTCTTATTCAGGCTACTCATTCAGACTATAACTACGAAGTATATTGGATTGAAAATAGATTCGAAAACTTCTCCTCTTTCGATCTTGCTTTAAAAGTCGCCCTTGTAAAAGATTATAGTTTTAGATCTGAAGTAGAAAAAGAATTTAGCTTTCCAATTCGCCGTTTGAATTTAAATCAATACAAAAACTTCACTGCAAAAATATTTTTGAATGACAGAAATTTCAATCATATTCAAACCATTGACATTTCGTCTTGGTTAGACGATCTAAAATCGACTGAATCAAAGAACATGAATTTCGCACATTAATACTACAATCGGTTACAAACAATGCTCCGAAAAATAATCAAAAGTAAAAAAATTAAAACTCCGCTAATTGGTTTTGAACTAAAAGAACAATTAGCACGCAATATCTTGGAAAATGACATTTCAATTGTCAGTGTTAATGCTGCCAGTGAAGACCAGGACAGCGATCATAATTTCGTTTTTTTACCAAAAAATAGTGAAGGCCATATTGATAGCTTAGATATAGTTGTAAACGGGGATATTAAAAATAGAGTATTTACTCTGGGTCGTCATATAATTCAAACGGAAGATAAGTTGTTACGTCTACTAGCCGAAACCAATATCCAGAAATGATAAAGATGCAGATTTCAGATTATTAACTAATCCGGTGTCTTGGCAAGAATGAATGGGTTCTTTTGCTCATTAAGACTTAAAATATAAAGACCAACACACCGATCTAAGATTTCTTCATGACCAATAAGTTCACTGCTAAACCACCACTCACTTTTCAAAGCTGAAAAAAGACTAGGCGCAATGACTCGATCAAGCGCTTCACTCAGCATCTCACGGTAATCCCAGTAATCCCATTGATTGAAATCAGCCGACCACTGGCTTGCCGAAAAATAGTGTTGAATCTGCGTATATTCATGCGAAGCAAAATTTCTAATATAGTCACCAATAAAGCGTTCTATACGACCACCGAAACGCTTAAGATAGGTGGTTCTCTTGTTCTGTTTATATATTTTAAGACTTACAACTTGGCCCATTTTTAAACGCCTTTTTATCCTTTCAAAGTTAAATTCACTAAGTAACTATTCGGATTTCTAGTAAATTTCTTAATACTGAAATGATAGATTAATTTAAATGAATAATAACTGTTAGATTTCAAATAGTTATATAGTGGCCGGCGAATCTGGAGTCCTGTTTAAAGGCCTGATAAACTAATAGAGCAATCATAAGAGGGAGAATTTACCATGGCAAAAATTACTAGCGGCGACACTGTTTTTAATCGCAGCGGGTCGGTATTAACCGTTGGTAAAGTCAATCCACAATCTGGTAAAGCGGAACTCAACACGGTAAAAGGAGATCCGGAAAAACCACTCCGCCACGGAATAGTTAACGGCCTGTCTCCCGACCAGCGCAATAGTTTTAATGAAATCCTAGATAAGGTTCGCCAAGAGCCTGACTTGCGCCAAAGAATTGAAGTTTTGCAAAAAGCAATTGCAGACGTCGAAGCTGTCCAAACCGAGCCCCATCTCGCCAAATATTTAAAAGCCGAAATGGTTCATCTCATGAATTCGTCTGGATATTCGCCACAAAACTACAGTGTTGATATAGCAAATGCGAAAACAACAAGCTAAGGTTTGGCGCGCTAGCGCAAATCCCGTGTCCTGAGAGTTCATTCTTAAGCTCTTTGAAGTTCTGAACCCTGGGTAGAATAGAGACGCTTTAATAGCTGATTTGCCCGTTCGTAGCCTGGTTGCTTTATCAAGGCAAGTTGCAAATAGTCTTTGGCATTATTAGCTTTTCCCCATTTTGCATAACATAAAGCGATATTGAAAAAAATGAGCGGGCCTTTTTGGTGCTGAGGCAAAACATATTGTGCCTTTTTATAATGTTCGAGCGCTTCTGCATAGCGTTTTCTAACGACAAGTGCGATACCTCTGGAGTTTAATCTCGAAGCAGTTTCTGCAGCTAAATATGAACGCGCCAATAGCTTCCGCGATTCATCATAATTACCTTGCATAAATTTAATTTCAGCCAGTCCGTTAAGTGCGCGCGAACAAAAAGAATCTCTATCTAAAGCCGATTGGAAAAAATGTTCTGCCTTCGCGAAGTCTTTTTGTGCCAACTTAATTTCACCCATCTGTACTAAGCGCGAAAGATTATTTCTGTTGTTTGATTGCAATCGTTCCATAAGACCTAGTGCTTTATCAAGCTGTCCGGTACGCATATAAAAAATAGTCAAATTTTTATATGAACGATAGAAAGTCGGACTTTTTTCTATTGCCTGATGCCAATAGTCTTTTGCAATTTCGTAGTTTTTGTTAATCAGCTCAAAGCATGCCAGCACATCCAAATAGCGCGCAGTGCGCCTTTCATTGGCAAAACGTTCTATAAATTTTTCAAAATATATTTTCACCTTTTCAAGTCGCACTTCATTGCCAGTTCGTAAGATAAAATCAAGTTCTTGATGTAAATTGTTCCAGATTTCTTCAATTTTTTCGCTTTTAGCTCCAGCATTTACTACCTTCTGCATTTCTCGCATTGCTAAATTGATGTCTTTTATGCGATTACGCAGTCGAAAAATGTTTTTTACATCTAACTCATTAAAATAAATTACGTCTTCATGTGTTGGGTTGCTTGTAAGAACAACACAGCGCTGTGTTATAGAAAAGCTTGGATCAATTTCTTTTATTTCTTCAATGATCGCTCCGGAATTACGTTCTTGATTTTCCCAATATATTATAAGTTGCCGCACATTTTTTAAACGTGGCCAATCTTCCCGAAGCCGAATAGATGAAGTGACAAAAACAAAATCAATGTTGAGTTCCTTAAGCGCAGTAGAAACTGCACTTTTAACCCAAGTTTGTTCGTCGCAAATCACCACAACATCTGCAAAAGGACTCGACTTTACTGCTTCAGACATTTCAATCTCTTCCATCAATAATTAAAATAACTGAAACCACCTCGCGCTATTGTTATCGGTACCAAAACCGCTTTTTATAATGTAAATTATCAAGAATCAGATTGAAATTAGTTAACCCTTTGAAATCAGATAATTTTATGGCCACGGAAAATAAGCCCCATGCAACAAAAAGCCTCATAATTGGCGCTGGAGCTATTGGCAGTTTAATTGGTGCATTTCTAGAGCAGTCTGGTTTTGAATTTTCTTTCCTTGTAAGAAATAACTCAAAACAAAAAAATTTAAATTTTAAAATGCAAAACACAGAATACGACTTTAGCGCAAAAATTCGCCGCGTCGATGATTTAGATAATTACAAATTTAATACTATCTTTATAGCGGTCAAAGCCTTTGATATTATTGAAGCGATAAAAATCTCTCGAACTTTCTCTAACAACAATACTCTTATAATTTGCTTAGCAAATGGATTTTATCACAATCAGCTCCCGCAAGATTTCATAAATTCCATCGGGTCTAGAGTCGGGATCTGTACTTTTGGAGTTTCAAGCGAAAAAAGCGGGGTATATGTCTTACGTTCTAAAGATGGAAAGATATTGTGGGGCCCAACATTTGAGGCGCAATCTGACAACAACGAGCTACCCGAACAGCCTCTATTAAATAGAATAAAGGAATTTGAATACAAAACAAATATTTTTTCAGACATAGCCCAGAAATGGATTATTAACTGTACGATAAATACACTATCAGCTGCCTACAACTTAAACAAAAACATAGAACTTCTTTCCAACATGACACTTTTATATGACGTCTACTTAGAGAGCTTCGCTTTAGGCAAAATAACCTTCCCCCAAATAAATTTACCAGAGACAGACTACCTTTTTTCCAAAATGAAAGATCTTATTTCTGCAACTGGTGAAAACGAAAATTCTATGCGAAGGGATTTGAGAGAGCGCCGCAAGACTGAATTGGATTATTTAGCCGGCCTAGCTGTGAATGCAGGGAGTTTTCCAAATTTAAAGCGACTAGTAAAAATCATTAAAAATTGTCTATAGAACTTTCACTATAGAGGCTTTTCTTCCAATGAAATTTGGCTCAAAAACTCTAGCTCTGAAGCATTGCCAGGACCTTCTTGATACAAGCGCTGATAGTAAAAATAGTTTCGTAAGATTAATTTTACATAATTACGTGTTTCTTGAAATGGTATTCGCTCTATGAACAATAACATATCTGCGGGCGGAGAGTCTTTAATCCACTTCATCAGACGCCCCTCACCCGCGTTATATGAAGCCAAAACAAAGATCGGTTTTTCATAGCGATCAATTAAGTAGCGCAAATATTCTGCTCCGAGGCTGATGTTAACTTCTGGATTATACAACAAGCGCGCGTCTCGTTTGACGCTATGCAACTTCTTTTTAAATTCTAATTCTGGCGCCGCACTCTTTTGCAAGGAGCGTGATACTTGTATTGCTGTTTTATGCATCAATTGCATAACACCTCGCGCACCCGCACTCGAAGTTGCTTCTGGGTTGAAAATACTTTCTTGTCGAATAAGCGCAAATATAAGATAGGGATCTACGGATGATTGATTAGCAAATTTTTGCACATAATCTTGATACCGTTTTGGAAACACGATCTTCTCAAAACCTCTCGGCAAAGTAGATCGCATATCTCTAGGAATTTCATTGTATAGTTTGATTGCTTGAAACCAATTGCCCGCCGCGTGTAAAATCATAATCTGGCGAATTTTTCTATTATTAAACACAATACTTTCTGAATGATTCTGACTATTGAAGTCTAACAAACTTAATTCGCACAGTGCTTCGGACTGCAAACCAACTTTCAAGAGTCCATCTATTCTTTTTAGAATAGATTGCTCTTCTGCAGAAAAATGTTTGTCATAATTATCTATTCTAAATTCTGGAACTAGAGTTGGTTCAATTGCATATAACTGTCCTGAAATTTCTTCTAATAAATAGTGTCCCATTGCAGAGTAGTAAGTCGAGTAAATTTCCTTAATGAGCCTTTCTAAGACTACTTTTGCATCGTCTTTCTTGCTCAAAGCAATTAAAGAACGAGCCTGCCAAAACAAAGCAAATCCTAATATTGACTCAGATCGCTCTGTGCTTGAAAATTGGTCTTGGTGCGCAATCATTTGGCTAGCCCAACGATATGCTGAATTCCAGTCATTTTTTTCGCTATTAATTAACACTAAACGTCGAAGCGCTTCAGTGTAGTCTTTGTGAGATGGAAATTTTTCTATAAATGCTTCTAGTTGAACTTGAGCATTAGCAAAGTCTTTCTGATTTTCATAGATTAGTCCCAATGCGTAAATTGCATTAGCTTCAATCATCGGAAATCGCGATTTTGATTTTGCAATAGTGTCTAGGCTCGATTTTATTGCCATATCAAATAAGTCTCTATCCCAATAAAAATAGCTTAATTCTAATTGTATCTCTGCATCTCCTTCATCGCCATAATGCTTGGCAAATGGAGTCTGAAGAACTTTCCAGAATTGCTCTCTATTTTTACTATCAAATCTTCTCACACAAATTTCGACACTCTCCGCCAATTCTGCAGCTTGTTTTAAGTTGATATCAGGCATTCTTTCGAGGTTCTTATTTAAAGTTGCGACAGCCTTCTTGCAATTCGAAGCATCATTCTTTGCAACCATATCGATAACTTCATCTGACCATGATTTCTTTTGTGTTGTTTTCGAAGCAGTAGAAATTTGTAAATATTCACCCAACCAGTCATTTAGTTCTAAATTTTGCGCCACATGAGCAAACAACAACTCTTGAATTGGGACAGGTATCTTTTGCTCATATCCGACATTAAGTTTACGAATTAATTGTTTTTGAAATTTAATTGAAGAATTTTTTAAATTGTTGGAAATGATTCTTTTCAAATATTCGATATCGCGCAAATTTTTCGGAGTCTCTAAGCTATCTAAGAGTAGTTTTTCTTGACTGCAGCTCGGGATCGGACTTGATATAAGCTGATTTTTTAGAGAACTTACTTCTTCATCTGAAATACCAATATCTTGTGAAGCATTTATTTGCTCTTCCAAGGCAATAACACGAAATGGATCTATAGCCATACCTTCTTTACTATTTTCAATTTTGTTCCTTACCAAAGTAATTCTTTTATTTAACTCCTCTTTTAATTTCGGAAATAATTTTTTTCGTTTAATAAGTAGAACTAATTGTGTGTTTAAACTATAAGCATCAATTGCTGAGTAAAAAGATTCATCAGTTTGCTCTAGTAAATTCGACCTTAAGACATGCGCATCAAGCCACTTTTCAAGCTCTATATCCATTTCAAAAGTCGCGCTCTCTGTGAGAATTGCCGGATAATTTTCCGGAAGTGTCGTGCCCTCTCCGCGATTCAGAATCGAAATAATTAATGTAATTAAAGTTAAATTTTTAATGATATAGGTCATCTTCTCTCCTAAGCGAAAACAATGGAACTTCGTCTATTGCTGCCTTGAATTGACAGTAAAGACTACGCACAACGCCTGTTCTCAATTTTGAGAACAACCTCTAGAAAGTTCTCTTTTGTCTTGCTTAAATTACACTTCGGAATTTAAAGTGAATTTCTTTATTGCTATAATATCAGGTTATTAGACTTGAGCTAAGAAAAAAGTAAACTTTTCTGGTATATTAGGACCCCAATTATTTTTCTGAGCATCGTTTTTCATTTAAATACAGATACTCCAAATTTGCCTTAAATACTGCAATATTGGGGTGTTATATTGTGTTTGTATAATTTAGGAAAAATTTCTTTCGGAGGTTTTATTTTGACAAACTTTATTTTTAGCGGCCAACAATTAGACTGTGTTCCTGGACATCAATTATAGGAGTATCTTTATCAATACTCATTGCCCGAATATGTAGAGATTCAATCTCTACTAAC
>JAGOVF010000090.1 GCA_018060885.1 Oligoflexales bacterium | reverse complement strand
CAGTTTGATGAATTAACGACAGTTGGTCTTGGTTAACATAAGCGTTTTGTGAACTATCCACTGACTTTGTGGGAGCACCACAGCTTGAAATCATCCATACAAATAGAAAAAATGCCTTTAAACCTAATTTATTAAAAAAAGTATGCTTGGCCATTTAAGTATCCCCTAAAAAAATAGTCTCGCGTCACTTCGTAGTATTTATTATTTCTATCTACAAGCATAAAATGTACCATATTGTAATTCTAAGATTTATTTGGGGTAAAAAATGGAGCGTTTTTTAACGTATGCTAATAAATATTTACGAATCGGGCTGATTTTCCTGATTTTTGGCTTCTACCTCACTTGCAAAACTAACAAAATCGATCAAATCACACAATCCGACTCAATTTCGTCAGCAACAAACAAAGAAGTTTCGAATCCTGCAACTCCAGCAATGAAAACAAAAAATGGCGAAACTTTTGAAGGCGAAAAATTTAATGTCGCAAAATCGGAGGTTGCTAGTCCGATATATACTCCATTGGGCTTCGGTGTAGGTGACAGCGGAAAGGAAAACGGAAAATTAAATTGGTGGCATAATTGGTCATATTCTAGCTCTACTCTAAGTAGCGACACGAAGTATATACCACTTTTTGGAGGTGGCCCTGTTCCTCCAGACGCTGCGTTTCCTGCATCGGATTCTGTTATAGGAAAAATCAAATGCTATTGTCGGATAAAATACCATGAATGTTTACGTACTTACAATGAATGTAAAACAATTCATGGCCAAGATGCAGATTGTGTTGAAACTCATTTTGCTAGCGGGCGAGTTTGTCACCTTGGTTGTGCCAACGTTGGATATTCGCATGGAGCTTGTTCAGATACTGAATTAAACAGGCATACAAAATGGGCAGTCGATATTGCTGCCACTTATAAAGGCCGCACTTGGTTAATTTTTAACGAGCCCGATGATTTGCATCAAGATTATATGACTCCAAGCGGAGCTGCCCAAGTATACAATTATCTTTATCCTAGAATGAAAAAAGCTGACCCCACAGCTTCGCTTTACTGCTGTGGAACTCACCCGGGTATTGGTGGGACAGACAAAACATGGATGCGTGAATTTGTCAAAAAATTAAGCTACCCACTAGATGGGATTCACTATCACAACTATTACAATGGCAGTGGCGGTTGGATGTCTACTGAAAATATTATCAAAACAATGACTGACTTTTATGCATTTATGACGAATCCAAATCGAGATCCCGAAGCCGTAATATCGCCTTTAGTTAATTATGGAAATTATACAGCGCCGATAGATTTTGCCGAACTACCATTTCTAGTTACAGAATGGTCAGCTTTGAAACCTATTAATGCTGATGCCAGATGCACATCTCTACCCAATAACAATCTAAAAAATGTAATGCGACCAATTAAAGAATGGTATTTAGGGCCCGGCAGAAAGCAATATTCTCACCTTGGTCTTGCCTGGTTTCTTTCTAAAGCTTCCTCGGATTTTCCATCGGGACTACACATTGTAGATGCTAATTACAATATGCAGTTATCCTGCTTAGGCCAAGAATATGTAACTTATCCGAATTTAATAACTGCGCCGACACTTGGGAATGCAACTGCGGAGCAAGAATGTGCTCGTATAGATGTAGGCTTACCAGGACAAAATTGGGGAGAAAAACATCGAAAAAACGCCGTATTATATGACGCACAAACAAATAAACCCATCGCACGCTTAGCTGATATTGACTCTACTAAACCTGCAGCTTGTCACCATTCTGCTTATTGGAATGGAAATCAGCAATGGCCTAATTCATATTTTCGGTACTTTATAAGTCCCGATGATTTAAGTTCGACACTACAATGCCACCCTAATTTCAGCTCTGGGCAAGTTAAGGTTCGCTTTGAGCATAAAAATGGAATTGCGTATTCACCTTTTTCATCGAATTTGACTTTGAATATCAGTACAAACAAGGCTTCCTGCCACTATTTGGGGTTTCCAACATTTTTCCGAACCAATAGGTATGAACAAAGCTCTTCTGGGTCATGGCAGGCAAATGCAACAATACAAAATATCGGTACACTTCCTAACAAAATCCACTTAGTTCAATTTAACGAACAAGGAGAACCCCGCCAATGTGTCGTACGAAGAATATTAAATCCTTTGGCTATGAATTCTCTAAAATCGAATCGTTGCGAAAATGATCTTAATTTTGGTTCAGCATTAGCATATGCGCAGCAGCCTCTAGTAGGAGTCGGACACCTCACAGAAGTGAAAAATAATGGAATAAGAGCTGCTGCATCCTATGTCGCCTTTGATACCAAAAAATCTGAAAATAAAGTCTTATTGCCCTTAATTAAAAACCAATACCACAATAGGAGCACGTTGATTTATGTGCAAAATTTAGAATCTTTTTCCCAATCTATTAGCGTCACTTATCGCGTTGATGGACAATCTTATATTCATAACCTTGGCCCTATTGCAGCTTTTGCTTCGCGGACTTCTAAACCAGCACTAGCTAGGAATTCTGGAAACAATAGCTCGCCTGCAAGCAATAAAGTATTAAGTGCAGACATCAATGGCGTCGGAAAACTAGCCGCAGTCGGTGTAGAATATGCCTTTTCTGGAGGAATACAGGAGAATTTACAAGCTCTATCCGCATTTCGCAATAAAGATGCTGGTACTAAATCGTTTTGTCCACTGTTTCGTTTTGAACATTCCGGCCCCAAGCTTACAACCGGCCTACAGGCACAGAACGTCGATTCAAGTTTAGCAGCAGTTCGGATGAACTACCACACTTCATTGAATACTTTTGGCCCGTATTTAAAATCTATAGTCGCCCATAATTCTGTTACTTTTTATCCCCCTTCGCTCAACCCAGTTCCTACTAGCAACACATTTGGTACAGCAGTTGTTGCAGTTGACGGAGTTCAAAAAATTTTAAGTGTGATTAATGACGCAAGCTCAGTGAGCCCAAAAAGTAACGCCTCGTTCAATTGTTTTGCCAGTGGTGCGAAAAAATTATTTTTTCCTCGTTTCGTTGAATCTTTGGAAGGCATCACCACGGGAATATCAATTCAGAATGTTGATACCTTTCCTTCGAAAATAAAATTTAAATTTGTAAGTGAAGATGGAGCTACAATTACTCTTGAAAGTATTTACAACCTCGACCCAGGTAAGTCGATTGTTATTTACCGTCTTTCGCAATTTAACCCAAATACATGGAAGATTATCGGATCGAGTGTCGCTAGCTCCTTTGCAGGAAAACTAGGTGCTGTGACCGTAGAAGCTGTTGCAAATATTGTCGCAGTTGCAAATGAAGCTGTATATGAAAGATCTTTGAGTTTGACTGATGTTGATGCCGCTGCTTATGAAGGCATAACTCCATAAGCAAATACGTGTATTCCCATCATTGGTCAAAGAGAACATAAAGAAGATTTATCACGCGATTGGCAAAAAACGAGATGACAATCCATACCCAATCTAAATTCAAACTTTTCCATAATAGCCAATTTAATGTAGTGCCCCAGAGAAAATTCAACTTGCTATTATCATTGAACTTCATCTCTTAAACTGTCAAAGTCGGGACAAACAAGCCTCTCTCAACTTCCAAAGCGCAAGACTCTCTGAGAATGTTTGGTTCTTTACAGGCAGAAAAAAATTTAATAGTATTAAACACTTCTGTTCTTAAATTGTATTGGCTTACATGAAACAATCCGCAAAAATAATTAATTTTCTCGTTATTTGTACTTTTTTATTAGGGACAAAAGGATTTTGCTCTCCTTTGGCCCTTAGCCACCTAGAAGGAATAGTGGCAAAGGATTCAAGCGAAATTCATTCTAAAAGCGATACCTCTTCCAGCATTATTACGCATGAATCTCATCATGATTGTAATAACCCCAATCATAGTGATCAAGATTGTCAACACTGTTGCTGTCATAATCATATGAGCATTACTTTTAATGAAAAAATTGACTCTAAGGAATCCCTGTATAATAGAGACTACTCTTTTTATTTAAAAAATCTTTTAATTCCAAGTAACCCCTATATTGGCATCGTAACTCCCCCTCCGCGAAGCTTTATTTAATTCACAAATTTTTAAATAGTCTTCCAAACCTTATTTTTCAATAGGTTGTGTTTCATGTTGAATTCGATTATCCGCGTAGCCTTGCGACAGCGTTTGCTCGTCGTAACAATAAGTGCCTTTATGCTAGTTTACGGGCTAATTGTTTTAAGAGAGTTGCCTATCGACGTTTTCCCAGATTTAAACAAACCGACAGTTACAATTATGACTGAGGGTCATGGCCTGGCACCTGAAGAAGTTGAAACTCTTATTACCTTGCCTATTGAAAATACATTAAGCGGCATTGCACATGTTGAGAGAATTCGATCGACATCTGGAATTGGTCTCTCGGCTATTTTTGTTGAATTTGAATGGGGGCAGGACATTTATCTAGCTCGCCAAATGGTGGCAGAACGTTTACAACTTGCACGCTCTAGACTCCCAGCAGATGTACTTCCAGTAATGGGGCCTGTAGCGAGCCTTATGGGGCAAATTCAGCAAATTGCAATAACTTCAAGAAACTCAAACGCAAGCCCAACTGGATTGAGAAGCTTAGCCGAGTGGGTGTTAAGACCTCAGCTGCTCACTTTGCCTGGAGTCGCACAAGTTATCACAATGGGAGGTGGTCTAAAACAATTTCAAGTGCTCTTTTCTGCAGAAAAACTCAGCCACTTTCAAATCAGCCTTGAAGACCTAAACGAAGAGCTAGCACAAATTAGCAAAAATTCTGGTGGCGGCTTTATCGATCAAGGCAGCCAAGAAATTCTCGTTCGCAATATTGGTGCGATAAGCTCTATTAAAGACATTGAAAATACTGCCGTAGCATCGCATTTTGGTCGACCAATACGCATTGGCGATATTGCAGTAGTCAAAGAAGGCACGCAGTTTAAACGCGGTGAAGCAAGTTACCAAGGCAAACCAGCAATAATTCTTGTTATCCAAAAGCAACCCAATGCAGATACAATCGAGGTAACAGAAAACATTGAAAGCATGATCAAAAACATTTCTGCTTCCTTTCCAGAAGGTGTAGAAGTTCACACAGATGTTTTTCGCCAAGCTGATTTCATAGCCAGTTCAATTTCTGGAATTATAGGCAAACTTAAATTCGGAACAATTTTAGTATTCCTTGTTCTCATTATATTTTTAGCTAATTTAAAAATGAGTGTTATTACTTTGACAGCAATACCTCTGTCTTTTGCCATAACTTTCATTACTTTCAAATTTTTAGGCCTATCCGTCAACACCATGACTCTCGGTGGTTTAGCAATTGCGATTGGCGAGCTTGTTGATGATTCTATAGTGGATGTCGAAAATATTTATCGACGTCTAAGACTTAATGCAACTGCTGTTATTAAAAAACCTATATTAAAAGTAGTTTTTGCGGCTTCTTCTGAAGTACGAAATTCCATAGTCCTTGCGACGATTATCATCGCTCTAGTTTTTCTACCTCTTCTCAGCCTTTCAGGTATAGAAGGCAGACTTTTTTCGCCCTTGGCACTCAGTTACCTTACAGCGTTAGCGGCTTCACTTCTCGTTTCCCTAACGATAACCCCTGTTTTGTGTTCACTTCTACTCAATAAAATTTCGCTAAAAAAACATGCCGACACCTTACTTGTCGGCTTCTTAAAATTTTTGGACGCAAAGTTACTTAGATTCTTTTTTAAGTTCCCAATTTTTATTTTTTCCTTAGTGAGTGCACTTATTATTTTTGCAGTTCTGTTGTTGCCAAAACTAGGTTTTGAATTTTTGCCAACCTTTAAAGAAAAAACCGCCATGATTGCGCTTTTTACTCCACCAGGAACTTCGCTAAAAGCATCAGATGAGGTGGGTTTTAAAGCAGAAAAGCTCATAATGGCTAGCGAAGGAATAAAGTCAGTTTCTAGGCGTACAGGAAGGGCCGAACTCGACGAACATGCAATGGGAGTCAATGTCAGCGAACTCGACGTAGACTTCCACGACAGTCTGCAATCTTCGAGAGAAAAAATTTTGACGGACATAAGAGAAAAGTTAGCTGAAATACCTGAGCTTGTCGGTGTCAATGTCGGACAACCCTTGTCGCATTTAATTGATCATATGCTGTCAGGGGTCAGTGCCCAAATTGCAATTAAGATTTTTGGACCAGACTTAGGTACCTTAAGGGGCAAAGCCGCAGAACTCAAAAACCATATAAAAGAAATTCCAGGACTTGTCGATGTGCGTGTCGAACAACAGGGGCTTATCCCTCAACTTAAAATACATCTCTTACGAGAAGAAGCCGCAAAATATGGCCTCAGTTCTGGAAAAGTCACCCATCTGCTTGAAAGTGCTTTTAATGGAGAAATTATCGCCCAAGTGATAGAGGAGCAGCGGAGCATCGGGGTGTTTAGCCAATTTGATGAAACATCACGGGGTACAAAAGAAAAAATGGAAAACACTGTTCTTAAAATTATGCCCGATGGAACGAGTGTGCGAGTCAAGGATTTAGCCGATGTCTATTTTACCGACGGCCCAAATGAAATTAATCGTGAAAATTTGCAGAGGCGCCTTGTTATTTCGGCAAATGTGTCAGGGCGAGATTTAGGCAGTGTTGCAAATGAAGTTCAAGAAAGGCTGCGGACTAGTTTTCTATTGCCAGAAGGGTATTTCTATACTCTTGGCGGACAATTCGAAGCACAGAAAACGGCGTCTCGTGATATTTTAATATTTAGTTGCATGAGTCTCTTCTTAATCACTCTAATTCTCTTAAATCATTTTAAGTCTTGGTTGATCGTTGTACAAATATTGCTCACTGTTCCTCTAGCATTTATTGGCGGAGTCATTTCGCTCTATTTTATGGGTGGTGTCATGTCTATTGCGAGCTTGATTGGTTTTGTAACCCTATGTGGAATTGCTAGTCGCAATAGTATTATGATGATATCGCATTATCTACACTTAATAAGAACTGAAGGACATTCGTTTTCTCAAGAAACTATTATACTCGGCTCCCTAGAACGCTTAACTCCAGTACTGATGACAGCAGTGGTTTCAATTTTTGCCCTATCGCCTATTATGTTAGCTGGTGCCGTACCAGGATCTGAAATTTTGCAGCCAGTTGCTACTGTTATTGTCGGAGGACTCATCAGTTCCACCCTCCTAGATGTGTTTGTAACACCAACTGTTTTCTATTATTTAGGTAAAAGAATAAATTTTTTTAATCCAATTATTTCAAAAAAGGAGATTGAACGATGAGATTACTTAAGTCATTTTTTATGGCAACAACTCTGGTGTTTTCAAATGTGTCTCTTGCACATGAAGACCACGGCCCTTCACGCGTTGAAGCACCTCATGGCGGAGCAATGCGCAGTTTGGAAACTATCCACTTGGAAATGGTGCATTTAAACGACAATGTCAAAATCTATCTATACTCGAAAGATATGAAACCGAAAGCAGTCAAAGACATTCCGATGACCGCGACACTTTCTTTACCAAAAGAAAAGTCATTAGCATTTGTTTTAAAAGACATGGGAAACCATTGGGAAGGAAAATACATTGGAAAAGATACCCATAGGTACACAATTCATCTAGAAATTAAGCAAGGTGGCCACAAAGACAAAATTGAATACACAATTGAGAGAAAAAAATGAGTCGTTTCTTTTGCTTCTATATTTTTTTAAGCTTCAATTTACCTAGCAAGATTGTTTATGGGCATGGCAATCTTGCTAGCGATGTTTTAGAATTAAATTATGAAGATATCCCAATTCTTCTGGATAAAAGTAGCATACGTTTAAGAATTGCAAGTAAAAAAATGGAAGCAAATCGGGCGAGAGAAGGCTATTTGAAACAAAGCTTCTATCCACAAATAGCGCTTAAAAGCTCGCTAGAAACATTTCGCTTCGGCTCCTCTGATTTTAGAACTCAACCAATTGCTTCGGCTTTGGCAAGTATAAATCTATACAACGGTGGCCAAGACGAGCTTATTGAAGAAATTAATCAGAGTTCAAACACGTATTTTGAAGCAGAAGGAAGAGCTCTAAAAAAAACTCAACTTGCAGCAAGTAGAAAACTCTTTTGGGAATATCTTTTTTTTGAAAGACTCCTCTCTTTAAACATTGAAGCAAGCAAACAGCTAAAAGACCTAAAAAAAAGCGCAATTAAGCGCATCAATGCTGGAACCGCCGCAAGATCAGAGGGCATTGAATTCGAACTTAAATTATATGAGCTAAACCTTGCAATTGAAGCCGCGAAACTGGAAAAAGAAAAAGTCAAAACTGCTCTTTTGGCAGAACTCGGAATAAGCGACTATTCCGATATTCATATTGATACTAAGTACGAAAATCCTGCATTTTGGCAAAAAAAATTCTCCCATAATTCATCACATCATCGCGATTTTTTAGCAAAGTATGAACAACAAATAAATCTAAAGAAATTAAACATCGAAAAAATTGACCTCTTGTCGCGGCCAAAGTTAGATGTTTTTGGAGGAGTTCATCTTTATAACGAAAGAGAAAAAGAAGTTCCCGCGAGTTGGCAACGATTTGAGCAAGTGGTCGGAGTTTCTATTTCAATTAATATCGATACAAGTTCAATCAACAAGCAAGAAAAGGCCGGGATCGCAGCAGAAATTCAAGCAATTGAATCTGAGAGTAAAGCTGATTTACTGGATTTCGAAAAGCACTTAAAAATTGATGACAAGGAAATGGCATATTTGCACGAAAAAATTAATAAATTCCCCGATCACTTAAAACTTCTTGAAAAGCGAGAAAAACTTATGGCGGAGGATTATAAATTTGGTGTAAAGGATTCCGAAGATGTCATAGCAGTCATATTAGAAACACTTGAAGCTAAAATTCAATATGCACAAATTGTTAAAGACTTAAATTCTATCATTAGTCATATGGAGTCCTATTTTATTTAGATTGTACATTGAAATAAATTAGACTTTATTTAGAATTCCCCAAACTACTGAACATTAATCTATGCTACCGGCTTCGTTCGCGTATTTATTTAGACCGCATCTTTACCGCAAATCCGGTACGTCTGTGTCCAAGTCCCCTCTTCGCATTCTAACGCGCGCATCATCGGCCAAAATTGTATATTGCTTGCGAATCTTGTCCAACTCTTCTTCCTGCAATTCTTCCAAGTCTAAAAGTGCATTATGCGCACCAGAAGTTGCCCTAATTAACTCGTCGAGCTTTACATGCATCGCTTCGGAATCTCGGTTCTGAGTGTTTTGAATCAGAAACACCATCAGGAACGTGATAACTGTCGTGCTGGTATTAATCACAAGTTGCCAAGTATCGCTGAATCCGAAAAGTGGTCCCATCACCGCCCACATGATAATAATTCCAGCGGCAATTATGAATGTAACTGGCCGGCCCGTCGCCCGTGAGGACATCTTAGAAAATGAAGTGAAAATTTTGTTTAAATATGAAGTTGTCATTTTTTCTTCTTAAGACGAATCAACAAACTGAACTAACCCACGATAGTCGAGCATCTAAACATAGAATTAAGAAATAAAAAATAATTATATATATAATCTTTAAATCGGCTAAACAAGTGCCGGCAGATACCTGCATTTAGGCCTTAAAAACTGCGCATTTGGTGTTTGAATATCAATTTTAACCGCGAATTTATTCAACAAATTAACAAATTCTAGGCAAGTTACTCAATACAGGCATACGCAGAGTTTTATGAGCTCCATAGGGATTACGCAGAACCACTCGCGCATCCGTTGTAGAATTCACCTTACCTATTCGCGAAGCAGAACAATTGATTTTTTTTAAAATAGCTTCCGCTTTATCTACATCTTTCTCTGCTACAAACAAAACACAGCGGCCTTCACAAGCTAATGTTAAGGCATCCAAGCCGAGCAGTTCACAAAAACTGCGTACTTCTTCGGAAATTGCAATACTAGATTCGATAAGCTCAAACTGAAGTCCACAGTCTTCTACTAATTCAATCAAAGCTACAGTCAAGCCACCTCGCGTTAAGTCGCGAGCGCAATGCACTTCTATATTTGCATCTATGAGCTCTTTTATTAAAGGATACAAAGGAGCGCAATCAGATTTTATCTGAGGATCTACCTTTAAACCGCTTCTTAAGCTCATGATGGAAGCTCCATGACAACCTAAATCACCGCTAATTAAAATATGGTCCTGAGCGGCAATTTTTTTCGCACCCCAGCTTAAATTCTGCTGCACTACTCCAATGCCTGTTGTATTAATATAAATGCCATCGGCCTTGCCATGCTCGACAACTTTGGTATCTCCCGTAATAACGCTCATACCACTTACTTCGAGAGCCTGTTTCATAGTAGAAAGTATTTTCTCCAGAGTCGTAATTGCAAAGCCCTCTTCAATTATAAAAGCACAGCTTAAATACAATGGTTTTGCACCACTCATCGCCAGGTCATTCGCAGTCCCATAAACAGCTAAGCTTCCAATATCTCCACCAGGAAAAAACAAAGGACTGACAACATAGGAGTCTGTTGAAATAGCAATGGTGGAGTGCGGCATTGCTAAATAAGTACTATCAGGGAGTGCTTCAAGAAGTTCGTTGTTAAAATAAGGCAGAATGGTTTGTTTAATAAGTTTTTGTGACAGCAAACCACCATTGCCGTGTGCGATAGAAATCAGTTCGTTTTTTTCAGCAGCAAAATTATCAAACATAGATGTACCTTATTGTTTCTAAGCCGAAAAGTAGGCCGCACAAGCTCCCTCGCTTGAAACCATAGGAGCGCCAAGAGGGTTCTCAGGTCGACAGTTTTTATTAAATTCAGGACATTGTGCGGGTTTAATCTGTCCCGTTAAAACTAGGTTTGCTTGGCATTTCGTTGCGAGCAAATTTTGTGTAGTCTGTGGCAATAATAGGTCTTGATCTATTTCAAAACATTTATATTTTTCGGTGAGACGAAGACCACTGCGCGGAATAAGTCCAAATCCCCGCCATTCCGCGTCGCAAGGCATAAAAACTTCATGCATAATTTCTTGCGCTAATCCATTGCCTGCTAATTCGACGACGCGCCTGTACTCGTTAGAAGCCTGTATCTTTTTATTTTCAATCAGTTCTTGCGCTTTTATTAAGGCCAATAAAATATCGACCGGCTCAAAACCTGCGATAATGATGGGTATACCTAATTTTTTGGCGAAAGCATCATAATCCTCATATCCTGTGATGCTGCACACATGCCCAGCAGCAAGAAGCGCGTCAATATTTAGAGGATAATTTTCAAAAAGCTGTTCTAAAACAGGCAGCAAACGAATATGGGCGATCAGTGTTTTAAAGTTTTTTAATTCAGCTATAGCAGCTTGTTTAATCGCCATAGCATTCGACGGGGCCGTTGTTTCAAAACCAATTGCAAACAGTACCACAAGCCTTTGTGGATTTTTTTTTGCGATTTCGACTGCTTCTAAGGGCGAATAGATGACTTCAATTGACGCACCTTTTGACTTCGCTTCGAATAGACTGCTTCGAGTGCCCGGAACACGAACCATATCACCATAAGAGCATATGATAGCTGCATGCTGTAGTGACAAATCGATGGCCTGATCAATTGCAAGCTGAGGTGTCACACAGACGGGACAGCCAGGACCATGAACAAATTCGATGCAACCTTGCAGCAGATCAAGCAAACCATTTTTAACAATGCTGCGGGTTTGCCCACCACAGACTTCCATGATGCGCAAAGGCTTTGTTATTTTTGCTTTGAGTTGTTGCAGTAAAAAAGCAACAGCAGCGGGGTCGCGAAACTCAGAGAGATACTTCATTTACTCTCACCATCTGGCCTAAGCAACTTAAGTGTCTTTTCGGCCTCTTCTGAATTCAATATACTGATGGCAAACCCAACATGCGCTATAATATAATCTCCCGGTCGAGCTTCCGGCAAAAAGCTCATATTGATAATTTTAATCATTCCGCCAAAACTCACTTTTGCCAGATTATTTTGCTTAGCATCTTCGGAAGAGTCCTCCAGAACTTGGCCAGGTATAGCTAAACACATTAAAATTCTCTCCCTAAAATACGTAGCAAGCTGTACCCATAGTTCTATTTTTCTGAATCTCTAGTTTCAATCTTTTTATAAAATAATTGCCCCAATGAAATCGCCCCATCATTGACTTGCATAATAGGTGTAAGATGCACTTTAATCCCGACTTTGCCAGCTTTTTCGCAAATTATCCGTAAAAGCAAGCGATTTTGCCAAACACCACCGCTTAAAACTATATTTTTAAAGCCCTGTTGTTTTGCAAACGACAAAAAGCTGTCGACTAAAAAGTGATGAAAACCAGCCGCTATAGCCGCCAGATCTTTTTCAGCATGTTTCTGTCTATGACGGAGCATCAAATCGATTAAAAATGTCTGCCACTGCAATTCCCATAGCCCTTCACTGAAGCTCCATTTTCCTACCTGAAATTCTTCATATTCAATAGCATTTGCTGCCAAGTGCTCTAGTTTCAAGGCAGCCTGTCCTTCATAACTTTGCAGTTGCTTAAAATTCGCCAAGAGAAAAGCAAGCGCATCAAATAAACGACCAAGACTGCGACATTTAATGCTGATCGCAGCAAGAGGACTTGCAAAATCCACCTTTGAATATTGATTAATTAAAGAGATTTTGTTGTGATCAAAGAACTCATTAAACAAATCCTTCTTTATCTTTTCATCCAAATCTATGGATCGAACTAAACTTAATAGACAAAGTCCAGGATCACGACTTGCCCTATCCCCACCAAGCAAATTATAGGGACTCAGGCTGGCGATACGGAGTAATTGCTTTTCTTTAGAAATACTAAACAGCTCGCAACCCCATATCTCATTCCCATAGCCAAATCCCAGACCATCACAAACAAGCGCCAAACTCGCTTCATTTGGGCAGGTCACAAACTGCGAAGCTGCATGTGCATAATGGTGTTGAACAGGCTGGAGTTTTTTTAATCTGCTGCTATTTTTCTTTATATAGTCTTGGGCTAAGTAACGAGAAACATACTGAGGATGTAAATCGCAATATATATTACTTGGATCTAATTTATAAATGCCCAAAAAATGATCTAACGACTTTTCAAAAGCTAATTCATGCTCTCTTGTATGCAGATCGCTTATAAATGGTCCCAACACAAAACCTTTTGTTAAACGCAATGCAAAATTGGCTTTTAAATCTGCGCCAAAGGCAATTCCGCTTGTTTGTGTCGGATCCTCATCTAAAATAAAGCTTGGTGCGTAGCCGCGGCCAAAACGTAGTACAACTTGTTGATCTTGAAACACAGAAACCACGCTGTCTTCAATCGGGTGGATGATTTCTCTATTATGGTCTAAATACGCATCGAAATAACCAGACATATCCAGAATAAATTGCTCGGAATCGCTTAGTATTGGGCGTCCAGGTGGATTTGCACTCGTAACAATGCACATGTCGATGCCATGTAGGGCTAACTCTTGCATAAGTATGTGATAGATGGGTTGCGACGGTAGCATAACTCCCAACAAATGATTGTCTGAGATTCTAATAAAATCTTTTGGATTTTTTTTCTCCAACAATACAATTGGAGCTGCTAAACTTTCCAATGTGGCCTGCTCAGTCACATTGACTTCACAGATCCGACTAATTGCTGCAACATCCCTCATCATGACTGCAAACGGCTTATCCCCTCTGGCTTTCAACTTCCGTAATTTATCTACCGGGTTTCGCTTCAGCTTAAACTCTCTTGGCTCAAGCTCACTCAGCGCAAGCGCACACAATTGAATACCGCCCGTTGATTTGACTGCTAATAAACCACCATTTAACAAAACTTGCACAGCATGAGTGATTGC
>JAGOVF010000230.1 GCA_018060885.1 Oligoflexales bacterium | reverse complement strand
GACTCAGACAAGCCTAGTAAAACCCCACCGAGCATGGCTCCAGGCAATGAACCGATCCCACCAAGCACTGCAGCCGTAAATGCTTTTATTCCTGTTATAAATCCAATAGAAAAATCAAAGGACCCGTAATTTAGAGTTACAAAGACTCCAGCAATAGCTGCCATTGCTGCACCAATCACAAAAACTAAGGAAATGATGCGATTGGTATTGATACCAAGCATAGCCGCCATTTTTGCGTCTTGTTGCGTTGCGCGGCATGCCCTACCGAGAGCGGTGCGAGAGATTAACAAACTTAGAACTATCATGCTGATTATTGCCGCAGCAATGATCAACAATTGAATGCGGCTTATTTGGACAAAATTTTCGGCATCACCAAAACGCAGCACACCTTCCACGAGAGCTGGCATTCCTTGGCTGCGCGAGCCCTGATTAAGCTGTACGTAATTTTGCAGTACAAGAGACATGCCAATTGCGGAAATCAAAGGCGCCAAACGCGTCGAATGCCGCAGAGGTTTATAGGCGATTTTTTCTATCGCCCAACCATGTAGCGAGGTGAAAAGAATTGTAAAAACTAAGGTTACAAGCAAAATAAAGGTTATAGAATCGAACCCGAAAAAGCTAAGAACCGCCACACAAATCGCCGCAAGGTAGGCCGATATCATGTATATATCACCGTGCGCGAAGTTGATCATACCGATGATCCCATAAACCATGGTGTAGCCAATCGCTATGAGACCATAGGTCATACCTAAAACAAGGCCATTAACTGTTTGCTGTCCAAAGACAAAATAATCTGGCACTGGCTTCTACTGAGCCTTTTTAGTTTTGGAGTCGGTTTGTTCCATTTTAGTAACGTTTTTCTTTTTTGCAGCTGCCGTCCAAATTATCTCAGCGTAAGAACCTTTTTCATCCCATTGATACATGACATAGTTTGAAATTTTTAAATCACCTTTATTGTCCCATGCCTGCTCGCCTGTAATCGTATCGACTTTGTTTGCCCGCAACCACTGCGCTAACTTTTCCCCTTCTGAACTTGGCGACTTGCGCATTGCTTCCGCTATGACTTGCATGGTTGCATAGGCATAAAGGGTATAGCCTTCAGGCTCATATTTAGCTTTGCGAAAATCAGCTACGACTTTCGCGCCGCTTGCTATATTACGTGCATCTTTTGCGAAGGTCATATAGACATCTTTCGCAAATTGCGGGCCACCAGCCGACGTAACAAAATCATTAGAAACAATTCCATCACCAGAAATAAATGCTGCGCTTACACCCTGCTCACGCATCTGTCTTACCAGAGGCCCGGCCTCATTGTGCAAACCACCGAAATAAACAACTTCTGCACCAGAGCTTTTAATTTTTGTGACCAAAGCAGCAAAATCTTTTTCTCCTCTGGTTAAACCTTCATACAAAATTTCTTTTAATTTGTATTTGTCCAAAAGCCGCTTGCGCATAGCGTCTGCCAAGCCTTGGCCATAGGTATCTTTGTCATGAATGACCGCAACTTTTTTTGCCTGTAAAACATCGACAATAAAATCTGCGGCGACATTTCCTTGTTGATCGTCGCGGCCACAAGTTCTTAAGACTGTCTTAAGCCCTCTGTCAGTCACTTGCGGATTTGTTGATGCCGGTGTAATAACGAGAAGGCCTGCATCGTCATAAACTTCCGATGCCGGCATGGTGGAAGATGAACAAAAATGTCCAATGACGGCCGCGACTTTATCTTTTTCTACCAATCTATTTGCTACAGAGACTGCTTGTTTAGGTTCACAAGCGTCGTCAGCTTTGACAAGTTCAATTTTTTTGCCGTTAATCCCGCCAGCTTGGTTAATATCTTGTGCTGCTTTTTCTGCGCCGCGCCACAACTGCTCACCAAAAGCCGCGTAATTACCTGTATGGGGGCCAGCTACACCTATTTTTATTGTCGACTGCGCCTGTAAGTGTGCAGATGAAATTCCTAGACTTAAAAAGACTGCAAGAGATTTTTTCATTGAATAACTCCTTATAGAAGTAATGATAGCTATTAAAATATTTGAACTTAGGATTCTAACTAGGTTAGCCGTGTGAGCAAGTCTTTTCGGTGCTTTGCAAAAAGTTGCAGAGAGATCCTTCGCCTTCGGCTCAGGATGACGTGTCTTCCTGAGCCGAAGGTCATCCTGAGCCGAAGGCGAAGGACCTCTGTGCAACCGTAGAACGCACACATAAAAAAAGCCGCAAATTCTGCGGCTTTTTTATTAAGATATTTTATAGCTATTCCTAGTAACCAATGTCATTCATCTTACGCACTGTTTTTGCAAGGCGTTTACGGGCAGCCACTTCTTTTCTTTTTTTGCGAATTGAAGGCTTTTCATAATGCTGACGTTTTTTAACCTCAGACATGACACCAGCTTTTTCAATTTGTTTTTTGAATTGCTTCAAGAGACGGTCAACAGATTCATTGTCTCTACTTCTAATTCCCGGCATGTTCATCCCTATCGTCTAGTTAAAATTATGAACGACACAAACATTAACAGCAAAAAAGCACCCTCACTTATGTCAAATTAGCTCAATAGCTGCAAGGACTAAGTGAGGATGCCGAATATTTTTACGCCCCAGCCAAAAAAATTGGCCGAACTGCGGTAAAGACTAGAGCTTTAAAACTGGGAGTCGACTCGTTGGCGCAACTCTGTCCCGGTCTTCCAAAAAGGCAGGCGCTTCGGAGGAACTACGATTTTTTCGCCTGTTTTAGGATTTCGGCCTTCATAAGACTTATATTCCCGCACCGAAAAGGCGCCAAAACCGCGAATTTCGACCCGGCCGTCTGTTGCGAGACTGTCACAGATAGAATCAAAAAAAAGATTAACGACTTCTTCGGCCTTAGCGAGCGTGATGTCCGAGCGCTCTGCAATTTTTTCAATCAGTTCCGATTTGACCATCTCGGAGTCCCCATTAAAGAAGGTTAATAAAGAAAACTAACTTTATTTTAGCATAGTTAGAGCTTATTGCAAACTATTGCCGAGATTAAGGACAGGCTTGCACCGGAGCGCTTGCACAGACGTCATCACAGCCAAGTGCGCTCACTCGGCAGCCCTTTTCGTCACATTTTTGGTATTCAGTCTGCCCTGTGGCACTGCATCTATAAACATCGCGCCTTTGCTTGTCGCAAGTCCATACCTGCTTTCCTTGAAATAAAGAATCCGAGCACTTCCACGTTATAGGCGGAACCGAATCCGGAGGAGCTGGATCTACAGGTGGATCTTCTTCTCCGTCATCGTCCACATCGGGATCTTTGTCTAAGTCCTTTGGATTAGGCCGTGCCGGACTTTCTGGAAAAACCGGGGGCTTATCGAAGTTAGATCCTGCGGGTGGCAGCTCAGGAATTTTATTTAAATAATCGTACTCGGGGTCATCAACTGCACAAGCAGACTCCGATTGCGACCTACAATCAAGCTTTTGCTCGCGTAACTGCGACGCCACGCATGAATAAATAAACAGTGCACAAATCAAAGTAAGAAAACGCATAGATCTATATTAACATGAAGCCAGAAAATCGTTTTGATCCATAAATAAGTGTTACTCCCAATCAATGTTACTTTATTAATCATGATGCCATTTTACTCCACTCTGATTCGAGTATTTCTGTTGAATAGTATTTAAAAAATGAACGTAATTTTAG
>JAGOVF010000006.1 GCA_018060885.1 Oligoflexales bacterium | reverse complement strand
ATTCAAATAGTTACAAGTGAATTGACACATGATCCTATCTTAATTTTTGGCTATATTTGTGTCAAACGAGCGCGGACTGCACAGTGTGAGTGAACTTCGTTGTAAAAGGTTCACCAACATAACGATTGAAGTTGAGAAATTTATTATTGATATGAAATGTCTCTAAGTCTCCATCAAAAACCAACTGTTTGAGCTGTTCATAAAAGCGCGGTTTACCAAAAGCTGCCAAGGCCATGAGGCTGCACTCATCGTTCATAGGTTGGAATCCAAGATAGGCCGTCATTGCAGAGTAAAACAAACCAAGAGAATGAGGAAAGTCTTGTTGCCATTTTTTTTCTAAGAAAAACTTTTGATCTTTGTACTTTGCCTGATAGATACTGCTAGTTGCCCATTCGCCTACGGCATCAATGACTAAAATAGCAGCTGAATAAAAACCAGATCCAACAAAAGCTTGCATTGCATGCGAGTCGTGGTGCTCAAAGAAATCGATTTTATCGGCATCAAGTTGAAAATACTTCTCAAGTTGAGTTCTAAGCCAGATTTTATGACTGAGCCAAGACTGCATGGAGTAACAAAAATCTTTTATTCCAAAAGGATATTCTGCCAAACTGGAGCTGAGTATACGAGTAAACTTGAGTTCTGGACTCTCATAATAGGCAATGCGATTAATGTCTCTAAGTTCAAGACCATTCTCAGCTAAAGCTTTGTCTATAGCCAAGGCAGGGAAACTATCGTCGTGTTTACTTAAACTCAAACGTTCTTCGTGACTGGCATAGACCAACTGGTCGTTATGCAGCAGGGCCACAGCCGAGTCATGAAAGCCAAAGGATAAGCCAAGAGTATACATTTCAGGACCTTTTCAATCAGAGAAATTGCGTTTAATTGGGTGTCCCCACAATCGCCGTCGGCACTGCAAAGTTGCGAAGGGGCCTATAACTAAATAAGTCAGGGCAAGAATGAGCAATCCAGCTTTGGCGACTATAACTTGACCTTGTTCAATCCAAGCTTGTTTACGCCGTTGCCAAATAAACTTCCTATTAGCTTTTAAGAAGGTATTTAAATCCACGCCGACTTCATCGGCATTAAATTTTGCGCTGTGCATATGCTTTGCTTCATCTTTTAAGATGCGCCGAAACGTTCGTTTTAGAGAACCTTCGGGTAGGCATTTTTGTATGAGAAAAAAGTGTTCTGCTGCAAATTGTTCACCTACAAAACAATAGCTATAAAATTCACTCTCAGGTTGAGACTTTTTAATAATTGCTTCACGTTTCATATTCTGTGATTTCACTGAAGTCTTCGTCAGTTTTTTATACTCGCGTAAAAACAATTCGCTGTGCTTGCGTTCTTCAATAGCTTGTTGAAATAAGCGCAGCTTATTAGTTGGGTTTTGGATTTTCTTGAACTGATTGAGTAGCTGCCAGCAGCTGTCTGCCTCTATGGCTACGTAATTTCTAAGGCTTTCATGTAGTTTTTGGGGAAAAAAACGCCAGATAATTTTAATGGACAGTTTTACTTTAATGGATTCAAGCTTTTGTATTATAGATTTTTGCAATTTGATTTTCCTCTGTATCGGGGGGATGATACTGAAACTTATCTTACGGCTGTTAGATTAAAAATTGCGTTATCGATACACCTGAATTTTTGTGTGTCTCTTGCCGCAATTAACTCCCAGGTACTTTCCAGGGCGTAACTATACATACAGGTAATTGATAGAAGGAAAGGACGTTCTTCTACTAACTCAACATGGTGAAGAGTTGGGTCCTTTACGCCAAGATTAGAGCGCTTAGCTTCTTGGGCACAGTCCCACTTTGCCTTATCGATTGCGCGCACCTTATTATTCAATACAGCAAGGTCTATTTCTTTCTTTGTAACTGTGATGTTTTGGCCCCCAGGAGACACAATTGTGCTTACACCATTTATTGGCGCAGGAACTCCTAGATCAGTAGAGTCTATTCCTGGGTAACAAAGCTGGCCGAGAACAACACTGTCCCCAAAAATCAAGGGGATCTCGACAATCTCTTTTATTGATTTGATATCGCTTACACTAGAGCCTTGAGAGTATGAAGGTGTTGCACCTAAAATAAATAAAAAAAATCCAAAAAACGCTTTTGACCTATGACTCATTTCTTTCTCCTTTTGAATTTAGGCAATTTCAATCATCCCCTTATCCACACAGATATCAGGTACGTTTCCATAGGGATAATTGATTCAGTTTATGGCTGTCATAAGGAAAAACTATAGATGCAGGCTTATTAATTAATTAAAAAACTAAGAAAACAACGCGAGATTTGGGATAAAAACATTAAGATTTGGGCTCTAAGAAAGCATGGTGGAGGTAAGCGGAGTCGAACCGCTGGCCTTTGCAATGCCATTGCAACGCTCTACCAACTGAGCTATACCCCCTCAAAACAGCTTTTAGACCGAACATAAGAGATATTTGGTCGAACGACAGTTAAAAAGAGTCTTTTTGTATAGATATAAGCTTCAATAGAGTCAAGATTTTTTCTTTTTATATAATATAATTGCGAAAAATCAGTTAAAATAATGTCCAATTGTCAAAATTGAACTGTTGTCATGTATTGAGAGGGAGCCGAGGAAATGAGTTCAAAACAAACAAGCGCGCATTCGGATCAAGAATCATTGAGCCAGAAAGATTTTTTAACGACCCGTTCACAAAATCTAAATCTTTTTAGTTTCTATAGCGCGTTGGTTTTAGCACTAGCAGGTATTGCCTCTGCTACTTATGCTATTATGCACCACATGGCGCTCAAGAAACAGGGGGTCACGGACTTTTCTTGTAATATTAATCAGCAATTTAGCTGTGATGCGGTTGCAAATAGTGCTTATTCTGAAGTTTTCGGGATACCCCTAGGATTTTATGGACTTGGTTTTTTTCTCGGAATTTTATTTATTCTTTTTTATGCGTTTAGAGAAGATTCAGCTTCGAAGAAATTTAATCTCATCTTTATTTATATCGCTATGGCAATAGCGGGAGTCGTTAGTTCTGGGGTGTTAGCGACGATTTCAGCTACAGTCATTAAATCCTATTGTCTTTCTTGCATTGCGACCTATCTTATTACCCTACTTCAGGGGGTGGTGGCATTTAGTTTTTATAAACAAATGAAAGCTCCTTTTGATTTAAAAGGGAGCGCCCAAGCTTCAGCTCCTGCATTTGCCGGTCTTTTGATAGCATTACTTGCATTCAATATATTCGGCACTTCCATGCCGCAAAATCAATTGGATGATGCCGTGTTAACACCTAACGGACAAAAAAATCTTTCTACGCAGAAATTTGAACTACCTGTCGATAAAACTGCTTATTCCGGCTTCGGTGAAGATTATCGTTACGGATCCGATGATGCAAAAGTGGTTGTCGTAGAGTTTGCCGATTTTCAATGTCCTGCTTGTTCGCAAATGGCAGCATTAATTAAAAGACTAAAAGAAGAGTATAAGGATAGAGTCCTTTTTGTTTTTAAAAATTACCCTTTGGACCAAAAATGTAATCCGGGGATAAGCCGCAAACTACATGAATTTGCATGTGACGCTGCAGTTTTGGCGCGCTGTGTTGGCACAGCGGGTAAATTTTGGCAATTTCATGACCTACTTTTCGAAAATCAAGATTCTATTAATAGCGAGCAATTGCAGAGCTGGGCACTGAAGTCTGGTTTATCACAAGCGCAAATTCAAGAATGTTTAACGGCAGAATCGCGATTTGAAAAAATTCAAAACGACATAAAACAAGGAAATGCTGCTGGAGTTCAAGGCACACCAGCTCTCTATATCAATGGACATAACTACATTGGAGATAGAGATTATTTCACGCTTCGTATGGAATTGGAAAAGCAGTTGCAATTATAGAATTCAGCTGCGCTTGTTAAAAATAAGGAAGCATTTTGGAAACTCCTCAGTTAAAGCTTTTATTTGAACACGATTACCAAAAAAAGCTTATGTCTCAGGCTTTTTCTGCTCCCACTGTACTAAAAAGCAAAGAAGATGTTTTAGTCTGGCGTCAACAATGGACGGATGGATTAAAGACCTGGCATTCACCTTATAAATGCTTAGTAGATTGTCGATTACTTAGTATTCAGAACAATGAAGAGATTCAAAAAAGTCTCATTGTGATGCATAAATTTTTAAGCGGTTTGTTTTTGCGCAAAGCGGTAGGTTGGGGTTTTGATAAAAACTTAGGCCACGAGCAACTACCTTTTCCTGTTAAATTAACGGAAGAAGAAGCGCTTACAGAGCTCGGTATCCGTGAGACAAATAACAAGCGAGAAAAAACTGATTTTCGCCAGATGATTGTTCTCGAAAACCACTTTCGCCAGCATACGGTTGAACTCTCTTTTAGTTCGGCTGTGGAAATTAATAGCCAAGAGCAGTTAGCAATTCTTAAAAGCAAACTCACAAATAATCTCATGCAATGGCATTCGAAGTGGAACTTGATTATTGACTGTAGCCAGTTAACTTTTAGCCCCTCTTTGGAAGCTTCATGGTTACTCATGGAACGCTATTTTCGTGGATTTTTCCTAAAACAAATCGTAGGTTATGGGGCATCCAGTGAATCGAAATATTTCCCATTTAAGGTCTATCGGGCGCGTCATAAAGCGGCCGCAATTTTGGAAGCAGAAGGGATGCAAGCAGGCGATGATGCAGATTGTAAAAGCAAAAAGCTTGCAACATCTTCACAACCCAGTAATAGTTAAAGGACTTATTGTAAGTTAATCACTGAGGCTACAATACTGAACCCAAAGTAAAAAAGAGGTAAAAAGTGCTAGAAGTAGAAATGATGCCAATTCAAGACTCTGTTCTCCTTAAAGCGCGTGGATCAGAATTATTAATTCTGCCACACCATGTTTTCGAATTGAAAAAACGCACTGACCCAAAAAGTTTTAGTCAGTATTTTTTATATGAAGCTCTCATTAATCGCCCAGCTCGCAAGCTGTTTGAAGCTTGGTTGCGCAAAGATCGCAGCTTATGGTCGCGAGTTTTTAATCTTATTACTAAAGAGATGGAATTAAGTGAAGAAACCATTAATCAAGCAAGCGAGAAAGAAGTTGCAGCCAAGCCAGAGGAAAGAAAATTAGAAAAGACTGCGGAGAGAAAACCAGAGAAGCCGGTAGCAAAACCAGTAGAAAAAACAGCAAAACCAGCAGAAAAAGCAATTAAGACAGTAGAAAAAACAGTAAAAGCAGCAGAAAAGCCGGTACTCAAGCCAATAGAAAAAGCGGCAAAGAAGACCGAAAAGCCAACGGCTAAAGAAGAAGCAAACACGCAAAAGTCAGCTAAAAAATCAAAAGTAAGTACAGTAAAAAAAGCAGCTCCAGTTGCGAAGAAAAAAGCAAGCGGCACCGCCAGCGTAGCTAGCAAGAAAAAAGTCGTTAAAAAAGCGAGTGCTATTCCAGCTAAGAAAAGCACCAAAAAAACAAAGAAAAAGTAACGATAAATTTTAAATGAAAGGATGTTTTTTCATTGATTCGAAAGATCTTAGCAGTTGGCTCGCATGTTTTTTTTGCAAATTCAAAACATGAAATTAACGAAGATCAATTTCGTACCGTTGAACTTGATCTGCCAATTGCTGTCTATGACAAAGCCAGGACGCTTTTAAGCAATTATGAATTTAAACTTAGCGATCCTGAATATCAAGGAAACCCTAAGAAGGACCTCAAGGATTTTTTCCAAACAGTAGCTGCTTACGCAATAAATGACCGCGATCGTGCGACTTTGTTTGCCTATTTTAAAACTTCAAAAAACTAAACAAGCAAAAAATGGCAAAAAATCAGCCCTTCAAAAAGTCAGCTGCTAGTTCCAAAAAAAACAAAGCAATTTTTTTTGACCGTGATGGTGTGCTAATCGTTGATAAGGGCTATGCATTTAAGCCAGAGACAATCGAATTTAATATAGGTTTGGTGGCATGTTTAAATAAAGCGAAAAATTTGGGTTATCTTTTATTTATACTTACGAATCAGTCTGGCGTAGCTCGAGGTTTTTTTAGTCTCTATGACGTCTATCATTTTCATCAAACGCTGCAGTTTAAAATACTAGAAAGTGGCGGCCCGGTATTTGATGGAGTTTATGTTTGTCCACATTATAGCGAAGGATTGAATAAAGACTTCGTTAAATTCTGTGACTGTAGAAAACCAGGTACAGCTCTGGTGGAACAGGCCAAACATTCTTATGATTTAAATCTCAATGAAAGTTTTTTAATCGGGGATAAAGATTCGGATATGCAGTGTGCTGAAAATGCGGGTTTGACCGGTGTTTTATTTGGAAGTAACCCTAAAGGGCGGCGTGGGACTTCGACTCAACAGATATCACAACTTTCAGAGCTCACCGACATCTTAAAGTAATTTTCATAGTTGCCAAAGCGTCATTGATTATTCTCTTTCTTCCTTGGCTTTTTTAAGCAGCATTTTTATGCGTGGGCCACATCGTTCACCCTTGCAACCGCCTGAGCCGGAGCCGGTTTTTTTATTGACTTCTTGCACTGTGGACGAGGATTTGATTGCTTTTATCATGTTTTTGAGTGGGATGCCTTTGCAGATGCAGACAATCATACTCAATCGTTTGATGCGTTCTTCGTCAGATAGCGCTGGGGGATTTTCTGTTTCATTTTCAGTTTTATTGTCTTCGTCATCTGACATATTTACTTCTCAATTATTGGTATAGAAAATGAAATCGTTTTAACCAAATCGCGCCATTGGAACCAAGTATGACGACAGTGGCATTACACGCCATATGAAATAATATGGCAGGTCTAATATCTTTTGCCATACAATAAAGATATGAACAACAAATCCCCAACAAAAATGCCCCCAGCGGCAAATTAAAAAGTTCTGCAATATTAAAGGATTCAAGGACTGAAAAGTTGTGCACTAAAGCAAATATCAAGGCTGCAAAAAAATGCCCTAAGACGGGTGTGCTAAATTTTATTAAAGCATTTGCAATTCCACTGCGAAAAATAAGCTCTTCGATGAGCGGAATCCAAAATATAAAGGCAGCTTGTTCGATATTTATAGTCCAATTAATTTCATTCCAAGAATACACAGCTATTTGCAAGATAACAGCTAGGATCAACACAGCAATTGAAGGTGCGTACCACAACGAGTTCATTTTTTTGCTTGTAAGTTGAATTGATGCCGTGTTTTTTATTATAAGTAATAAAACGACAAAACTTGCCAATACAGTATTTACGACTGCAATTCCAAACCAAGGGTGTTCAAATAAGTCTGAAATTTTTAGATAGAGATATGAAAAACAAATCACGAGAAGCAAGGAAAAAAGACATAAGCGGACATAGTGCTTCAGGGTAAATTGATTCATTGATTAAGCCAGATGTTTTTTTACTTTCACTAGAAGATCTTTCATATCACTTTTAACAACATAGGCATCTGCCCCGGCTTTTTTGGCGGCCTGCTGGGTGGCGCTACCTGAAAGTGAGGAGTGCATGATGACAGGAATTTTTTTAAATTTTTCTTGTGACTTTATCCAAGTACATAAGGAAACCCCATCCATGCGCGGCATTTCTACGTCAGTTACGATAAGTTGGATATCTTGATAGTCGGGATTGTCTAGATTGTTAAGTAGAATTTCTTGAGCTGCGACGCCATTTTCCGCTTCGATTATTTCCAAACCGCTTTTGCTTAGGTAATTTACTATATTTGACCGTATAAATTGCGAGTCATCGACCACCAAAACGCGACCAGAAAGCCCAGGAATTTTTTGTGAGGAGGCGTTTTCGAAACGCGGGTCACTTGTTCCTTGAGATGAGCTTATTAGATCTGTTTTTTCGAGCCGACTAATTATTTTTTCTAGATCTAATATGAATAGAAAATTATTTTCTTCAATAAGTATCATGCCATTAATGCAGGTAGAACTATCAGCAGTTGGCGGTAGTACCTTGTCCCAGGATACTCGGCGGATTCTGTGAGTTTGGTCCACCACGAAGCCAGCACGTTTGTTAGAAAACTCAGCGACGATAATCTGCTGGTTGTCGCGTCGTTCAGTGTATTTATCTCCGAGTGCCTGAGCGAGATTAATTGCCGGGATAGGCACGCCTCTCAATTCGAAAACACCGGCAACACCTGGTATTTGTGATGAAAGCGGGTTAATTTCAGGCATGCGCACAACTTCACGAACTTTCGATACGTTGATACCGTATAGTCCTTGGCGAAATTCTCCGTTAGGCAAATGTCGATTTAGCGTAAATTCTATGAGTTCAAAAACACCTTGCTGTGTAAGTTCTAATTGGTCGAGATTTTTCATATCATCGTCGTTCATATAAAAACCCGAATTATTAAAGTGACTGTTGGAACGAATTTTTAAGATAGGTTTCTATGTCAGACTGTTGTCCTTCACTTAAACCAGTAAATTGCACGGCAACTACATTTTTAACAATTCGAATCACTTTTCCAGAAACTTTTAGTGTAGGAATTTTTTTAGCTTTTCCCGTCGCAGCTTTTCCCGTTTTTTTGGCAACTTTCTTTTTCGAAGTCGACTTTGCTGCAGCTAGTGCAACTTTAGCTTTTGAGCCTGATAATTTTTCATTGGCGAGTTCAAAATTTTTCGGCAAATCTAATTCCAACTTTGACCCAAATCGCAAATTGATTTTGTTTTGGCTTTTTTCTGGCTGGAGTTTAAAGAGCGCTCCAGTTAGACTCAAATTAATGCATTTTGCCTTTATCTCTGGTAAAGAGGATTTCTTCTTATTGTCTTTAGCTGGAGATTGGAGTGCAGTCTCAAAAGAAACTGGAAAGCGGCGGGTTAAACGCCGATTTTCTAGCAAAAATCTTTGAATGGCCGTAATTAATTGTTCTGCTTTAACTGGCTTAGGAATCCACTCGCTGGCATCTGAATAAGCAAATAAGTCTTCCGCTACTGCAATTTTTACATCTGGATAGGGATGGGCCGTCATCAAAATTGGGCCTTTATAAGTTTTTCTAAGCAGACGAATTAAAGCAGCGCCATCGGCATCTGGTAAGTCAAAATCTACAAGTATTAAGTCAGGCTTATTTTTTGCAGCTAAGCTTAGGCATTCTTCACCACTTAAGGCAACGACCACTTGCACTTGACTGAAGTTGTCTTTAAATATTTCGGAAGTCATCACTAAACTTGCTTTACAGGAGTCAGCTATAAGGATTAGGGGCATGGCGCACATCTCCCTTGCACGAGCCAGTCGTCAAATAAAAGTTTTTTATTTTAATCTTCTCTTTCAGTATAACTTGAATACAGCAAGATAGCTAATGCATGAGATTTGTCCCCAAGGCATGAGTACCCGCCCTAGTTACTAAAGTCTTTGTCAGGTCATCCGATAAAAATCAGGTATTTTTAGTGATTGAAAAAAGAGATCGTCCTCAATCATCAAATATCGAAAGGTAAAATGTGAGTATTTTGTTTTTTAGAATAAAAAATAATTTGAAACTATTTTCTATTATAATGACGATGGTAGCGATCTTCTCAAAAGAAGAGATTCTTTTTGCAGTCAGTAAGGCAAATAATTTTAAGAAACAAAACGCCAATTTATTTAATGAAACCAACGAAAATTTGTCTTTTGAAAAAGCACCTAAAATTAATTATGTTAGATCATTAGATGAGCTAAAGCCGAGTCTTACATTACCATTGACCGCAAAAACAGAGTCTATACAAAAGCCCCTTTCCAAAGTTAAACAAAGAATCATCCGCTCGAAAGAAGATGAAAGGATAGAACCAATTCAAATTGCGCTGTCCAAAAATGCTAGTAGAGAGCAGATTTGGCAAAAAGCCCAATCGATTGCATTGCCTGGACAAACGAAAAAAATTTATAATTTTTTAAAAAACACGATGGTAAAAATTCAAAACCCCGCCGACAAATCGGCCACATTGCGTATACCTATTGAAGCAAACCTCATGAAGTATATCGATCTAAATTCTCTATCGGCATTTTTTACGACTTCCCACCAAGACCTGAGCTTAGACACATTAGCTCTTAATAGAAATCTAGAGAGCCGCAGCGCTCTCATTAATCAAGTTCAGCCCTTTCTTAACAAACAAGAGCGCAAACAACTTATTACTGCCCTCGATTCGGGAAACCCGCTGTTAGTAGATGAGGTCCTTTTGCCTTCTTTTGCTCGCACCATGGTTAAGAAATTCACGATTTATCGCGGTCCAAACTGTTTTCATGCTTCTTTGGCATTTCAGAATCCTCAGTTACCGAAAGCTGACTTTGTTAATATCAAAGAAGAAGAGGGTTACCACCGTGCGATGATTAATTATGATGAGTTGTGGCTCACCCTACAAAATAAATTTTATGAAATTGACCCAAAAACGAGTCCTTTGAAGTATGGGGATATTTTGGTTTTTCTTGACACGAGTAGCGCAAAATCAGATTCAAGCCCGGTGAATTTTCGCTGGATACGCCATGCAGCGGCGTATTTATTCAATGACTACACCTTTTCGAAAGGCTCGAAGTCTCCCAATACACCTTACACTGTAAAAACCCTCGAATCAGAATGGACGACATGGGCATCCTACACAAAGAAGTTAGGGGTGAAGGTCTTTCGCCGTAATAAAACCAACGGCTGGCAAAATCAAGCTACAACTAAGCTAACAGACTGGTTATATTAAATTTTCTCAATAGTGCGTCCACTCCTATTCCTTGCAAATAACTGTTATATCGGGTATGAAGCCAATCTAGCTTCGATTGGACCCGTAAGGATATTATTTAAAATGCACCCATCATCGCCAAAGCGGCCTGCTAAAGCAGTACGGCCTCAACAAATGCAAGCAGCGGGACTAAATTTGCAGACTTGTAAAATTAGTCGTGAATGCGGTTCTTGCACATTTATAAATAACGATTACCTAGAAAGCCTTAAGCAAAAATACAACAAAGGCAAAAATCTTATAGTGAGCGCGGCTTCTTTGACGAAAAGCACAGTTTTTTTGGCAACAAAGCCAGCGCCACAAAAGTTGGGTTATCGTTGTTACGCAAAACTCGCATTGCAAGTTAATCAAGATGCTTTTAAACCTAACTCGCAAGAAGATTTAAGAATTGGCCTTTATCAGCCGCAGACCCATCAAGTCATCGATATAAGTCCCTGTCCAGTTCAAGCACAGGTCATTAATGATTTTGTGAGAGATCTTAAAACGGTTTTGTTCGAAGCTGGAATCTCTATTTATGATGAGAAAACTCATAAAGGCGAATTGCGATATCTAGCAGTTCGCAACGCCCATCTTACCGGCGAGCTAATGGTTACTTTTGTGGTGACGAATCCAGAACTTAAACCAAAGCTTCGCGTTTTACTCAATCGGCTAAAAGATCAAGGCCACAAAATCTATAGTGCGCATATAAATATTAACCAAAAAGATACCAACGTGATTTTTGGCGATGAATACATAAAAATTAGCGGTGCAGATCGTTTGCGCGAAAGAATATGTGATTTAGATGTAGAAATAGGCCCAGGAGTTTTTTTCCAAATCAATCCCAGCCAAGCAGAACTTCTTTATCATCGTTTAGAGCAATTAATTGGGGAAATTGAGCCGACAACTATATCTACTGGCCAAGTTGCGTTAACGAGCAATAGAAATTCTTCACCAAGAATTGCTTGGGATTTTTACTGTGGCGCAGGCATAATAACTCTGCTGATTGCACGTCGTGGCTATCGGGTACTTGGAATTGAAGAAAATCCCCAGGCGATTGCGTGTGCGAAAATTAATGCGGAAAAAAATAATCTAATAGAGCGACTGGAATTTATGACAGGTCAAGTTGAAGAGCTTTACACTGAAATTCCAACGTGGGCGCGTTTGCCGGATTTGTTGACCGTCAATCCTTCACGCAAAGGCCTCGCTCCGGCGTTCAAAGATTTTCTCAAAAAACATTTTAAGCAAAGAAAAAACGTCAAACTCATTTATGTATCCTGCGACGTTACTACCTTTGCGCGTGACATTGTTGACCTTAAAGAAGCCGGGTTTATCTTGCGCCAAGTCGAAGCATTTGATATGTTCCCACAAACAGACAAGCTAGAATGGCTCGGTGTTTTTATAAATTCAGTTTAAGCAGTCAATCGGGGCGGTCACATAAAATTTAGATTTATTAAGGGTTAAAAATGTCAAAAGAACTTGATCAAATTATTCCTCCAGGTCAAAAAGACGTTTCTTACTCAAATTACTTAAAAATCAGCGAACTTTTGAACCTGCAACACCCACTTTCACTCCCACAAGAACATGATGAAATGCTGTTTATCATTATTCATCAAGTTTATGAGTTGTGGTTTAAACAAATTCACCATGAGCTTACTGACAGCGTTCGGCATCTTAACCAAGACGAGCTTCTAGGGTTTTTGCGTAAGTTAAATCGCGTCGCTGCAATTCAAGATATTTTAATTAAACAAGTTGATGTCATTGAAACTATGACGCCAGTAGACTTCAATCTATTTAGAAACAAACTCAATCCAGCAAGTGGCTTTCAATCCTATCAATTTCGTTTGCTAGAGTTTCGCCTTGGACAAAGAGATAGCCAGTATCTAAAATTCTATCGCGCCCAAGCTGAGGAGCATCAGATTCTCAGAGAGGCCCTTGCAATGCCAAGTCTACACGATGTCTTTTTAAATTATCTTAATCGCAATGGTTACCAAATTCCTAAAGAAGTGCTCGAACGTGACGTCGAAAAGTCATATTTGGGTGATGAACGCATTACGTTGATTTACAAATCAATCTACGATGCCCCGCAAAAAAATTATGACCTCTATATGACTCTGGAGGGCTTGCTTGGATTTGATGAAAAAATTATGCTGTGGCGCTATCGTCACGTGGCAATGGTTGAGCGCATGATAGGTAATAGAATGGGGACGGGTGGATCTTCTGGTGTGGCGTATCTTTCCTCGACTTTAAGTAAAAAATTCTTCCCAGATATTTGGGCTGTGCGAAATCTCATGCATAATAGTGGAAGTGGTTACTAAAAAGGCCATCAGAATAAAAATACTTAAGATTTAAAAAGGCTGATTATGAATAAGCTGGCAAATCCTATTTCGAATAATCTTAAGCCCTACCCAATGGAGCAATTGGGCGACATAAAGAAAAAATTGTTGAAAAATGGTGTGAAAGTTTACGATTTTGGTACAGGCGATCCCAACATTCCCTTAGATGCAAAAATCCGTGACGCTTTAATTCAAGCAGTACCCTATGTAAGCCATTATCCCTCCGTCAAAGGCTCGGATGAATTAACCGCAGCGCATGAGCACTATCTTAAAAGTCGGTTTGATGTCGACCCAGGGCAGTTTCTTATTCTGCCAAGCTCTGGCAGCAAAGAAGCAATCTTCCATGTTGCTCTATCAGTTGTTGGGCGAGCCGGTGGCAGAAAGCGTATCATCTATCCTGATCCTGGTTATCCAGTCTATCATTCTTCAACAGTGTTTGCAGGCGGCTTACCCTGCCCGGTGGTGCTCAATGAGCAAAACAATTTTCTTTTAGAGCCGTGGACTTTGCCTTTAGAGTGGCAAAAAGATGCTGCGGCTATATGGATAAATTACCCCCACAATCCTAGTGGCGTTATTGCAACGCCGGATTATTTTCGTGCAATAGTAGAATGGTCGAAAAAATTTGATGTTTTGATTTTGGCAGATGATTGTTATGTCGATATCTACGATACAAAGATTGATCAACAGTTAGAACAAGGAAAAGATCTTCGGCCGCAAACCCTTCTGGCTTACACCAATGAGCGTATTGTTGCTTTTCATACTCTGTCAAAGCGCTCTGGTATGACAGGTATCCGTTGTGGTTTTATTGCTGGCGATAGAAATTTTATGCAAGCGCACTTGCAAGCTCGGGCTAATTTCGGCGTGGCGCCGGCGAGCTACGTCCAAAAAGCTGGAGCAGTCGCTTGGTTAGACGACGAACACGTAAGGGCAAGACGCGAAATATTCAGTCAGCGCATGGAATATGCTAGTAACGAGCTCCTAACATTGGGTCTAATTAAAAGTAAGCCCCTCGCGGCCTTCTATTTTTGGGCGAAAATACCACCAAGATTCGGCTCTGATGATGTGCGTTTTTGCTTGGAACTGGCTGAAAAAGGTGTCATTACTAGTCCGTCATCTTGGGTGAGTGAATCGGTGCAAGGTTATTTCCGGCTTGCTATGGTTCCGGAGATGCAAGAAATGAAGTTGGGTTTTGAGCTCATTAAAGAAATTGCGCGATAAATTTAAGGTTATAAATAAATGCTTATGGATTATTCAGAATTGAAAACAAAGTTTGAGGCTCATCTCGCACAAGGCGATGCCGCTTTGCACTCTAATAAAGCCTTGGTTGAAGAAATTATCCAACTTTTAGATTCCGGCAAATTGCGCGTCGCCGAAAAGATCAATAATGTTTGGGTTACTCACTCCTGGATTAAGTCAGCGATTTTGGCATATTTTAAAATCTCCACCATGAAAGAAAGTCGTGTTGGGGATTTTGTATACTTCGATAAAATTCCACTAAAGCAAAATTATAAAGAATTAAATGTTCGAGTCGTCCCACCTGCGACAGCTAGATATGGCTGTTTTTTAGAGCCTGGAGTGATTTTGATGCCATCTTACGTTAATATTGGCGCTTATGTTGGTAGTGGCACCATGGTCGACACATGGGCTACAGTAGGCTCTTGTGCGCAAATCGGCGCAGGCGTCCATTTGTCGGGTGGAGTGGGAATTGGTGGTGTGTTGGAACCGGCGTCGGCGCAGCCTGTCATTGTAGAAGATGGCGCATTTGTGGGTTCCCGTTGTATCATTGTGGAAGGTGTGGTTGTAGAAGAAGAAGCTGTGCTTGCCGCGAATGTGACCTTAACTTCCTCTACGCCGATTATTGACACTCGTGATGGTAAACATTCAGAAACCAAAGGCCGTATACCTGCACGTTCAGTTGTAGTTCCCGGAACTAAAGAAAAGGCTCTTCCTGGAGGAAAGATTTACACCTCTTGTGCGTATATAATTGGAGAGCGTAAGGAATCGACCGATCGTAAGACTTCTTTAAACAATGTTTTGCGTGAGTTTGCAATTTCTGTCTAAATTCGATCAAGTTTCTCTGATTAGCTTTTACGAATGAGCAAATATTTATGAGTCAAATCCGTGTCAAATTTTTGCCTGAGCAAAAAGTTCTTGAAACAGATGAATCTCTTAAAATTTTATTAGCTGCAAAGAGGCTAAAATTAAACATTAGATTTGGCTGTGCAGCTTGCCGCTGTGGGACGTGTGCGGTCTTGGTAAATTGTAATTCAGAGCAGTTGTCACCGATACAAAATGATGAGCGTGAGTTGCTCAACAAAATGCGTTTAAAAACTGATGGTTCGATCAGGTTGGCGTGTCAGGCAAAAGTTCTTAGTGGCGATATTGAAGTGGACTTGGCTTTCCAAAATTCATATTCACCAGATGATGGCGTCATAGAGTAATTTTAAAAATCATAATACAGTATAATTTATTAATTTGTTTTTTTCGCATTTTCTAGGCGCAGAACCTGCGCAGCAAGATTAGTAAACTCTTCTGGACTTAAGCTTTCACCTCTGCGATTGAGATCTACCCCGAGCTCTTCTGCTGGAAGTCCTTTGATATATTGGGCAATGCTATTAATCATTTTTTTACGTCGTTGCATAAAAGCCGCGCGTGTTATCAATTCTGCATGCTTCAATATACGTTGTTCTATGTTATTTGCTCGATACTGCAAGCTCACCAAGACACTGTCGACAGCTGGTATAGGCTTGAAACAGGTTTTTGCTACTTTGCCCTCTAGGGTCGCTTTCGCCCGCAATTGCGTATAAACGCTTAAACTACCATATATTTTAGTGTTCGGAGCTGCGACGAGTCTCTGGCCAAATTCTAGTTGCACTAAATACATGGCACCAACCAGTAAAGAAATATTTTGAAGAGTACTTAGTAATATTTGGCTAGAAATGCTGTAGGGAATATTTCCAACTAGAGCAGAGCGTTCGCTTGACTTGCACCAACTATCGAGATCAAATTTTAAAAAATCTTGATTTACAATCTGAAAACGTTCACGTTCGGAATCACTCATCACGGTTTTAATTTCGTTCAATCTTTCAAAAAACCGCGAGTCTTTTTCAACTGAAGTGACTGCAAATCCTGCCTGCAACAATTCATGTGTTAAAATACCTGCACCTGGACCAATTTCTAGAACTCGCTTTACCTGCCATTGCTGAAGCTTTTGCACAATTTTCTGGCAAGGCCAGTTTTCGCGTAAAAACACTTGGCTAAGAGATTTTTTTTGAAATATGTGCGGTTCGGATCTGTTCATAATGCCTAGATTGTATCAGAAAATATATGGGTTCAAAAGTCGCGTAAACAAATAGAGGCTTTATTGAAAGGCGTAGCGCGAGAAACAAGACCAATTATAATTTTTCAGGAATAAATCTAAGTCTTTTTCTTTTGCTAAAAAATAGCCATAAGAAGCAATCATCGCAGCATTATCGGAACAAAACGTCGGGTGGGGCAACAACAATTGTGTACGAGGAAATTCAGCGTTTAGAAGAGTTGCCAAACGTTTATTGGCTGCGACGCCTCCTGCAACTAAAATAGAATTTGGAGTCAGTGAACTTTCGAAGAAAACCTTAATTTTTCTAATAATTTGGTCAAAAGCGGCTTCCTGAAAAGAAGCCGCTAATTGCGGAATTAAATTCTCCCGTAAATCTGGCGCTGTTTTAAGCCAGGTGTTCATAACTGCGGTTTTAAGACCAGAATAACTGAAAAATAGATCGCTCTTCTTCGCAACCATTTTAGGCATTTTTATCAACTCTTTTTGCCATGTAGCCGCTACGCGCTCTATTTCTGGTCCACCAGGGTACGCATAGCCAAACAACTTCGCTACTTTGTCAAAAGCTTCGCCACAGGCATCATCTACCGTGTGAGCGAGCAGCTTGTGCTCAACTAATGAGTTCATTATATAAAGATTTGTATGGCCTCCTGAAACAACTAAGGCCAAAACGGGAAATATTTTTTTAGCTATGAATTCTTGATCTGCGAGGCCCAGCAGTGCACCGTAAATGTGGCCAATAACATGGTTAACTGGAATGAGGGGAATGTCTGCTCTAAATGCGAGACCTTTTGCGAATGAGGCACCGACCAAAAGCGAGCCAATAAGCCCAGGACCTTGTGCCACGCTGATAGCATCGATCTCAGCGAGCTTTAGGCCAGCATCGCGCAGTGCTTCATCAACTATCACACCTATATTACTGAGGTGCTCTCGCGCAGCGATTTCTGGTATGACGCCGCCAAAAGGCTTGTGCTTTTCAATCTGCGAACTTACAACAGAAGATAAGACCCGGACTCCAGACTCAACAACTGCAGCTGCCGTTTCGTCGCAGCTGCTTTCTATTCCAAGAACGAGCAAAAAATGAATCCTCTATAATTTGTCTTTTATGATCCCTTTAGCTGCATTTGCATATTCTGAATTGGGAAATTTTTCGATAATTTCTTGGTAATAGATTTTTGCGGTTGCTTTATCGCCGATATTGCGAAAACAATCGCCTAGTCGCAATAATGCAGAGCCTTGATCAGCTTTGTTTGGATTTATATTTACATAAGAATCATAGGCCAGTGCGGCGTTGCGGTAATCTTTTTGCTGAAATAAACTTTCTGCATAAATATAGGAAAGTTTCTGCTTTTCATCGCCTTTTGCTGATTTTAAAAGTCCAGGAGCCGATGAAACGACCTTTTTATATTGCTTTGCGTCAAATGCTTCTTGTAATGACTCAAAATTCTCCTTTTGATTTTTTTGCGAGGATTTTTGGCTAAAACTGTTCGACGATTTTTGCCCTTTAATTTCTTGAAGAGTCGTTTCTAAATCAGCAAAACGTTGTTCTAGCAACGCAATTCTTTCTGCAACGCTCACAGCTTCCGTTGCGGATTCACCTGGCATTTGTCCAGTTAAAACTCCAACACGCAAACGATCTTGCTCCCCTCGCAACACCCGAAGGTCTTTTTCTAAACGTTCGAAGCGAATTTCCGTACTTGCGAGTTGATGGCCGACTTGCTGCGCTTTAGATCCGTCGCCTAACATGTTTTCTAATTTCATAAGCCGAGCTTGAGTATCAAAGACCCGAGCTTGTAGATCCCGCTCGCGTTTGGTTGAAATACAGCTGACTGATGAAAAACAAATTGAAATTATCAAAAATATTAGAATATTTTCGTGCTTCACAGGCTTCCTCCTCGAGAATAGGCCTTTTATGCTAGAGGATATTTGGAGAAAAATCTAAAAGAATCTGTGGTAGCTCAAATCAAATTAGCGTTTTATTCATTTCTCTGCTGCAGAAGCTTTAGCTCTAGCAGCCTTTAAGCGTTTTGAAAGCTTAATGTACAGAAATGTTAAATCATTTGCTTCAAGGGTCCAGTTTTTGTGGTAAGAAGGATGAATCTTGTCATAGGTTGTTTTTAATATTAATCTTTGTTTTGATATCAATACGTTATCGACTAACGTGCGAAATTTTAGCAACTGTTCTTCTAAACTCAATTGTGTTGGCTTTTCTATTGTTTGGCTTGGCTCTTGTTTTGTTGCATCGCTCATTGTATTGATAGTCCTTGGTTTTTACGTCTTACAGATGAGTAGCTATCGGATTTTTAGGAATTAAAGTTAGAATCTCTTTCTTGCCAAAGGCCAAGTGGTGAATTATATAAATGTTTATAGATAGTTAAAACAAAGGGGCTCAGATTGTCGCAAATTGACAACGAACTAGAATTAAATCACGTCGTCTATGAAACATTTCCGGAACTCGGGATCCATGAGAATATTGTTAAAGCAGTTGGATCTGTTGGTTGGACCAAACCTACTCCTGTGCAATCGCGCTGTTTGCCGATTAGTTTAAAGGGTAAAGATCTAGCTGGATTCGCGCAAACAGGAACAGGGAAAACTGGCGTATTCCTAATTACAATCGCAAATCATATATTAAACAAACCCATCATTCCTCGTGATCATAAAATACCCGCTCCGCGTGCGGTAGTTTTAGCACCAACGCGAGAACTCGCGATGCAGATCAGCGATGATGCAGAAAAAATTTTTACGGCACTCGGGCTTTCGACCTTAGCGATTTTCGGTGGCACCAATTGGGATCAGCAAGTTGAGAATTTAAAGATCAGTCCAGATTTAATTGTTGCAACAACCGGACGCCTTGCAGACACAGTGCGTCGAAAAGCTATTTCTCTTGCGGAATGCGAACTATTTATTTGCGATGAAGCAGATAGAATGTTCGATATGGGGTTTATTGACGAAGTCGAGTTTTTTTTCGATAAGATTCCAGAAACCTGCCAAAAACTGCTATTTTCAGCAACCTCAAATCCTCAAGTCGAAGAGCTAGCTTTCAAATATTTAAATCAGCCAGAATATATTTTCCTCAATGAAGACAAGCTAACGCCGGAAAATGTCGAGCAACATTTTATTATCTGCGAAAGTCCAAACAAACTGCAAGTCATGATAGGATTGCTGCGGGACCATAAACCAGCATGTACAATTATTTTTACCAACACAAAATTAACCGCAGAATGGTTGCAATATAAACTTAATCACAATGGTTTTACTTCCGAATTGATAACAGGAAATTTGCCGCAGTCTAAGCGCACAAGTTTAATAAAAAAAATAAAAGCTGGTCAGGTCAATTGTTTAATAGCGACAGATATTGCCAGTCGTGGCTTACACATTTCAGGTGTAACCATAGTGTACAATTTTGATGTTCCAAACGAAGCAGCAAATTACGTGCATCGCATAGGCCGAACTGCCCGTGCAGGGGCAAGTGGCAAGTCCTATACACTAATGTGCGAAGTTTACAGTGAATATATGTCACCGATAAAAAAGCTGCTGGGCGATTTGCCGCGGGCAGAATGGTTTGACCAAAAATATCTTGCGATAAAAGATGAAGCAATTAATCCCTTAGCTAAGCGAGTGGTAAGATCTCGAGATAATATGGATGAAGACGATGATGCACCAAAAGCTCAGCATCAAAGTCAGCAAAGTCATCAGCGTTCGCCTAGCCGGCAGCATAAGTCGCAAGAGAAAAACTCAGCGCCGAGATTCAACAACGAGCAAAAAAGTGGTCCGCGCGGTCAGCAGCAACATCGAAAAAATGTAAAACATCACGAAAAGGGTCCCGCGAAAAGCGTCCACGCCAATTTATCGAGCACGCATTTTAAGAAAATTGAAGAACAGAATAAATTTGAACCGGGATTTAAGAATATTATTAAAAAAGTTTTTCGCTTACTTTTTGGCAAGAGTTAGATTTGCCAAAAAATTATAATGTAAGAAGAATTAATAATTAATTTCATTCGCAAATAAAAGCGACTGAATGATCGGCGGTTTACCGCGAGCTAGTTGAACAAAACATAAGTTTTCCAGGCAATCTTCGAATTTTTCTGTGCTGTATTCATTAATAAGTGCTTTAAAGCGTTTGAAAGCTTGCTGTGGATCACTTGCATGTAGAGTCGTCCAACTACCTCTATGGCCAGAATGTAACGCGTTTAAAAAAACACTAAGTTCTTCGCCTCTTAATTCTCCTACTATAATGCGATCAGGTCTAAGACGTAGGACTTGTTTGTATAGACTAGGTAAACGGACTTCGCCCCTTTGTTCTAAATCTGGCTGACGTTCGACAAGGCGCACCCATTTTGGATTTAATTGAGGGATTTCAGCTAAGGTTTCTAGAATGATAATACGCTCTGAGGCACAATACTTTTGCAGTAAGACCGTTAACAGGCTTGTTTTCCCACTACCCGTAGGCCCAAAAATGAGCAGAGATTTATCTTCCCTTATAGCCTTTTCGAGACGATCGAAAACTTCGCGTTTATATGTAAAATGATCGATTTCTAACTCTAAAAAACGATTTTTGCGTAGGCTAAAAATAGGGCCACACTGACTAATAGGAGGTAAAATGCAGTGCCAACGGTAGGCCCCAGCTTGAAACTGTCCACCAGCAAAAGGCTGATAGGGATCTAATCGTACACCTTGCAATTGAGAAAATTCTTGTAAAAAATCGATGTAACTGTCTTCTGAGGTAAAGTGGCTTTTAACCACTTTCATTTGTCCAGATTCAAGGGCGAAAGCAGTTGAGTAGCCGTTGAAAAGTAATTCGTCGACCTCTTCTGAAAAGAGCGTTAATAACTGGCGGATATTGGCTTCAAAGTTCATAGTGGGAGCTCGCTGATGTCTTGAAAGCTTTCAGCGCCTTGAGCAATGAGTTCCTCTGATCCGATATAAGAAGGATGCTGAACTCTCGATGGCTGATACACATAAATGTCGCGCCCTTGGTCAAGTGCATAACGTGCCGTAGTGAGAGCACCTGACCGCCGCTGTGCCTGCATGATAACGAGCTGTTGAGACATGCCAGAAATAATCCGATTTCTAATTGGAAAGTCGCATGGCCGCGGCACGCTATGCCATAGACGTTCGCTGAGTAGCACGCCACCGTTTTCGAATATTTTCCTAAAAATATGATGATTACCCCTTGGAAACCACCGGAAGAGCCCACCCGCAAAAACCACAATGGTTGGCGTGGGAATTTGTTTCGAATCGAGGGCACCAAGATGCGCCGCAATGTCGCAGCCATAGGCACCACCACTGATGATCACATGATCTTTGGACAAATTTTTGGCAAAGGAATAACACTTATCTAAAACCAACGGATTTGCTTTCCGAGAACCTACTAAAGCGATGTTTTTTTGTGCCAATAAGGTGCCCTGTCCAACAAAAGTCAACATTAAAGGTGCGTCAGAAACAAAAGTCAGTTTTGTTGGATAGCGCTTTTCAAATAGTAATAGGCTATGTGCGTTTGCTTTTGCTGCAGCTTCAAAGTGTCGCTGCAAGGCGGCAGTAATACGAATTATATTGTCGTGGTAGAGAGCGAAGAGTTTTTTCGAGGGTAGTAACTTTTCAAATATTTCGCAGTGAGTATAGAAATATTCTGTCCACTTGTTTGCGCTGAATTCTGCGTAGAATTTAGTCAAATTTTCTGATCCAAGTTTAGGTGTTGGTAACTTTTCATTTGACTGGATTATATAGCTATTCAAGCTATGCCATCTATTCAAGGTTTGATGAAACGCGTGAATAAGGGGAAATAAAATGTAAGCTTTTTCTAAACTTAGATTTAGCATAGATGCTAAATTAATATCTAATTATCTGGTCCGTAAAATGAAATATCGGTCATCTTTATCTAGGAGGATTCTATTTTTCGTGGGAGTTTAAAAAGTAAAAAATAGCGGGGCTTGCTTTCCCCGCTATTTTTTTTTATAGAGCAAAAATTAAAATTATTCTAGATGCTTAAACTATTCAAGAGTTGAACCCATATCGAAAAGCGGGTTATTTTCAACGCGGCAAGTGTACTCATACGCTGGCTCAAAGCCAATAAATACATCGGATTGGGTTTCCGTAATCGTCATCGTGATAGTGCCAACGACCATATCAAAACTAAGATCTAAAGCGTTAAAAACGTAAAGATTGCTGATTACTTCTCCGGTAGCAGGAGCTAAAGTTTCAAAAAGCTTTATGCTTTCAAAAGTCGGGCTCCCAAGTGCTTCGAGTTTAGCTAAACAAGCCTTGATAGCTGGATCGCGACTTGTCAAAAGATTGGCAACTGTCACGCCGTCAACTTCTTTTGGATCAGCTGAAAAAAGCCCATCTGCTTGAACATTCACAGCAACAAGAATCAAACTAGAAAATAAAACCAATGATTTAAAAACTGCTCTCATGACTAAACCCCTTTAAGAACTGAAACATAAAAAACTGGTCAGCCACCACGGCTGAACTCACGCACTGAGTAGCATAGGAGAAGGGGTCATAAAAGCTTAGCAGCAGTCTTGTCTCTAAATAGTGGACTCTCTAGCGTCCACTATTTAAGAATAGAATTAAGAGCCGTTTTTTTTGCAAAAAATTAAACAATTACAATGAGTTGTGGTCGCAGTCCGTCCGCTTTCCCATACCCATATTAAGTTAAAATAAGTAGGACGCACTTATAGAGAATAAATGTAGTCTTTAATGACTCTATTATATGCAGGAGATTTTTTTAGTTCAGACCAAGCTTTTCTATCTTTTGTCCGCGCTTTTTTAGCATGTTCATCATCAATTATAAATCCGTTTGCTCCGAATTGCGGTGATTTCAAAAAACGCGTAGTGTGGAGTTCAATTTCGTTGTTAAAAATTTTTTGAGTTGTTTTAAATTCAAAATCGCTCGTTGTGACTGCATCTGTAGAATATTTGAGTGATATCTTTATTTGAGATGTGTTAAATGTTTTGAAGATCTCTTCAAGAATTCGAATCGATTTTTTTCGTATGAGTGTTTCAAATAACACCGCTCGCAGTTCTGCATTTCCATTTAATTGTATAATTCTCAATGTTTCATTTTCTCTTTTAATTTTTGTCCAAACAGCGCCATTAATTAGGCTACGCCGAAATACAAGCGGAATATCCAGTTGCGCATTCAAATCCGCTGATTTTGTTAAGAGTTGCCCGAGCTGTTTTCCGTTATAAGATTTTTGTACTCCTGAAGAATTATTTTCGGAATTTTCGGAATTTTCGAAAAGAGGAATTCTCTTTTACGGACATAATTTTCAAGTGGTCTTAGAAAAAATTATAGAGCTTGCAAAGATCTACTAACCGCCGCCGATGCGATCGCCGATGCGTACTTCTTTCTGGGAGCTCAGGATATAAGCAACTGCCCCAACATCAGTCGTATCTATAATACGAAGCAATCCAATGTTCTCTTCACTGCCGTTATCGGTCTCATCCATTAATAGCCAGCGGTTTTGCTTTTGTATAATATTATAGTATTGTCCTACCGCGACCCCGTTGGAAGTTCCTTTATTGAGAAGCGCCATTTGCCCGCCGGAGCCTATATTCTGATATTCATTTTCGAAAGCTAAAAGACTAGCCCCATTAGCCCCAGAAAGAGCCGAAGAAACAACAGCTGGATCAATGCGACGTAGAGTTGAGACATATGGAACTATAATATCGCCAGAAAGTAGCCCCGTTCGCGAATCTTTCACTGTTGCCATTGCTTGATTTTGATTGATCAGTTTGTCAATGCTAACATTTGCAATGTAATAATAGAGGTGGCCATTTTCCGTGGGTCGGGAATATCTCAATACAGTGTAAGTTTGGCCTGCTTGTAGATTTGAATTGAAACGAATATAAGCTTGGGCATAATCTTGAATTAAAGAGTTACCATCAATGCCATTAAGGATAAAGCCCAACTCCGCCTGCTTTTGCGCAAAGACAAATCCCGGGACTCTTAGATTTATTTCTTTTTCTAACCACTCGGCGCCGGCAAATTGGATTTTGCTGGTGATTTCTGTATCGCTTTGAAAGTCTTCAGAATCTATTACGTTGACATCTTTAAGCTCGACTATTTCGGAAGGAATATGTTCGCCAAGAATAATTGGCAGCATTTCCTCTTCGACTATGGGTATTTCTTGTTTGCTGACCACTTCGAGATAAGGTGGTGTCTCTAAATCGCCTGAATAAAATCTCAATTTTATACCTGGTTGTAAAAAATGTGGATTTTTAATGTCGGGGTTTAAAGCCCAAAGCTTTGGCCAATAACTTGGTTCGTCTAAAAGTTGGTCGCAGATGTCATATAAAGTATCCCCAGGTTGAACATAGTACTCTTCAGGAGCTTCACCCTCTAAAAGCTCTCTTATGCTGCCTGGAAGAGGCGGGGTGCCGGAAAACTCGTTTATTCGAACCCCAGTTTCATTTAAAACAGGGGCTGCGTTAGTTGTAGCGATATTGTTGTTTGTTGCTGGTAATTGATTGGATGTTGGCAATTCATTGACAGAATTAGCGGGGTTGTTTGTTGGGTCTATTGAGTTATCTGTCGATTCCAAATTGACAAAGGGCTCTTGCTCTAGAGTGTTGTTGAAACTTTGCTCGGCAGTAGTTTGACTTGGTACGGTTTGAATAGACGCAGATTGGTTAGATGCAAATTGATCAGATGCAGATTGATTAGAGACAGATTGTTCAGAAACGTTTTGATTTGCTGAAGCTGTATTATCCTCAACTTCTTGCAGTGCAAAAGGATTTGATTGTGAATTGTATTGTTGTTGTGAGAACTCCGCATTATTTTGGGAAAAATTTTCTGAAAAATCTTCATTGGAGGATGGATTTTCGCTTTCATTCAAGATTTCGTTGTTACCTTGGCTTTGATTGAGTCCCTGATTTTCAGAGGAACTGTTAAAATTTTCCGCTTCATTTGAGCTTTGTACATTAGCTTCGTTGCTCAACTCGCTTTCAGTTTCAGGGATATCCGAGTTGCTCTGACAAGAAATTAATAATAGAAGGTGAAGGAATATTAAAATTTTAATTTCAATTTTATCTGTCGTCATCTTCATTCCGATTTTTAGAATATTTATAAGTCTTGCTGCATTGTTTCAAGTTGCAGCTTTGCCATATCCGCAACTTCTTGAGTTGGATAGCTATCAATAATCTTTTTTAGCAATTTTACAGCTAAGTTTCTTTGTCCAGCTAAATGATAAACGCGGGCAAGATCAAATTCGGCTCTAGCTAAATAGGGGCTATTAGGTTGTTGAGCGATAAAAGATTCTAAATGTGTTCGTGCACTTTCATATTCTCGAAGTCCAATCCAACACTTTCCTATCCAATAAATATGCATACCTTGGCGATAGGTTTCACCATATTTTTTGCGCAATTCATTGAGTTCGACAATAGCCCTACCATAATTCCCTAAGCGATAAAACTCATGAACTTTGGCAAATGCAGCTTCATACACACTGTCGTCGATGCTGCTTTCGCCAAGCACATTTGCGCTTGGAGCTGATTTTGGAGGTGCTTGAATTTCCGTGTCCTCATGGTCATTTGTCGCAAGAGGGGTCTGAAAGTCTTCGATTTTGCTTTCAGTTTCAGGCCTGTTAGGGCTGAGGCCGAGCGCAAAGCTTTTTTCTATAACACTGACTTTTTCCTCCTGCTCTTTAAGCTTTATATTTAGATCGTCAACTCTCGCCCAAAGCTTTGCAATTTTATAATGTATGTCTTCTTCATTAGAATCAGCGGCAAAAGCTAAAGATTTTTTTTCTGTTATTGGTGTCAGATTTTCAATTTCTTTTGGATCTGAGCTTGAAAATAAATTGGAAATTGTTTCGCATGAGACTAACAATAGAAGTATAGAGGTCAATAAATATCTTAGAAACAAATTCAAACTCCTTTTTAAACTGCATTTTGTTGATTTAAGCGCGCCATATATTGAATGAGCTTTCCTTTAACTTCGTCAGAAACTAAATCTTCGACAAACTGTACTCCTACCTTATAGACGGTGCTGACATTATCTTTGTTGCCGAAGGACTCAAAACGTTCAGTAACTTTCTTTTGCCATCTTATGGTGGTTGGTAACTCTATTGGACTTCGCATGGGTAGGTAAAGCTTTGAATGAAAGTCAATTATTTCGCTTGCCTGTAATTCTTTTAAAAAAGGAAAATATGAGGATATGCATGCTCCACCCATGCTGATATCACTCAAAATCACTCTATTCTTTTGATTGTTGTAGAGTTCAAAGTTGGGTTCTGAAATTCCACTTTGTGCAATTTTATCGATTATCGCATTGGAAAAATATGCCGGATAGGCGTCGCTAATTCCGTAGCGCATGTTTTGTCGACGCTCAATATTGATTAAATATTCAGGGACTTTTAAGAAGGCAGAATTGCCATTGATAGAGAAAAGGGCGCTTTCAAAAACAATTTTGCTTGAAAGCATAATAAACTCTACCCAAACCGGAGCATTGTTTTTTAAGCCACGCAGAAGTTCTAATCCGTTTGCAGAAATACTACTAACTAAAATTCTAGGTTGCTCATCGTTAAAATGCACATTGATGGCTGTTGAGCGAATAGCTACTTGCGAGGTTTTTGAAATTCGTAAAAATACTTTTAACTGAGACTCACAAACTTTTAATAAAATGCGTTCGATCCGCTCTTTATTACTGATTTTTACATAATCGCTCATTTTTTTGATCAATCCTAGCGACGACCGCTCCCAGTGAACAAATCATCACCCAAAAAGAATATACAAATTCAGAATCGTAAAACGCATTTTGTAGCAAGTTGCAACCAACAAAGACGAAAAAGAAAACGATGATTGAGCGTTCATTTGCTGATTTTGCTAATGTTTTGAAAAATTGCCAAAGTTTTACCAGAAAAAATAAAAAGCCAAAAAATCCCACAATTCCATAATTTGCCAATATTTGAATAAAAATATTATGGGCTGTATATATTTTATCACGGTAGGAAAATTTCGCGTAAAATGGCTCTAAAGTACCAGCAGAGATTTTTGGAGAATTTCCAAAAATCGGGCTTTCTTTAAAAATTTCAAGATGTACTTTCCAGAATTTTAATCGATCAAATTCCGCAAATTTTAGCGTGTGAGTAAATCTTTCTATAATTGAGCCTTCAATATAGAGCGCAATTCCCGCAAAAACTGTTAATGGTAGAAGGTATTTTAAATGCGCTTTTTTGAAAGACAAAACGGCCATAAAACTTATAATTGTTAGGACAAAAGGAAATCTCGATTGAGAAAGCAGAAGTATAGAAAGTAAGAAAAGGAGCAAGAGCCCGTGTGCGGCTTTTTGTGGAGATGAAAGTGAAGCTAATCTGACTTTAAGAAATAACAAATGAGCTGTTAAAATGAGGCATAAATTGTAGGCTAATGTGAGTGGGTGACTCATAAAGCCAGAAACACGGTAAGAAGTTCCAGTCAGACGGTTGTTTGGTAAATAAGCAGCGAATCCACGCGACCAATCCAAACCGTATTCGCGTTGAAAGAGACAGTATATTAAATAAATCCCTGCAATTATTAAAAGTCCACTCAAGAAGCCGAAGTTATGCAATTTTTTTTCTGCTACTTTTGAATCTAAATAAATTCTGCCGAATGCAATAACAAGAACAGTATATAGAACAAAAGTTTTTGCTAATAAATGGACAAAAGGTTTTAGCCACACGCCAAATTTTACTTCTGATCCATTTTGAAAATAGCTTCCTAAAGACGAAATAAAAAAACATGCTATAAGAATCGTAAGGCCGACAAATAATGGTTTTTGAAGGGTGTAAAACTTCGCTCTAAAACTAGGCTTGTCGGACTCGTCTAGTAATAATGGGCGAGCTGTATTGGCAAGTTCGGCTACATCTAGAATAAATTTTTTATATACAAGGTACAGAAGTAGTAGAAAACAGACTAAATACCCTGAAAAAATTGGCAGTAGACAGCATAAAAAAATTAATAAGTAATTCCAAAGCAAGGCTGACCTCGACGATATTTATTGTCAATATACGGTTCATAGAATAACCTAATTTTATGAGTGATGCGTCTGATTATAGCGAGATTCTATTTAATTTTTTTAAGGGCAAGTCATATCCCTGGCTTTTTTTCTTTGTCATGACTTGTACGAGCAATGCTTTTTCGCAAGTGCAACCTACAACTAAAGAGCCGCTACCTACTGCTGAAATATCGCGTAATACTAGTCAAGAAACGCCGCTTCTCTTTAAAGATACTTATTTTGCAGTTACTGCTTCTAAAACTATGCCACTAGCCTCTGGGTCTTCGGAATTGAGTACATCAAAAAGTCACTGGCACCTAGGGTATCGCTATATTTTCCATCCAAAGTGGCTCCTGGGAGTAGGAGGCGGCTTTAAACTTATGAAACAAAAGGGCATAGACCGCGAACTTCCAATTTTTAATTTATATCAGGAAATTAACTATATGACGCGCTTATTTTATCCACATTTTATATATTTGGGCACTAAATTGCTCTATTTATTACCAGTCCAAAAGGCAATGATACCGATGAAAAAAAGCCTAGATTATAAGCAAGAAGTTGGAGTATCGATTGGTTTAGGCTATCTCTATAAGCTCGGAGAAAATAGCTTTTTTGATCTCAGGATCGATCGATGGCGAGGTACTGCGACTATGAAATTACACGCAGCAGAAGTTAGTCTCAGCTACAATGTTGCGATTTGAAAAAAATTAGATTTCCCTTAATGGCCCAGGCTCTTAGCGCCTAATTTTGATCCCCTGAGCTCCCGTCTGAATTCCGACCTTAGTTTTACCATTTGAGTCAATGATTGATTTTGGCGACCTGAAATCATAAACCCGACAGGGGCTTTCATTTTTCCGTCAATTAAAGCTTCACTAAAATCTAACTTAGTTGAAGAAAGGAGTGCTTCTTTTACGTAATCCGGTCGAGCTTCTTCTTCGGCGCTAAGAAGAGATGCCGAAAATAATAAAAGACTCATAATCATTATTTTTTTGATTTTCATATTAAAAAGCTCCATTTTGCGACTATTTCAATGCTCGTTCTAAGTCTTCAATGTTTTCGTCTTGGTAAACTTTTTGAACAGTACCCTTTTCTGGATTTGTGTTCACTTTTGCTTTTTCCATTACGGTTGGCTTAACTTCTTCTTTAGGGGCTTGTGTTTTCAGGGCGTCTTTTTGGACAACTCGTTTAGTATTATTTGTCTCTGAAGCTGCCATACGGTCGGATAGGCTTTTAATTTCTTCGCTGCTTATGCCGCTTTCTGAGCCTTGGGCTTGTTGCAATTTGTCGGCCAATGCGAAGGCCATTTGCATTTGTTGAGAATTTTCAGGGAGCAAAGCTATGTATTTTTTAAGAACTGATTCGCTATCTTTATATTTTTGTAGCTGATACAGAACCGATGCATAGTTATAAAGTGCGGGTAAATTTTTGTCATCTGATTTTAAAACTTCACCAAAATCAGTTTCCGCGGCTTCTGCTTCTCCTCGTGCCATTTTGACGATACCTAAATTAATTTTTGCATCAATGTGTTGGGGCATAGATTTTAAAACTCGCTCAAATTGAGCGGCAGCTAGATGCAATTGGCGATATTCTAAATACATTCCGCCTAAATTCATTCTTATGGCTGAATCTTCTGCGTTGATTTCGAGTCCCTTTTTTAAGTAGTAGATCGCTTTAGTTGGGTCCTTTTTCTCTAAGCTTATGAGACCCAGTAAATTTAAAACTTCGCTATCATTTGAATTTTCTCCGCCTAAATTCAAGAGCAGAACCTCAGCTAAATCATGCTGGCCTTTTTTAAAAGTAGTGGTCGCAAGTACTTTTTTCGCCGCGATATTTTTGAAGTCTATTGCCAAGGCGCGTTTCGCTAAAAGTTCTGCGTCGGCAATTCTATTTTGTAAAAGATACATTTGGGCGAGGTTCAAAATTGCGTCAATTTCATTCGGATTTGAATTAACTCGCTCTTCGGTAGCTTTAACTAAGGAGTCCAAGCCTTTATAGCCTGAAGATACAGAGGAGTTCGGGTCATAAGAAGAATAAAGCAGCGCCTCTTGACGCTCGGAGTTAACAGAACGTATAGGTTCTGTCGTTTTGCAAGACATCCACAGAAACGATAAGAGTAGCCAACAGCTTAATAAAGAATAATGCTTCATATAATAACTCCTTTTTAATTAGCCAAACTAGCTGTGGCATCTGTTAATACAATTTTATGACTTTGGTATCCAGGTGTCAGCGCGATTGCGTCGATAAGCGGATACTTTGTACTGTTTAATTGAGTCAATTTTTTATAAGTCAACTGAGTCCAGCTGGAAAATGAATGCACTGCAATTGATTTCTGGTACGCGGTTTCGAAGTATTCCATTGCGTCTTTTTTCAAAGGAAATGCTAATTTTTCAAGTGTTGATTTGAGTTGGTCGACTTCTTTGGGTGCAGTTCCTTTCGGTGCCTCAACCGCAAACAGTCGATTAGAAAAATCTTCATGCAAACAACCTAATTGGTAGAGACTTGCAACCAAGTATTCAGGGCTGCCAATTGCGATAATTCTTTGGTAGCTATCGGCAAGAAATTTTAAAATGTTTTGTTTATCATTGACTGTCTTTTCTAATTTAGCTATCTGAAGTGTTGTGTTCATAAATTCGTTGTACTTGTTTTGAATCGCAGAAAAGTGGTATTCGGCAACAATCTTTCTTGCCTCAAAGGCTTCTGTTTCTTGATCCGAAGTAACTTCTCTTAACAAATCAGTCATAAGCCTGTCGCCTTTTTTTGTTTCGCCAAATTTAAGCATAAGTGAAGCTTGTTTTGCGCGGGCGAACATTTTAGTTTGTTTATCAGTAGCGACTTTTGACAATTTTTCATACTCGTTTGAGGCATCTTTATATAAGGCTGTTTTTTCGTAAGTAGCTGCCAAGCCACTCAAAGATTTCAAAAAGAATTCAGAATTTTTATGACTAGCTATTACCTTCTGATAATTTAATTTTGCATCGGAAAACTTGGTTAATCCAAAATAGATAGTTGCAGCATTATAAAGGCTGATAGGTGTTCTTTTATCTGTTGGGTAACGCGTACCTAATTGCGAATAGTAATAAGCGGCCTTTTCAACTTCTCCTAGTCCATCATTGGTCTCTGCAAGTTTTGCAAATGCATCTGGAGCCATGGTTGATTTTGGATAATTGTTAATCAGCATCTCCAATGCGTTTATTGCAGAAACAGCTTTTCCAGCTCGATAATAATTTATTGAAGCATTATGTAGAGCTCGATCTGAGTTTTCGTCTTTAGAAAAATTCTTTTGGTATTCCATAAATTTATCTGCAGCTGCTAGATAGTTTTTTCGACTTTCTTCCAACAATGCAAGATTAAATGTGGCATTTTGCAAACTTTTAGAGACAAAATCACGTAATTTTGGATCTTTCAACAAATTAGGTTTTGACGATACGCTACCGATAAAGGCAACCATGTCAGGCCATTTTTTGTGTTTTGCGAAAAAATTAATAACGATTTGTACGGAATTTTCTGCTTCTTTTGTTTCAGGATAAGTTTCGATTATACCTTTGTATTGAGTAATTGCTTTTTCATAGTGCCCATAGCTGAAGTAAATATTACTAGCTGTCATCGTAAAGTTGCTAGAATTCTTTTCTTTTGGCAAAAGAGCGACGAAGTTTTCGAGCGTTTTAATCAGTTTTAATTTTTCGGATGGAATTGCCACCGGTTCAGCAACTTCACCGGGTGGTGGAAGTGTAGGGTATTTTTTTATTTCAATGATCTTATTCATTGATACTACGGCATTCATGGCGGCGTCTTTGAGAAATTTGCTCTCACTTTTATTTTGAGACACTGTCATATATTCGCTTGCAGCTTGGTCATATTCGTTAAGGTTGAAATAGATGTCTGCTAAGTTGTACCTAATTGTATAGGCGTTTGCGTGTTCGGGAAATGACCTCAAATAGATCAAGTAGCTATCGCGCGCTAAAACAAAGCTTCGCTTGCCATCCCTTTTAATCCCGGAATTATGAAACGTCGCGGCATAACGATAGAGTGAATTTTCTAGTTGTTTTGCAACTCCTTCAAAAAGTTCTTTTGGCGCGTCCTTTTGTGCTTTCACCCAAGCACCGTTATTCACATAGAGCTTTGCCATAGTATCGAGAGTGCTAACTATCAACTCAGGTTTGTTGGTGACTTCGTAAAGTCGAGCAATATTTTCATGGATTTTTGGACTGCTTTCGCGATTAGGAGCCTGATTTAAAAGGCGATTGTAAACAGCAAGAGCTTTGTCATTTTTGCCTTGTTCAGAATAAATGCCACCTAAACGCTCTAATAAAACAAAGAAAGCATCATTCTCACCTATAGTCTTGAAATAAGCCCATGCCGCATCGACGTCTTCAATTTCTGCCCATACAAGCACCAGATCTTTAACAGCTTCCTCACGTAGATTTGTCAGGGCTGAATTGTCTTTGTTCTTATCAGCAAGTTTAATTACTAATTTGAATGCGGCTAGAGCTTTGTTGAGATTTTCTTTTTCTTCTTGCGGACTTTGATTGTTATAATTGAAATGTGACCAACCGAGTTTATACACGGCATAGGGATAAACACGGTGATCTTTAAAGTCCATTGCTTTTCTGTAGTTTTTGAGTGCATTGTTTATGTCATGTTTATCAAAATAGTGCTCTCCCAAAGCAAGATAGACATCTGGTATGAGCTTTGATTTTGGATATTCTGTCAATAGCTGGTTATAGTACATAATTGCATTATCATTGTTTAAACGTGTAAGGTTTCTGCCCAATTCCATTAGTACAGCATCTAGGCGCGGATGCTTTGGATATTTAGTAACTAAACTGCGAAATGCATTGGTGCCTTTTGTGAGCTCGTTCTTCGAATTTTGATGATTAATCACAGGTTCTTTATTTTTTGCGCCTTCATTTTGCCATTTGTCATATTCTTTAACAAATGACTCGATTTCTTTTCCTCTCAGATAGTCGTGGCGCTCAACGTAAAGCTCCCCCATTCTTAAATAGAGTTCGAATTTCTTGTTCTTGTCTATTTTCTCTGATTCTATGAGTGAGCTAATTGAATTTATACTTTTAACTCGAATCTCGTCAGCTTTGTCAGCATTGATATTTTCTTGTTGAGAAGCTTGCTGGAAAAACTCCGCATGGTTCTCAATGGTGGGTGAGAATTCTTTACTCTTTTGTTTTGAGTTTTCAACCTGAATCGTAGGCTTGCTGATAAGGTAGCTTGGAAAAAGAAGCGCCAGAATAGTCAAAAGCGCAAATAATTCTTTTTTTGTTTTTAAACAATACATTTACATACTCCTCTAAAATCGTTTCTTCTCACTCTTAATTACTGAATATTACATGCTGGTTTTGCTCTATAAACAAAATGCCCAACTTCATCCCACCAATACTCTTTTCCAACCCCATCTTTCCAAGAGTAATCAGTTTGACCCCAACCTTTAACATTAGCGCTAGACACCGTAGTAATTTTAGAATCTGCATGGAGTTCTTTGCCCAATAGATGATCTTTTTCACTCATCAATAATTCAACATATAGGAATTGTGCTTGCTCATAGTATACTTCATAGTTTTGTTTTATCAACATGAGCTGATCGCTAAATTCTCGGCCAATATCGATTTGCATAGATTTAGTCAGTCTTCGTAAATAGTCTTGCGCCCTATTAGTATCTACTCGCTTACCGGCACTGAATTTTTTTAGGCGCTCGGACTCTTGCAGTATATCCGCATATTGACTGCGCAAGAACATCATGCCATCGCTTGTAGCTGCGGTATCAAGAACATCGACGGGTATGCCAATTGTTGTTGCGCTGACACCAGATATATAGTTTTCGAATATTTCATAGGCTGTTTCTGGCTCAAGCTTTCGGTTGTGAAAGTACTTTGCTAGGGTTTCTACGCTTTTAGAATGTTTTTCCAAAAATTCGCGCAATCCAACCTTGCTATCTTCATAAAGACACATCCAATAGTAGATGCTCGACTTTAGAATACTGACTTCGGGATTAAATTTTTTGCTAAAAAATGGACTTTCGGCTCCATGTAGAGCTCCGAGCGCTTGATTCGGATAGCCGGCCATAAAAAAGGCCCAAGCTTGTTCAAAAAGGGCTTCATAGAAGTATGGGCTATCTTTTCGAACTAAGCGGTAGGCTGTAAATGAATCTTGAAAGTCCTTTTGCTCATAATTAATCCGACCAAGTGCCAAATAACTCAAGTCAAATAGATTTTCATTCGCCGAATGTTTGTCAGAGATTTTTTCACGTACGCTCGGATGAACGAGAATACTTAAGTCCAATTCAGCTTCCTTCAGATCTCCGCGTTCGACTTTCTGCATTGCTTTTTGGTAGCTTGCTAAGCCAAAGTGGGAATCACTCGTCTGAATCTTATCGAAGTAGACAATTGATTCACTTGATTTAGCCTCTTTTGCCAAAGAGTTTCCAACATAGTAATTCCAATTGTTTGCAAAGTAGGGTGGAGTCAATTGATTGTTTTTTTCAAATAGATTTTTTGCTAAAATTTCGAGGAGAGTGTCGATAGTTCTTTTATCTGCAATGTCCTTTAGTAGCTTCCATGCTGGCTTAACATCTTCTTCCATAGGGTTATTAGCTAACATGATAGCTTGCGAAGCTTGTAGTGCTGCACTCAGAGGATAGCCTGTTTCTTTTAGAATATTTGCATTCAACTGTACCAAAGAAAGCTGGGATGGATAGCTTAGCTTACCTAGATTTGGAATAATTTTAGCCATTCCACGCCAGAATTGCGTTTTAGAAATTTTTCCGTTGCGGTGCTTAGATTTTAAATCAAGAAAATTTCTCTCTTCAGAACTTAAAGCGGCTTGTTGGGTGTTGTTTTTATTTGTTTTGTTTATTTTTTGTTTTTTAGAATTCGGATTCGCTAGTAAATTTAGGCTAAAGGCAAAACATACTGCGGAAGCCATGATAATCCCAGTGTAAGTTTTTACCTTTGAGTTTGTTTTTTTATCTTTTTTTTCTACTTTAAACATCTTTTTTTCCTATGTGGCTATTTTCTTTTTTCTTCTTAAAGGAAAAAGAAACTAAGTCCCAAATCAATAGTATCGGCGTCTTTGTTTACAGTTTTTCCATCGCGAGTTTCGTCATACATTCTTCGCTTGTAGTCTACTCGAATAGACCATGATTCACTGAAGTAGAAGCGTTCACCTATTCCAAAAGTAAAAGCACTTTTTTCTCCTTGATCAGTGTCTACTTTCGAAAGGCCTAAGCTGATATATAAATCAAAATAGAGAATATAGGCGTTGAGCAGATCGAGTTTTCCATAAATAGGAGCATAGACGGCGGTTAAATCATGAGCCCTTCTTATAGGATTAATTTCAGGGCTTACTTCTTTATATTGCGTTGCAGGATCAAAGTTCGGGTCTTCTTCTTCAGTTGGAAGAGGGTAGGGTAGGTACTTGATGTTACGAAGGGCCTTTCTATCTAAGCTATCACTGACCTTAGTCTTTATAAATTGGTACTCGAGGCCAATCTGTTCGGTAAAAAACAGACCAAGGCGCGCACCGGTATATTTCGTTTCTAGGTACGCTTCGTCATTGACTTGGCCAGCGAGTATTCCGAGTTCTGGGCGTAATACTTTCTTAAAAAATCTATTTTGCAACACACTCACAGGACGATTGGTTTTTTCGCCTCTAATTTCTTCAGGCGAAAGCTCAAGTGCAAATGCTGTTGTATTATGAACTCCAATTGCCATTGCGATAACAAGGGAAAGCCGGGTTATTAAACGAAGGTTGAAGCTAGACTTGATAAACGAATAGCATTTTCGCAGCGCTTGCGTAGAAGTATGCATAGAATCTTTTCCTCTAAAAACGTTCATGTCCCATTTTGGACTATTGAGGTGTTCGGAACTTAGGAGAAAAAGTTAAGTTTTTTCCGGAGTTTTAGCTTATGGTGAAAAATATCTAGTGATTACAGATAATTGAAGATAAGTTAATCGTTGCCTAATGTTTCAATTCAAGCTGGCCGTGCTTTTCAGGGCAAGGCATCGGGGAAAAAGGTGATTTTAGACAACATTTTATTTATCTTTTATAATTATCGTTTACTTAGTCAGTAAAAGACGTATTTTATTGAATCAAGATTATAAATACTTATAGGGAGCCAACGTATGGGTCAAAATACAGTTGCGGTGAATGATAGCAGTTTTGATAACGAAGTCATTAAGTCCAACATTCCAGTTTTAGTTGATTTTTGGGCACCTTGGTGCGGCCCTTGTGTTGCGATTGGTCCGATGCTCGACACACTAGCTGCGCAGTACAATACGAAAATAAAAGTAGCTAAGATGAATGTTGACGAAAATGCAAACGTGCCTTCCGTGTATGGAGTGAGATCAATACCATTTTTGGTCATGTTCAAGAATGGGCAAGTTGTCGATTCTGTTGTTGGTGCTGTACCAAAAGTAAAAATAGAAGAAATGATCAACAAGGCTCTTTAGATTTTTTATGCTGTAGGCCTAGTCGTGCAAAAAAATTCAGAGTTAGTTCTGCAAAAAGGGCTTTTGGAAGAGCGGCTTTTATCTGAAGCTTGTTCTTTTATCGTCGGTGTAGATGAAGTTGGTCGCGGTTGTTTGGCCGGCCCCGTCTATGCTGCTGCGGTGTTATTAGACTACAATGCTTTTCAGCTCTTAGATCCAAAAACAAAAGCTCTGATTCGCGATTCAAAGACTCTAAGCTATAAGCAGCGCTCTTCGCTTGAGGGCCTACTGCTGGAGATTTCAATTTCTGCTGCGATAGGAGTGAGTCCTGTCGATGAAATTGAGAATTTTGGCATTCTAAAAGCCACTTTTATTGCGATGCAGCGAGCTGTCGATCAAGTTTCAAATAGCAGCAAGATCGATATCCTCCTTTTAGACGGCAACCAAAAACTACCAAGCTTCAAAGGTAAGCAACAAAGCATAGTTGGTGGTGATAACTTGTGTTACTGCATCTCGGCAGCTTCGATTTTAGCAAAACAAGCTCGCGATCATTTTATGCAACAGCAAGCAGATATTTTTCCAAATTATGGCTTTGAGCAACATGTCGGTTACGGGACTAAGCTGCATCTTGATATGCTCACAAAATATGGCATCACCCCCCTCCACCGCAGAAATTTTGCTCCAGTTAAGCGCTTGCTCAACGAGCAGCAACAAATATAGAACCGCAGCGCTTGCCGAAGATCTCGTTGCGTCTCTTTTAGAAAAAAAGTCTTGGAAAGTATTACGGCGAAATTTTCGCAAGCGCGCTTGTGAGATCGATATCTTAGCATCGAAAAGCAAGCTGCTTTTAGCCGTTGAAGTTAAATGGAGAAAAAATTTTAAACTTGAGATGGCCGATGTTGAGCAACTCATGCCTTATAAAAAACGCCAAGCACTAAAAAAAGGAATGCAGCATTTTGTTCAGTTATCTAGCAAGCGGGGCCATTTTTTTTCAACTCTGCGCTGTGATTTAATAGTTCTTTATTTAAATACGCAAAAGCAGATTGATTACTTTTATTCGCAGAATATTGAATTGTAACTTTTTTAACTCAAGAAGAAAGTCTCTTTGATTCTTTTAACCAAAGAGACTTAATTAAGCCTAATTATTATTTATATTTTTTTTCCTGAAAATATTGAAGCTTCCCAAGAACTTGCTTGAGATTCTAGTGACACTGGAGTGCCATCTTCATAAACAGTAGTTTTAATCTTTCCTTCAAAACCTTCGAAGAAGATGCCATCCGGTGCAGTATAAAAATTAATTTCCAAGACTCCTTTGTAAAATTCTTTGCCAACAATATTCCAATCTGCAGTCAATTTCGAACCGGTCAATACTACGTTGGATATTGTGTATTTTGTAAAATCATCACCACCACCATTATAAACGCTGGTAGCGAATTCTCCGACAATTTGGCTTGGATTTGCCGGGTTTGCATAGAAATATATAACGCCGGCAGAACCTGGAGCTGCTTCTTTTGCACCATCATAAAGCGTATAAAATCCAAAAACTGCTAAATTAGGGTCTGTGTCTTGAGCAGCCGCAACTTGTGACAATATTAAACCTAAAAAACATGCGCTTAAAAACTTCTTCAAACTTTTCATAGATCCCCCAATTGATGTGAAATGAGCCAAAAACCTATTCGACTCGGAGTCCCAGTATCACAAGGGGGTATGTCAATCAATCATTAAAGAGCGTACATTTTGCTCTAACAGAAATCTTTTAGAAGATCTAAACCCAAACGAAAAAAGCGCTAGAAAGACTAGCGCTTGTAAGCTTAAAACTAAAACTTAAACCGAAATGACTACTCTGCAGAAGCTCCTGTACTCGCAGAAGTATCTGCACCCGCAGTCGTATCAGCAACCGCAGCGACATACTTGCTACGAATCCTAGCGGATTTTCCTGACAAGTTACGCAAATAATAAAGACGAGAGCGGCGAACAACGCCAGAAGCTAATAAGTCAACTTTTTCTATGCTGTGCGACCACAAAGGAAACACACGCTCAACGCCGACTCCACCCGCAGAAATTTTTCTAACAGTAAAAGAACCATCCACAGTTCCATTTTTACGGCGAATGACGACGCCTTCAAAAGGCTGAATCCTGAACTTCGTCGCATCTGTGCCTTCTTGGATTTTATAATGCACTCTAACTGTATCGCCTGATCGAAAGTTAGGTATACGCGGACGAGCTTTAAAAATTCTTTCTTCAAAACGGCTAATGATTTGATTTTTCATACTGATGACCTAATCTAAAAATAATGAGTTCGTTTTATATGTTTTCACTAACAACTAAAACGCTGCTGGAGCAAACAACTGAGCCCTATTTGTTACAGAATGTTTGAAATTTGGTCAATGTTTTCTTTCTTCGAAGGCGCTTTCAGACTATAAATAACTCACAGCCTGAGACCTTGGCATGAGAAGGAGAATAATATTGAAACATATTGATATAATTAAAGAAAAAATTAACTCGAAGCTGAGAATCGATAGAAGTGACGCGGCAGTTTTATTTCAAGAGGCGTCGGATCTGGAATTAATGGAGCTAGCTACTCTCCAAAAAGCTAAGTTCCATCCAATTGATAGCGCAACTTACTTGATAATGGCGATTGTTAATTACACCAACGTCTGTGTTGCAAAGTGTGACTATTGTGCATTTTACCGTCTTCCGCATCAATCGGGAACCTATCTTCTCAATTTTGAGCAACTCTGTGAAAAAATTGACCAATTGTGTTCCTTTGGTGGTCGCTTAGTAGGCTTTAATGGCGGATTTCACCCGAAACTGAAGCTTCAAGACTATGCAGAGTTGTTTAGCAAACTCCGTCAACGCTATGCCGATCGGCTAGAGTTTTATGAAATGACGGTGGCAGAGTTTATGTTTAGCTGTAAATTAAGCAAACTTAGTTACCACGAAGGCGCAGCAATATTAAAAGCGCATGGAACTCGCTGGGTGACTGGCGGCGGAGCCGAAATTCTCGATAATGCTTTTAGAAAGCGGCATAGCCCGGGTAAATATACAACAGAAGACTATTATATTGCTCAAAGAGCTTTACTTGAAACTGGGATAGGTTCCACGGCAACCATGGTGATAGGTTTTGATGAAACTCTTGAAGAAAGATTAAACCACCTCGAATCATTACGACTGTTTCAAGATTCAGTATCCGACCATCCCTTAACAAGTTTTTTATGTTGGACTTACAAGCCCTATAACACGGAGATAGGTGGCGAAGAGATCACGACCCAGGAATATCTACGTTGGTTGGCTATTTGTCGACTTTACCTGGATAATTTTGTTCATATTAGAACATCTGTATTGACGCGCAATCAAGATGCATTGCGCGGGTTGCAATTTGGTGCGAATGATTTTGATCTACCTACGGAAGATGAAGTCACACAAAAAGCAGGTGCGACAATATCGCATGATTTTGCGGAAATTTTAGCATTTGGCGAAAATCAAGGTTTTAAGCTAAGGGAGCGCCATCCTTTTGAGCTAAAAAAATTATCTAGCAAAAATTTTCATAGAGACTTTAGTCATGAAATTCACGCTCGTAACGCTGAGCTTTAGTTTGCCATGGAGTGTAGCTCCACTCTTCAGTAAGTGGAAAAAGGCAAATCATCGCTGCCATTCCCAGTATAGGAAAAACCAAGGTTACCCAGGATTCTCCACGGACAAGAGCTTGAAAGATTAGTCCAGAAAAAATAAAAAACAATAGAATAAAAATCGGTAAAAAACTGAGTCGCATGGTTCTATTTATTATTATCTTTGAGTAGTGTGCTTCACTGGCAAAATTCTCATTGCCTTCGGCCCTTTTTTTGCTAGCTTCTTTATTCTTTGCCATTTTTATTTTCCTCAATTAATTTTTTTTGCCCCTTTAGAGGCGAATGAGCTAAAACACTTATTTTTTGCCAACGCATATATCCAAGAGCGCCAAAAACAACACAAATAAAAGAATAGAATGCAAACGAGTTTTCTTCTTTTAGATATTCAAGCGGAAAAATAATTAAACACAATCCAGAGAAAGTTAAAAAAGCGACGTACAGTATCGCTGTTAATATGTCGTCTTTTTGCAGTTCTTTGATTGGCCAATAGTACAAAATAGGCCAAAAAAATATCCACAAAAGTCGATAACCACCTTGAATGACGTTTTGGTCTAAAAATATTCGAAAGTCTTTTAAAAGTTCTATGTCAATCTGATCAAACAAAGGTGCCTCTAAATGAAGGAAAAATAGCCCTCTCCTCCATTTCGGTATGAATGCGTCAGGTAATAATCGGGGAGGGGAGCAATTTTTTGATAAAAGATTCAAATTCGCAAAATTTCAATTAAAAGCCCTTGAATTAGGAGCAAGGCAAGAGGTGTACTCAAATTACAAGGTTTAACTACATGAATTTATTAATATAATTTAATGACTCAACCCATATACGGGCAATCGAGCTGCAAACAAGCTAAATTTCTTAATATTTATCACTAAAGTTCCGAAACAACAGAAGAGAAATATGGCGGCATCGTATTGATTGACTGGCCAATTAGTGGTGTAATTTATTAAGGGCGAAGCTTTTGGGAGATAAAGATTATGCGAGCTGAAGGCAACAGCAGTCTAACTATCAGCGCAAAAGAATTTTTCCACGAAATGGTGCAAAGCGCCATAAATAAGCAGCAGGTCAAGCTCAACAGCGACATTCAATTTTATCTAGTAAACCTGCTTTGTGATTTCATTGAACCTCACAAAATGATGAGCGAACAAAAAAACCAAAACAATGGATTTTTACATACCCCTTTGGCTTTGCTCTATAAAGAAGCGCATGAAGCTGAGAGTAGCGAAAAAAAATTGAAAATTCTAAAACACCTCGGTGATACAAGTTTATATGTTTCTGGATTTTTCCAAGACTATTTTAATAGAAAGACATTCGATATCGAATATTTTATCACCATGGGAAAAAATGCCTACGCGAATGTTTCAATTATCTTTAAAGAAAAAAGCCACGACGATCATTTTTCGTCGCTTTATGCTCATCTGGCGAATAATTTTCCAACTTTGGTAGAAGTGGTTGCGGATATTTCAGATACAAATGCTATCAATCAACCTTCCAATATACTTGCAATCTATGATCGGTGGACAAAGACGAACTCCAATCGATTAAGAAAGGTATTAGAAGATAGCGGAATTTCACCAATTCAAACCAATACACGTAAAGCACAATAAGCAGGGAGCACGAGAGAGGCAAAAAACTTGATTGAAAAGGGTAATAAATTACTATCTTTAATCGAAGAAATTGAAAACGAGCTGGAAAAGTTTTATCAATTTCCTCTTTCATATAGCGCAAAAGATTTTATCGTTTCAAAATCTGAACTAAAACGAATCTGCGGGGATGCAATTACTAATAATTCGGAATGGAATTCGGCAGGATCCGTTTGGTATTTGCCTACACAAAACAATGAAGAAGCTTTTATCGCTCTCCACGTTTCAGATGTTGTATGGGATGAACTTAATAGTTTAGACCCAAGAAAAGCATTGACGTCAAACAATCTATCGTCCTTTTGTATATTGGCGGAGGAAATTAGCCACTTTCACCTAATTATTAATCGAGGGTGCCAAAATCGGTCTGTTCATAAGGCGGAGTTGGAGTGGCAGGGGGAAGTTGATAAGTTTTTGTTGAGTGCCGCTTTTTTACAAAAACAGTGTGGAGATCCACATATGGCACCGCTACTGCAAAAGCTAATTTTCGAAGCGCATATTGTTTCAGAAAATATTGAGCTTTATAATTACGCAACAAAAATGACTCGGCAGCTTTTCCAAAAATTCCAACGTGAAAACCCTGAATTCGAAAAAGACATTTATACGATTGCAGAATTTATTCGGCAGTTTTATCTTTGTTCTCATGGCGAGAAACACGCGCTTTTAGCTGCTTGATTGTAAAAATTATGTATTTAGACAGGTCTCTAATTTTTTTAAGTATTGAGCCCGTTGTGCATCGCTGGCATTTTTTTCTATAAAAAAAGGTTTCTCATAAGTAATTGTCGCTCGGCTAAAGGGTTTTGGGATGCAGGTTTTGTCCCATGTTCTATATAATATCCAGTTGCGAGAGGCTATTGGTTTCATAGGAACAATAGCAGCCCCAGTTTTTGCCGCGATATCAATGATTCCTGATTTTGCGACATAAACAGGTCCTTTTGGGCCATCGACGGTGATGGCAATGTTTTTGTTTTCGCTGATGCTGCGAAGAATTTCTTTAACCGCGCCAATCGCGCCGCGATTTGAGCTTCCACGCACGCACTTCATGCGAAAAATATTTGCAACATAGGCAACTATTTCTCCATCTTTAGATTGACTAGCAAGAGGAACAATGTTTTGGCCTTCGTGACCCATAACACCCAGAAGAGCATAGCGATGCCAAAGCGCTAAGATGTACACTCCGCTTTCAGACTGCGCTTTTGCCAGTTCAAGATTTTCGACTCCAACAAATCTATAGCTTAAAGTGAGATCTATGAGCCTAGCTAGCATCCCGATAAGGAAAAGTTGAATTTTAAATATTAATTTTTGCAACATAAGACATTCTATTCAACTTCATCACTATCAAGTTCCATTATTTGATTTAGCAAAATTATTTGTTGGGGAACATGAGTTTCTTCTTTGTACTTTAGAAGCAAACGCTCTTTTACAAAACTTCTATCAGTGCCGAGCATAAATCCAAAACTTAGAATCGCTGTGTACAAAATCAAAACCATAGACCCGACAATTTTATTTTGTTTATTTAGGCGACTTGGTCGCATTTTTGTCAAAATATAAGTCAACATAAATCCAGATAATAAGCCACCAAAATGCGCTGAACTATCTATCATTGGCAAAAACGACAAAGGTATATTTATTAGTAAAAGCATCATATAGGGCCCAACCTTTGGCTTTACCCCGGTGCTTGTTTTGATAAGCTTTGCAACGGCATATTCAATATAGAGACCTGCGCCGAGTAAACCAAATATAGCTCCGGATGCTCCAACACTCAAAACAGTTGAAAAAACTGCACTAGAAATCGATCCTGCAAAGCCAGAAAGTACAAATATAAGAAGAAAATACTTTGAACCAAGCACCGGTTCAAGATCTCGCCCTACATAAGAGATTGCATAGGCATTAAAAAGAAAGTGAATGAGTCCGCCGTGCAGTAACATTGGAGTTAAAAAACGCCAATACTCGCCTTGTACGAGCTTCACAGGATCCTGTGCACCCAAGCTAATGAGCGCTTTAGGGTTAGTAAAAAAAATGTCTCCGCTCATCCAGCTGCTTATTATAAAAAAAATAGAAATAGATATTAATATCCAACCAGCACAGCTTCTAAATAGGAATTGCGGCCAAGAAAATCTTTGTAAATTTCCGCCATAACGAGGATGTGCATCGTAGCGCAAATATCAGCCTTCTATATTAAAAAATTAAATAGTCGCTTTGCGGAACATGCATTTTAAGAATATTTTTATTTGAAAAAAAATCAGGTACTAATAAATTCTTTGAAGTTAGCCAAACTGGAGTGTGAGACTCTACAGCTGGAAGGAAAACGAGGACTTGCCGAATATTTATTGTGCTTTTATTTATAGATTCTACTTCTGAAGATATTCTTAGTTCGTCTCCGACGTCTAAACCGATATGAATGTGTTGAGTATCCAAAATTAATCTTTGGTATTTATCAGCACTACTGCTGCTGACAAATATCACTTTCACTCCTCCAACATATTTATTGATGGCTTCAATTTTGTAAGTTCCACCGACTTGCTCGATTTTTATCGGCGGGGAAGTTTGAATGCTGGTATTTTGTGCGAAGATTTCTCCGCATAAAATTAAGCTAAAAATGATTAGATTTAAAAAATTTTTCATCACAAGTCCTTCATTACTTTTTTTTTCACTGATTTAAATTAATTCAATCTTTTGCTCAGAAAACAAGTCAATAATACCACCATTTAGAATCCAGCCCGCCACTTTTTCTATATCTCGACTTAAAGAACGATCTTGAGTTAATTCAGGAGAGAAACTTCGCGTAGCCTTATGTAGAGCTAATAGAGGTTTGCAAGGCTGTAATGGTTTTAATAAATCTAGGCCTTGACATGCCGTGAGCAGCTCGATTGCAAGAATCTTACTAAGATGCTCATTGATTTTAATGGCTTTTCTGGCAGAAATGGGCCCCATGCTGACGTGATCTTCCTTGTCTGCAGATGTTGGGATGCTATCTACAGAAGCTGGATGGCAAAGAATTTTATTTTCAGAAACAAGAGCTGCGGCCACAACGTGAGGGATCATAAAACCGGAATTGACGCCTGATTCTTTCGATAGGAAAGCCGGTAAATCGCTAAAATGAGGATTGGTCAACTTCTCAATACGACGTTCTGAGATGCTGCCGAATTCAGCCACACAAATAGCTAAGTAATCTAAGACTAAGGCTAAGGGCTGCCCATGAAAATTACCCCCACTAATGATATCACCGTCATCAAAAACAGCTGGATTGTCTGTCGAGCTATTCAACTCTTGGTTTATCACACTCTCAATATGATAGATACCTTGGCGGCTTGCACCGTGGACTTGCGGAATACAGCGAAAGCTATACGGGTCTTGTACTCGATTGCAATTTTCATGACTTTTTAAAATCTCATCATGGCTGCCAAATATATTGCGAAAATTCTTAGCGACTTCTTTTTGCCCTCGGTGAGGTCTTAGATTATGTAGACGTTCATCAAATGGACTGAGGCTGCCGCGAAACGCATCTAGTGATAGAGCTGCAATGGCATCAGCACTGCGCATAATGTTTTTTGCTTGCTCTAGAGCAAATGCTGCTAAACTTGCGATAAACTGCGTGCCATTTATAAGCGCCAACCCCTCTTTTGCTTGAGGCTCATAAGGTTTGATTGCGAGCTGCTTAAAGGCTATTTCAGTATCCAACAACTCTTTATTTAAAAAAACCTGACCTTCACCCAGCATTACAAGTGCCATATGTGCAAGTGGTGCTAAGTCTCCACTTGCACCAACGCTGCCTTGGCAAGGAATTGCAGGAATGAGGTTTTTTTCTAGAAGTTGAAGTAGGCTTTGAATACAAGCTTGGCTGACTCCGCTACCTCCGAGCAGCAAATTGTGCAGTTTTAGTATCAATAAGGCACGGGCCTGTTCTACTGGGAGGAGTGCTCCAACGCCTGCAGCATGGGATTTTATGAGATTTATTTGCAGGCTTCTCAGTTTTGATGCTTCAATAGAAACATTTGATAAAAAGCCGAAGCCGGTGTTAATTCCATAGACGACTTTATTTTCTGTTACACATTTATCAACTACTTTTCTGGTAGTTTGCAGTCGTTTCCATGTATTTTCATCAACTCCCCAAGCATTTTTTGTCGAAGACTTTGCTAAGGATACTAAAGTCGTGGAATTAAGATTGTCTTGCCCTAATAAAAACACTTAGATTCTCCAATAAAATCCAAATTAAAATCGCAAGCTTTTTACTGCGGCCTGACGGTCTTTTGCGCTGTAGATGTAAGTGCCAGCAACTAAAACATCTGCCCCAGCATCTACAACTCGCTTGCCAGTTTCGGCATTTATTCCTCCGTCGACTTGTATAAGCGTTTTGCCTTTTAGAGAAGCGCGGTCGATCAACTGACGTAATTTTGATATTTTGGGGATGCAGCTATCGATAAAACTTTGGCCACCAAAGCCTGGATTTACTGACATGACGTTAATCAAATCCAAATCAGCCAAAATCGGTTCTAAAATTTCAACTGGTGTGCCCGGATTGAGTGCGACTCCAGCTTTGCACCCAGCGGCTTTAATCGCTTGGATTAATCTATGGCAATGGATAGCGATTTCAATATGAAATACCAGATAATCCGCGCCAGCTTTTATATAATCAAAAGCCGTGACGTCAGGATTGCTGACCATAATATGAACATCTAAAGGTATTTTACTAACTTTTTTAATTGCGGATATAAGCGGTGGTCCAAAAGTAAGATTTGGCACATAATGCCCATCCATAACATCAAGATGATGCCAGTCTGCTCCGCATGATTCGACACTCTTTAATTCTTCTGCATAATGCAATGGATTAGCTGCGAGAAGTGATGGGGCGACTAAAACTTTTTTTTTTCAGGCATGAGTGAACTCTTCTGTTTCATCAAAAACCGTTGTTTTTAGAATTTTTTTCTTTATCATTGAAGACTTCAAACGACTCATGCGATTAATAAAAACAATCCCATCGATATGGTCAATTTCATGCTGCAAACAAACTGCGAATAAACCCGTCGCGTGTACTTCAAAATCGACACCTTTTTCATCTTTAGCCTGAACCCAGACCTCTGAAGCACGGTCTACATAATCATAGATCTGTGGAAAGCTTAAACATCCTTCTTGGTATTTAATCTTGCCTTGTTTTTTAGTGATGACTGGATTTATAAAGGTGAAATCCTTGTCATGCCACCAGAGGCGCTCTTCTTTTTCTTCTTTTTCGTAGCGATGCCCAGCAAATGGAATTTTGATTGTAATAATTCTTTGCAAACTATTTACTTGATTTGCAGCTAGACCAATGCCATTTGATGCAATCATGGTTTCATGCATGTTTTTCACAAATTTTTGAACAGCTTCATTAAAAACTGTGACTTCGCTAGCTTTGGTTTCTAGAACTTTATTGGGCCATTCTACAATTTTTAAGATCGCCATATGGCGAACTCCTATTTTTCGAGAAGTTATGTTTATTAGATTCTTTTAAACAAGAACTAAGCCGTGTCGCACTGAGTTCAGAGCTGCAATACCTAGCACTAATTAACATAAATAACTGAAATTGCAATCATAGAGAAGGCTTATAGGCGAGTGCCTTGGGAATTTTCTTTCTCTTCTTCATCTTCTTCCGGATTTGCAAAGGTCAACTTAGTAGTTTGATTTATGTTTTCCCATAGAGAGGTCAATTCTTGGTCTATCCCTTGAATAAAAGAATTTTGTATCAATGTTTCATGCGCATGATTAAAAAGCATCTTTTCGCCAATGTGAATAGAAAAAATAAATACCCAAATGACAAATGCGACCAGCGTCTTTCCAAGCCATGACAGAAAATCCATAGTGCGCTCCTCTAAAAATAAAAATAGATTGTATTTAAAATACCCAAGTAAATTTAGATATTTAAATACAATTTATTCTACCTCATTTTTTGAGAAATAAGCGAATCTTGGACGAAGAAATTCGAAGAGAATTTTCGCAATTAGAAAAATATTAATTTAATCCCACAAAAATCTGACAATTGACTACTGACCAATGCTTCGTGATGCACACATTTTTTTGAGCGACTTTCATTTAGAAAGCAGGTCTAGGCTTGGTCTGAACGGACTACCAGAGGACCGCTCAATTTTTATGCCATCCATGGCAAAATTATCGCTATCGGTTCGGGCATCCCGCCCTCACCAGTTCCTCTGGTAGTCCGTTCAGACCAAGCCTAGACCTGCTTTCTAAAGTATCTCTCAAAAAAGCAGTTTGTATCAAGCAACTTTAGATGCATAAAATGCCCAAAACTCCGTAAAACTTAAGATCATTTTGGAGTGTAAATTTTCAGACCCGCGGGCCCTTCTGCTGTGAGCTAACTAGCAATTTTTTCAGAGTTGGTACCTGGAGTTCTTACAGAAATTTCGACGACGTTATCGCCAAATAGAGCCGTAAAAACTGATGAATAAGTTTTCACCAAGACAAACGTTGATTTCTTTCTGACATTGATAGGAAGTTCTAAAAGCTGTTCTTTGTTGCCGTCGGGAACTAAGATCATTTCGATGCCTTCACGTTGTGCGGCAAGAACTTTTTCTTTTAAGCCGCCAATTGGTAAGACTAAGCCGTTGAGCGTAATTTCTCCCGTCATAGCAATTCTGGCTTTAGGAGCGCGGGCAAGCAGCGCAGAAATCATCGAGCTCGCAATAGCAATCCCAGCACTTGGGCCATCTTTCGGTATTGCTCCTGCTGGAATATGCAGATGTAGTTCGTGGCTATCGATTGTTTCTTTAGCAATACCTAATATTTTTGCATTGGCACGGACAAAGCTGTATGCCGTTTGAGCTGATTCTTTCATAACATCACCTAACTGGCCAGTTAGGACTAATTTAGCGTTATTTGCCGGAAGCAGAGAGGTTTCTATCGCTAGAACTTCGCCGCCATATTGGGTGTAGGCTAAGCCAAAAGAAACTCCCACGATGGTCTCTTTATAATAAAATTCGCCACTAAATATATTTGCTCCTAAGTAGCGCTTTACAGCAGCAGGAGTCACTCGAATAACGGGCATAGGCTTTTCAGTTTTATTTTTTTCTATTTGCTCATCGCGATATTCTGCAGCATGGCGAGCAATTTTGCGGCAAATAGATGCGATTTTTTTGTTCAAGCCACGTAAACCGCTTTCTCTTGTATAGTGATTAATTAAAGTAGAGATTGCAGACTTGCTAAACAAAACTTCGTCTTCGTTTAAGCCTGCATCAGTGATCTGTCTTGGAATGAGAAATCGATTGGCGATGACAAGCTTTTCTTCTTCAGAATATCCAGACACTTCGATGATCTCAAGGCGATCACGCAGAGGAGCGGGGATGGTTTCGAGAGTGTTTGCATTTGCTATAAACATAATATTTGACAGGTCAAATTCAATCCCAAGATAGTGGTCAACAAAACTATGATTTTGTGCGGGGTCGAGAATTTCTAATAAAGCCGAAGATGGGTCTCCACGATGGCTAGAGCCCAGCTTATCGATTTCATCTAACATGATGATTGGGTTGGTGCTTCCCGCTTGTTTTATAGCTTGAATCACACGTCCGGGATAAGCTCCGATATAAGTTTTTCGATGTCCACGTATATCTGCTTCATCACTGACTCCGCCTAAGGCGATGCGTGCAAAGTTTCGTCCCATTGATCGAGCTATGGATTTTCCAAGGCTAGTCTTACCGACACCGGGAGGCCCGACAAAACAAATAATTGGGCTCTTTGCTTTAGAGTTCAATTTTTTGACAGCCATGTATTCAATAATTCTGTCTTTAACTTGTCCTAAACCATGGTGATCTTCTTCAAGTACCTTGGCAACGTTTTTCAAATCTATGTTATCTGAGGTAACAGTTCCCCAAGGCATAGAAAAAACAGTTTCAATATAAGTGCGAGTGATGGTTGCTTCGCTACTTTCTTGATGCATTCTTTCTAGGCGTTTTATTTGTTTTGAAATTTCTTCTTTAGCAGAATCGGAGAGTTTTATAGATTCAATTTTTTTCCAGAATTCGTCGATATCATCTTTTTGGTCTCCGTCACCCAGTTCGCTTCTGAGTGCACGAATTTGCTCTCTTAAATAATGCTCACGCTGCATCCGGCCGATTTCTTCTTTGGCCTGTGATTGAATGCGCACTTGCATTTGGTAGACTTCAATTTCTCGCGATAGAAAATGATGAACGCGCGTAAGCCGTTCCACAGGATGATAGATTGCTAGAATTGATTGGGCTTCATTGACTTTTAATCCGAGGTTTGCAGCTACAAGATCAGCGAGTCTACCGGGCTCTTTTACGTCTTCGAGGATCATTAATATATCGGGTGAAAGCACTTTGCCTAGACTTACTACTTTTTCAAGGTGCTCGCGGACGGCGCGTATCATCGCTTCAATATCAGCAGATTTGGTTTCAAAGGCTGGGTCAGAGATTTTATCGACACTGACAACTGGATGTGGATTGGCGCGTTCTAGTCGATTAATCCGCCCTTTATATAAACCTTGAACTAAGACCTTCATGCGCCCGTCAGGTAGCTTGCGCGTCCGCATGATAGAACAGACGGTTCCTATATTGTAAACATCAAAGGGAGCGTCAAGAGTAGATTCTAAAGCCTTATTGACGAT
>JAGOVF010000005.1 GCA_018060885.1 Oligoflexales bacterium | reverse complement strand
CGCCAAATTTAGCTTCAAATCGAAGCCAATCGATCTTTTTTGATAACACTACTAACGGGTGATTTAGATCTATGATTGGGCTTAGAGAAACTTTGAATAGATCACGCTGTTTTGGCAAATCTTTAGGACGCATAAACTACCAGAAATGAATGGGGTGGAACATGTTTTCTGGTAGTTTTTTTATCAAATATTTTCTTTAAACACTAGATGCATTCTGATGTTTAAGACTTATGCACGGCCGACTAATTAGTTTTAAAGAGCCTTATTAGCTCGCTTCAATAAATGCGGCACCTGTTCCGAACAAGAGGGGATCAGTTCGGAATTCAGCTCTTCGACTAGAAATTTAGAGACATTTTTGTTCAAGAAAGCCACTGCGTCTATCGCGTCACTTTCGACTGGCGAAGATATCATGCTCTTTAAGTCACTTAAAAAATCACGGTGGGATTTCTTGTTGCGATAGGCCGGCTCTCGACTGGGGTGCTGTAAGTATCGCTCTATCAATTCAATATCCAAACTCCAAATCAACGACGCTTGATACAATAAGTAATTTCGACTGCGAAAAATAGAGGTTCCAGCGATCTTTTTTTCGCCATGAACAATATCGCTGATGCCATTTTGGGTGAGTTTAGAAAATCTGCTATTATAGCTCGCCAAAGCGCGAATAATTGCTTGATTTATGCTTTTGAAATACTTGTCATTATGATAGATGTTTTTAACCCAAACACCTAAACTTATTACGATACAGCCCGGGTACAACACCACTGTGCCACCTCCGCCGTATCGCTTTAAAATGGGGACACCATCAAGTTTGCAAGCTTCGACTTGACATTCTTTCTCTGCAGAGTTAGCGCTGCCCAGCACTACCATCGTGCTCTGAGGAATTAGAACTTTAAAAAAAATATCTTGATGAGACTGTTCTAGAATTAAATCATCTATCCACATTAAGGTAGACCTTTAAGTCCGACCAAATTTGTCATATAGATCGCAACATTTACAAAAATCAATATGCCAAAAAGATCGACTAGAGATGCAATAAATGGCGACGAGCTAACTGCCGGATCGACATTTACGCGCTTAAGCATAAATGGCAGCATAGAGCCCGCGACCGCGCCAAAACAGACAACTCCGACCAAAGTGATAGACACTATTGCGCTCACGACCCAAGGATAGCCCCAGGTCCATGCTCTTATAGCTCCCATCACGCCCAAAACTAGGCCTAAACAAATTCCAGTAATGGACTCACGATGAAAGACGCGGCGCCAATCAGAAAATTGCATCTCTCGTACCGCTATGCCTCGAATAATCAAAGACGCTGCTTGCGATCCAGAATTACCACCTGAGGATAGAATCAAAGGAACAAAATAAATCAAAAAGCCCATGCTAGCGATCGTTTCGTCATAGTGCTTTAAAGCGCTGCCCGTAAAGAGTTCGCCTACAAATAAAATGCTTAACCAACCAGCGCGTTTACGCATTAATGTAAAAAGCGGGGTTTGAAAATAAGAATCTTCGAGATTGGCTACACCACCAAACTGCTGAATATCTTCAGTTGCTTCATCTTCCGCAACATCAAACACATCATCTGCAGTCACATAGCCGACGAGTTTGCCATTGCTGTCCGTGACAGGGTAGTGTGTGACGTCGTACTTTCGAAAGTAATCAACGGCTAACACAGCCTCATCTGTCACATTTAAAGTCTGTGGAGCTTGCCCCATTTCTTCTTCGATTTTTTTTGTCAGTGGGTCAATAGTAATAAGTGCTGCCGGACTGAGCTCACCTTCATAGACACCTTTGTCGTTGGTAACAAAAATCCACTCTAGGTTCTTTTCTGATTGGTGATAACGCCAGCGTATGTAGGACAGAGCCTCTTGAACTGTCATGCTCTTTCGGATGGCAAGAAAGTCTGTGTTCATCAAACGACCAACAGAATCTTCTGGGTAATTCAGTAACTGCCAAGCAATTTTATGTTGATCGGGGCTTAGTTTTAGCATGACTTCATGACGGGCCTCAGGGCTAAGCCCCTCAAGCATGCGGGTTCTATCGTCAGATTCCATGCCATTAACAATAGAAGAAATCACAAGCTCAGGTAGTTCGTGCAGCAGTGTTTCTTGAATTTTTTGTTCGTAGTAAGCGAATAAAATCGGCCGCCGCTCACGGCTAATTAAACGTAAAAGAACTATGTTCTCTTTTAAGCTAAGCTCCGAGCAAGCTTCGGCAATATCAGCTTCGGGCATGCTTTCGAGTAGCTCCCGAAGACCGCGACTGTCACGCTCGTTAAGCTTAGTTTTAATACCGCTAGGATCATTAAGAAGTTCGACTTTAGACACTGTATATTTTCCTAGTTATTGGGCGAGTCAGTATACATCAGAATATGGAATCTTGCATCTAGGCCTATTCAATTAAATATCCACGTCCGATAAGATCTTAATGTTATGCGTCGATTAAGTTCAAATAAATTAAAAAATCGAGGGGCCACATGAAAAAGTTAAAATCTCGTACCATGTTCTACCATTTGTCTGCGCTCCGGCTTGCGTAATCGGAGAAGAGATATTTAAGAAAGACGGACCCCTAGTGAGCCTTCAGGTTTAGAATCGCAAAAAAACACCCTCTATTTTGCGCAGAAGCCCTAAAATGCAGTAGACCTTGCATATGAAATATTTCGCGTAAGCGCTTATAAAAATATGGATTATTGGTTCTCCTAAACCTTTGTACCCAAATTCCGATAACTAACGGTGACTATATCCACAAAGGAGAAAATACCGATGATAAACAAACACTACTTACTAATTTCAGCACTAGCGTTCAACTTGATACAAGCCTGTAGCTTAGGAGAGAACATTTTTAGTGGAAATGGCTCCGATGCAAAAAAGGACGCTCCAGCAGCGGAAGGTTCAGACCTAGTCAAATCTCAAGAGCTTGTTGATAAAGAGCTCACTAGATATCTTAAAAAACAAACAAAATATATCGAACAAGAAGGATGTCGTGTCAGAGAGATCGAACACGCACCTCCTCTTGCCGAAGAGATGGGTATAAGGAGTTTACCGCCATGCGAACAGGAAGGATGTAATCTCGAAGAGATTAGACACGCACCTCCTCTTGTCGAAGAGGAAGGTATTAAGAGTTTACCACCGTGCGAACAAGAAGACTATTCAAAGTTTTCTTTACGAATATGTAAAAAAGATACAAGCATAGTTGTATCTTCCCGCCCGGCGGAAAATGAAGCTGGCCACGAACAAATCGAGCATGGTTGCTATTTTGTTACTTGTGTTGCTCAGACTTCACCTGGAGGAGGCACAGATGAGATGGCACTTGATGGTAATTTGAAAGACCGCGAAGGCTACAAAAGCAAGATAAATGCCGATGCTGCTGAATATTTCTGTCAAGAAGTCGAGCCCTTCAATCCAGATGAACCTAAAGAAGAAGTGCGCGAAGAATGCAAAGTTTTCCAAGAGCGCGCGCAAAGAGCTTGTACAGCTGTGGCTTTTGAAAAGTATATCCGCTGTGAAGCCTCGTATGCTCCAAATAAAGACTCCGACAAAAGCCAGCTCTTTGAAGCTCAATCTGATGCTAATTGTGATTTAGATGGGGATGGCGGTAAAGCACATGCGATTGACCAACTAAATTTCCAAATCTGCCAAGCTGGCGTAGATAACCCAAGACCAATTACAGCTAAGGCTTTATGCGAAACTAAATCAAATGACTTTGATGTTGAAGAATAACTTGAACACTTAAAAAATGCTAGAATATCACGCAAATAGTTTCAGCTGGGTTCTTAACAAACCCAGCTGATTTTTTTTGTGTAATGACTTGCTCGATTTTTGCGAAAAATTTCTTAAGGCGAGGCTCCTCTTGGCAGTTTAAGGCCCTGTCTAATTCAAGATTAGGTTCGCGATAAAGATTGGCCGCCATCAAAGACGCGTTGTTCCAGGCTTCATTTCCAACATAGTCCACTAGCTTAAACTTTGGTTTCAAGGGCTCCAAGATAGCCGCAGCGTAAATTTTTCTTTTTTCTTCTTTGAAATTAGCAAAATTTATCTGTTTCTTGCGGTATTTTTTAATAAGAATTTCTACATCACTTTTAAGTCGACTAACCCAATGTGAGAACAATTGACTATCTTCGTGCTTCGACTTCAATCGCTCTATAGCTGCTAGATCTTTCTTTTTCTCGAGATATTGAATTGCGGTGTATTTACCAACAATATCAGCCAAACGCTCATTAAATTGAGCTTCATCAGGTATCCAAATCGTGCGATGGGTTAGTTCATGAAATATCAATTCCGCAAGACTTTCGCGCGATCTTTTTAGCATAGGTGTGAATACCGGATCACTAAACCAACCCAAACTTGAATAGGCACTCACTCCAGAAACATTTGTTTCGAGGCCCTCATCTTCTAGCTCTTTCTGCATTTTCAGAGCATCTTTTTCATCATAGTAGCCCAAATAAGGCACTGACCCTACAATAGGAAACCACCAAGTTTTAAGTTTTAACTCTTCAGGTGGTGCGCCCTGCACAACATAAGAAACAGCGCTGCGCTCTAGATTAATAAAATATTCATAGGCGTCGCCGACATTAAACCCCGATTGCCGAGCAAATTCCAAAATCTCTTGAATTTCTTTTAGTTTAGCTTTTGTTTTCTCATCAACTTTACCATCAGAAACCGCCTCGCTGATCTTTTGCCGCTTTAATAGCAGCGCACTATGCTCATAGGCAAGCCGTGAAACATAGCAAGAACTTAGCATAAGTAACGCTACAGAAGTTTTAAGAGCCAAAAGTACCCGCATAGCTTAAACCTGCCCAGAATGCTAAAGACTGTATAAAAACTTTACAGTCTGACACCTCTTTGCACTACTAAAAATCAATATTTATTACACCTTGCAAAACAATTCAAATGGCATGCTCCTTGCTCCTTTGAGATTAGATTCATGTGCCTGTTGCTCCTACTCTTGTAATTGTGGATGTTGAAAATGCTACGCTTCAAGCAGTTATTTTTTGTTCTTTGCACGGCATATGGATATTCAGCCCATGCTGAAGAGGTTCTATTGGAACCCTCCATTAACCACGTTAATATTTATCGCGATTTCTATGGAAAAATCAAAGAGCCACCAGCACCTAGCGGCACACTGGAACAAAAAATTTTTGGAACTGTAAATTCTGTCGGGAAAACATTAACAGCGCTGCAAAAAAAGAAGAAGAATATTCTAAAAACAGAAGCAGAAAAAAACGCGCCACAAACCGATAAACAATTTCTATGGACTGTTGGATTGCAGCGAGATCTTCCTCAAAAAACAAAAGTCGATACAAATATTTTGACGAAAGAAATTAGCAAAGATTTTGTTCAAGCAAGTGCAACGACGTTGAAAGATAATATTGAAATTGCAAAAGTATTTGAGTCTGGCATCTCTTTCGAATTTTCTTTCGGAAATTTATTCTCTTTTTTTGAGAAAGAAAATTCGCCTACACAGATAGTTAACAATAAACATCGGTTTGTACGTTATGGTCTTGTTTTAGCTGAAATTGAGCCTTCCGATGACGCAGACGGTAAAAGTTTTGCCGCCTTAGACGAGTTGACTGTTGACCAGCTTTCTTCAGCTAGAAAATCCAACTTGAAATGGGAAATTGCTGAAAAGTCGATGCTAAACGAAAAGTCCGGTTTGCAGCAAATAGATGAGGAATTGTTTTTAGAAGGAATAGAAAAAGAGAACGCCACGTGGACAGCATTAACTGCCAAGATGCCGTCTTTGGCATTTAAAACCAGAATCAGTCCTGCGAGTCCCTTAGAAAAAGAACTTACCAATGCCGATGACGCAAAGAGTAAGCCCAAATTTGGTGTCTCTGCAGCTCTTGAACAAGTAGATGGCTACTACACACTAAAACAAACTTTCCAAGGCGATACAAGCACTGTAGTTCATATTCTTAGAATTCCAACTGGCATTGCAGGCCAAATTGAGCGCACCTATTCTGAGGACTGGACGCCAACCAACAGCTCTTGGACGAATATATTAGGTTCTATGTATGATCCAATCGGCTTTGACATCACTTACAATCACCTTAAAAACACCCGCGCATTTAGCTTGACCAAAAGCACAGGCGCTCACTCAACTAAGTTGACTGTAAGTTTACTTCCAGGTGTTAAAGAATCTAATTATGCACATGAATTTAATAAAGCAAATTATGCTTTAAATTATGCGTATGCTTTCTAATTTAAACAGAATCTAAGCAAAATATTTCAACAACCAACATTCTCAATAGTTCCGCCTTTTATAAAAAAGCAGATTTCTTGAAAGATGTACTCACCTTTATTGTTTTTTCTTGGACTTTCACTGCTATAATATTGAAATGGCAGGTCTCTTCTATTTTCAACCCACCTTAGATTATAAAGCCCATTAATCTCATTGATGTTAGATTGAATCGCTTTTTTAACTTGTTCAGCAGGTATCGTAACTGTAATAGCTCTTGATGCGCCCATGTCTGTTAATGTGTTGTTCCAAGGTAGAATTATTTTGTCTTTTGAAAAGAAAGCATTTGTTTTGTTCTTGCCTCTATAGATCAAAGAATAATCAACTGATGTTCTACCTGCTAGCTCTGGTCTAACATATTCTTCATCTCTAAATGAAAGCGCCAAACTTTGATTATTATTTGTTATAGCTGCATTTACTTTAAAATCTAAATCTATGGTGTTGCGAAAAGATGGCTGAAGTTCGATTTTAAAATTTCCATCGGCTAACTTTGTAACCAGCGGATCTTTGTAGCGATATTTCCCACTTAAGTCTTTAACCCCGTCGACTACCACTTGATTTTTATCTGTATAAGTTAAACTTATTTGAACTTTTTGCTCTTCAAAATCAAAAAGTGGGGCAGTATTAAAAACCGCAATATTGAGATTTCGCTCCCCAACCCTCTCTCTACTTGAACTTAACTGCTTTTGCGATGTTTCTTTATTTATAACTTTGTCAAAAGACAAAAGTTTTTCAACAACTTTCATACAGGGTGCTTCTTCTGTTCCACAAGGTTTTCCATCTTCAGTTCGTTCTAAAAATATCGTTCTATCTAAATCATATCCTAGGATTTTTTTAACTTCCGAATCTGGCTTAATGATTTCGTTTTGCTGCTCGATTTTTATCTGCTCATTAATAGCAGCGATTTTAATGATTTTTACAAATTCAGCCCAATTTTTTGGCATGGTTGGGAAAATTTCCGTAAAGTATTCTGCTATATTTACAATCTCTTTTGTAGCAGCACCCTCCGGACTTAGAGGAGGGAAAAAGCCATTTTCAGCCAAATAAAAGGCAAACTCTGCCTTACTCAATTTTACAGGAGATTCGCTTGAACTCATTGACTCAAACAATTTCTGCCAATTCCTAGCCGTATTGCTGGCAATATTTTCTGAGTGAACTTCTTTTACAATCTCTTGAAACTCCGATTGAGAAAGATCAGACTCAGTTACTTCATTCCTCGCTGATAGAACTAGTTCCGTATCCCAAATAGTCTCTTGAACTTGCTTAGTTGTTACACGAAAGACCCCAAATTTAACATTCTTTGGTGTCATGTGTGAAGTGGGGTTCTGTTTTCCATCTCTATCAATTATAAAAACAGAGCTCATTTCCATATCTTCCCCTATTAAAGGGTCTAGCGGCTCTTCTACTTTAAATTCTTTTTGTTTTGAGCTTTGATTGGTGGGACTGCATGAAATAGCTATTGTTAAAAGAAGTACGAAAAATTTCGTAATCACAAAACCTCCTTAAAAAATTGGTGTAGCATAATTTTACTGTAATATTATTTAAATGAAACTTATTAGGGTAAACAGTTTTAAAAATAATCTGGTTTTTTTTATAAAAACCAAAACAATCTAAGAAAATTCAGTTTATTAAATTCGACCTTCATCAATGAGAGTTTTTTATTTTGGATCTTAAATGATTACTTTTTTGATCTTAGCTTATTGTTTTTGGTATTAGTCCTAACGTTAAGAGATCCAAACTGATAGGCTTTTAAAAAAGCTTTGTAAATATCAGGATCAAAAAGCTCTTTTTCATTTGTAAGCTTTTCTACGGCATCAGATTCGTCAAGAAATCCCGAATAGCTTCTTCCTGAAACCATTGCATCAAAAACATCGGCGATGCCAACTATTCTTGCAAAAAATGGGATTTCGTCGCCGCATAAACCTTCTGGATACCCTGTTCCGTCCCATTTCTCATGGTGATACTTTACTCCAGAAATAAAGCGGCTAGAGTTAGGCAAATGGCTTACGATTTCAGCGCCTATTGTTGGATGTAATTTCATTTCTTCATATTCTTCTGCGCTGAGCATAGTTGCCTTTTTCAAAATAGCATCGTGAACACCAATTTTGCCAATATCGTGGCACAAAGCACTGGCCAGCAGAATTTTTTTAGTTTGACGGTCAAGCTTGAGTTGCTCCGCTATGGCAAGGCAATATTTTGCAACCCTTTCAGAGTGACCGTGGGTATAAGTGTCTTTTGCTTCTATAGTTGCAACTAAAGTCTCCATCATGCCAACAACCCAGATATCTAATTCGCTTTTAAGTATCATCGCCTCAAAGCTTGCCGCTGCACCACCAATCAATTGTTGAATTTTATGCAGTATTTGTGCATTAATATTTTCTTTGGGTTTGTCAATTTCAAAGTGCAAGATACAAATTGGCTCTTCATCATAAAACATTGGCAAAACGATTCTTGTGGGTATTTTCTCGTTCGAATTCCTAATATCTTTTGTTTTTATCCACACGCCCTGCTTTCTATTAATGACTTCCTCTATAATTTTTTTGCCTATAAAAAATTTTTTATTTGTCTCTGAAAAATGGTGTGTTAATTTTGGTTTAATCACATTTGAACTACTTCTCCAGGTAAACAACGCTGATCGCGATAGATCTGGCACGAGTGATTTAATGCTCTTAAATAGAATCATTGCCGCCTGTTCGAGTTGAAAAACTAGCTGCAAGGAACTGACAAATTCCATGAGATTTTTATTAAAAACCGCGTCATTTTCGTAGTCTTGAAGATGCTTTACATTTTCTAGTCGAGTAATTTCTAGATTGTCATAATTTTCTTCGTCGTCTTCATTATGGCTCTTTATTCCAAGATCTTTGATTATTTGTTGATCATAGTTCTCAAGCTCACTTGTGAATTGAATAGATGTCAGCTGTGTCACAAATCTGAATTCATTTTGACCTATTAAAATTTTGTCGCCACTTTTAATAATTGCATTTAGGACTCTTTCGCCGTTTAGGTAGGTGCCGTTTTTTGAATCTAAATCTTGTAAAATAAATAGACGACCGCGTTGTTTAATTTGAGCATGATGACTTGAAACATCCTCATCTTTTAAAAAGATCGTTGATGACTTTTCACGGCCAAAAATGATCGGAAAGCTTGTCAGCGAGATCCGTTTTCCAGCATCTCGGCCTCGTTCTATAATTAAATGCGGCATTTCGCCAAACCCCTTTCTTGGCAGAGTTTTATCGGAATGCTTTAATAAAAATGTAATTTTAGACTCAAGATTTATAGGTTGATGACGAAAATTAAACCTGAGAACTCTTGCGTACCCACTCACCCCCGAAATTGGTGAGCTTATAAGTAAAAAGAAGGGTGCTCGATGAAGAATTTGATTTTTTTGAATTTAATTTTTGGCAGCTTCCTATCTCTATCAGCTCTCGCTGATTCTGAAATTCCATTGGGGCAAAGAGCTTACATCATTAGTGGTGAGCTCTATGAACCTAGCAAAATTTTTCCTTCTAATGATCTAGAATTAAAGAAAAATTCTGTTCTTAAAGACCCCAAAGTGGGCATAAACCTTAAATTGCCGGTTAAAAAAGAAAAAGTAAAATTAAATGCCCTTGCCGCCACCAAAAAGGCGCCCCTATCGCCCGTTAGCGCCGGCAAAAGTCGAGTAGTAGGCAGAGTGCTAAAACCTCAAATCGCTTTTGATCGCCAAATACCATCTCCTGGACGAGGTTTCAGGCCTCTCGACATCGACATGCAAGAACGCAGTAAAAATACTATCAGTGATTTCAGACCTAGCGCTCAATAGAAACTGGGCGCAGAAGTCCCCGCTCCCCTCCCATTTCCGTCTTTTTGGTGGTGCCCCGTTTTTTTTGCTTCGCTTTTTCGCTATCTCTCTGAGATAACGCATCTTGTAAGATTTGTTTCCGTGAATCTAACAATCTTTGACTGACTGGTCAAATTTATTTTTACAAGGGTTTAGCGTTGGCTCTGATATCAGATCTTAATAGTATAGATGAACAGCTGTTTAAAATTATAAATACGCCAGAAATTCTCAAATATCCTAAAGTCCTTGATGAGTTTATGCTACTTATCTCCTCCAATTATTTTTGGATTTTTTTATTTTTAATCATGTTTATTGTCTTTTTTATAAAAAAAAGATTTTATCCTTTAAAAATCTTGGTGTTAGCTCTATTGGCTATGAGTCTTAGTGATCTATTTGCATATCGCATCTTAAAACCACTCGCAGAAAGAAAACGGCCTTGCCATAGCCTAGAAGACCTTCGCCTAGTGTCAGAGCGTTGCGGAGGAGAATATGGATTTCCTTCTAATCATGCTGCAAATGGTTTTGCAGCTGCCGTATTTGTGTCTCTAAATATGCGCAGAAAGCGCATTTTTGGTCTACCTACCTTGTTTATAGGAGCGGCCTTTTTGGTTGGTTTATCCAGAGTATACCTTGGAGTGCATTATCCTTTTGATGTTTTATTTGGCTTCGTAGTTGGAAGTGTGGTAGCTGTCATTGCTAACTTCGCGCTCAAGCTTGCGATCAAACACTATGCGCACCTTCAAATTTTTAAGTTTTATCAAAGGCTCCAGTAAAAATATGCAGACGAACATTAAATCTAAAAAAATTAGAAAAAAAGGTCGCGAAAATGTTTCGTTTTTTAAACAATTCATGACCAATCCTTTGGAAGTAGGTTCTGTCATTCCGTCTTCAGGCGCTTTATCCGAGGCGATGTTGAGAAACATTGACTTTGATAGTCTCCATAACGTCGTTGAATTAGGGCCCGGAACTGGCTCATTTAGTCGCCGCTTAACCTCTAAATTAGTTGCAAACACCAATTATTATGCGGTTGAAAGTAACCCACATTTTTGTCAGATCATTAAAAAAGATTTTCCAAATATTAAATTGATAAATGATTACGCTGAAAATTTAATTCGGCATGTTCCAGATTTAAAAAATCAAGTCGATCTAATTGTTTCCGGTTTGCCTTTTTCGTTTATGACCTTGGAAACTATCGATCGCACGCTCATAGAAATATATTCATTGCTCAAAGATGGCGGAGAACTAAGACTTTTTACTTATCTTCATGCCTTGTATTTACCAAAAATTCGCTATCTTTTAAATGATCTACAAAGTAACTATCTCTACGTTAATAAAAAATTTGTTGGGCTAAATATTCCGCCGGCATTTGTGATATCTTGCCAAAAATAGCGCTATAAGTTCCCAGAAAAATCAAATAAAAAACTCGGTTTGTGCGACTTAATGTCGCCGTATTCCCGATATAGGACAGATACGAGGGATAAGCGACTTATAGACAATGCGCTCATACCACTAAGCTGGCCGCCAAAGGGCAAAACAATACCCAGACCATAGGCTCGGAATTTTTTTTCTTCTGGTCTAAAGGAATGGCCAATATCATAGAACAGCTTACTGCGAAGTCTTCGAGTCAATACAAAGGTATTCTCAGGCAGCCCCAAGCGGAGCGGTAGAAGTAAATCGAAATTGTAGGAAACAAGATGTTTAGAAATCTGGTCTTCGCCAGCATCGAGTCTTATTTTTGGGCCATCTAATCTCTCTGCATTTATCTGTAGTTCTGCGGGCAGTTCATCGTTTGTAGTATTTATTTTACCGAGATAATTCGAAAGAGAAAAATCATAGCCGGGATAAAGTTGGCATAGTGCATTAGAGTTCACTTCAAATTTTTCATAGCTAATAGCGGCAGTTTTGGGCGCAGCGCTTAATTTCGGAGCAAACATAACTTTACAAAAATTATTGCGCAGTGAAACTTGTGAGCTTGAACCAAGCTCAAAAAGCTGATGTCCATAATTTTTTCTACCAAGAATTTCAATCCTAGCTGCCGCTGCGGAAATACTCGTATGGCTCCAAGTAGCACTAAGCGGTTGGCGCTGAAGCAAGATGCGATATGTTTGCAGTTGATCATAGCTACGTGTAATTTGAAAACTTGTGTTCAAAAGCAGTTCTTCGTTTTTTCTTGTATGCTGTAAGTCATAGCCCAATAAACTTTGGTCCGGCGCGTAGTCTACTTTCGCTTTAATTATGTTATCTATAAATCTAAACAAAGCTCCTTCAACAGATAACGAAAATGGCTCGCCTGGCCTTCTAAATACAAATGGCAGCCAAATCAATGAATAATCAGAATCTGAAAGTGTGGACAAATTACCTGGGAAGAATTTAATCCCCGGAAGTGTGTTTTTATTATTAAAACGATTCTTATCATAAAATTGGTAATTGGGATCCAACTCAGCTAAAACAATTTCTGCATCAGATTCAGTCTCATATTTAGTAATTTTTTGATTGCGACCATAATCTCCCATTATGATAGAATTTTTTTCGCCATTTGCATCTGTTAATCTAAGCTCATAGGGTACGCGAAGGTCGCTTATTTGTTCTAATTCAATTGTCGTGCGCCACTTTTGATCGTTTGTTTTATCACTGGAAAATTTATTTAAAGCGACATCAGGCCACTCGCTTTTTTGCCACCATTGTCGAATGGCTGCGCTCAGCTGTTCACGCTTTTGTGGCAAAAACGGTGAGGGTAATCGAGAAAATAAATGAACAAAATCTGCTGGCCGCACACTTGCAAATTTAAATTCTTGAAAAAATAGATGCATAAAATTTACAAATGGTGTTTCTCCAGCTATCTGTTTTAATTGTTTTAGAAGTATCGCATGCCGAATGTAGTTTAGTTTGTGTTGATCATCATATTTTGCAAACGAGCCATAAAAACTATTTGTTAGTGGTTTAGTTTTATTTTGGTCATAGAGCAGTGCCGCGAGCGCTTGCTGAAATTGCTCATAGTTCAAGGTATAATCGCGATCTCCACCTTTATCCGGATTTAGTAAATCAAAAAGCGTATTTTTTGAGGAATCTGATTTTAATGCTTCTAAAGTCGCAAATTCAATAAATCCAGCTAAAAACCACCAGTCATCTGGATTATCAATCTGCAAAGAGGCTCCCGCCCATTGACTTGCTAGCAGAGAAACAATCATCCATTGGCGCCAATTCATCCAGCTACTTTGTAGAGTCTTAAATATATCTTGTCTTGGCGTATTTAAATAGACCATACCCTGCACATCAACTCTCTCAACCTCACTGGTTTCGATTATTGTTAGCGATGGAAAGGGGTAGGGGCCAAACCACTTTTGATGAGACTGCAAAGCAAGCCCAATGCTTGGGATCAATTCAAGAAAATTTTCGCTAAAATAATAGAGCCGAACTTTTCTACCCGAAATTTCAACAATCTTGTGCTTGTGTTCTTTTGTAACGATAAAAGCAAGGTGGTTTGCTCGGTATTCGATGCTAATGCCTTGCGGGTCATTTAGTTTGGACTCTGGGCCTGCGAAATTCCAACCCTTCGGAATACTGATCTCTGCTTTAATATAGTTGTCTGGAAAGTGCGTATAGTAGTCTGTCATCGTTATATTTTGTGGACACTCTTTTAAAGGTACTGGATAGAATTGATCGAAAAACCAAGTGTTTTTATGGCTCCCTTCAAGGCGAGGCGTTACACCTTTAAATCCAATATGGAGCTCATTAATTAAGCGCTGAAGTGGCTCAGTTTCAATATAGAGAAGAAAGTCAGTTAATTTTTTTGCTTTAAAAGAATTTGGGCCTAGTGATTCAATGTTCATCTCGCCACCGCGATAATAGGAACTTTCATTTCGATTTATCGAAAATCTTTGGGCAAATAAACGCTTCTTGCCATAGTTAGGGTCGTTGTAGGGTAAATAGAGGCAAAAACCGCGGCTAGAGTTCCAATTCCTTATCGTCAAATTTCCGGATATTTGGTTAGGATCACCTGAGCTGGATTCTGAGATTTTTATAACTTCAAAATCAAGCTCAACACCTTCTAAGCCAAAGCATACAGAGCTTGCAAGACTAAGGAAAAAAATACCGGCTAATGCGAAAAAAAGCCGGTATTTGTTGGATATATTGTGTGAGTTCTTTTTATCGTGCCTCATCTGGAAAAAATGGCTTGTTCTCTTTTGCATGTTTAAGCAAGAGGTCGCAAGGTGTGAATCGAGAGCCAACTTTGTCTTTAAGCCCATTCAATTGCTCCACGATGACTTTAGCCCCAATATGATCAACATATCGGAAAGGTCCGCCCCAAAAAGGTGGGAAGCCGAGACCAAAGACAGCGCCGATATCACCATCATATCCATGTCGCAAAATGCCTTCCTCTAAACAGCGCACTGATTCATTTACAAATGATAACATGCATCGGTCGACAATTTCATTGGTTGAAATTGAGCTGCTAGGTGTGACGCCGACAATTTTATAAACTTCTTCGTCTGGATCACCTTTTTTGCCTTCTTGGTATAGGTAAAACCCTTTGCCATTTTTGCGGCCTTGGCGGCCAGATGCGATTATTTTTGTAAGGCCCTCTGGTTTAGTCATGCGGCTTGGAAAAGCTGCGATCATTGTATCTAAAACATGGGCGCCAACATCAATCCCAACTTCGTCGCAAAGAGTGATCGGGCCCACTGCAAATCCCGCCTCTTGCAAAGCTCTATCTATTTTTTCCATTGCGACACCCTCAGAGAGCATCTGAGCCGCCTCCGCAATGTAAAATGATAAAGCACGCGTTGTGTAGAAACCGGGGCTGTCTTTAACGATAATAATTTGTTTACCCATTTTTTGGCCGACGGCGACTGCGCGCGCTGTTGCCCAATCTGCTGTTTTATCTGTAATAACGATCTCTAATAACGGCATTTTCTCAACCGGAGAAAAAAAGTGCATCCCGAGAACTCTATCAGGGTGGCTCGATTTCGCGGCGATTTGCGCAACAGGTAGCGCAGAAGTATTGGTCGCAAAAATCCAATTTTTGCCCGCTGATTTCTCAAGGTCAGCAAGTATCTTTTGTTTTAAATTGATGTCTTCAAATACTGCTTCAATAACGAGATCTAATTGGCCGAAGCCTTGGGTTGTGAGACCTGAAGAAATGTGCACCATTTTTTGTTCGAGTTCAAAGGACTTAATAATTTTCTTTTTCTGCTTTTTCTTAAAATAATCATAACTATGTTTTAAAGATTTTATCAAACTTGACTTATTTGGGTCTGACATTAACACTCTAATTCCCTTGTCCGCACATACAGTCGCAATTCCAGTACCCATAAATCCAGCACCTATTACGCCCAAAGCATCAGGCACTATCTTTTCGCCAAAGACGGCTTGACCAGCTTCTTTATAATTATGCTTTTTTCCTTCTGTCATAGAATGAAAAAGATGAATTAAACTCTGCGATTCTTTTGTCATATAGAGTTCGGCAAATAATCTCGCTTCGAGTTTTAAGCCGGCTGCCAGAGATTTATCGTAGCCTTCAAAGACAGCCTTAAGAGCCTTATATGCTGCCGGATAGAAGCCCTTGGTGTTTTTGTCGACCATTTCTCGAGCTTTTTTCTCCATAATTTTGCGGCCGAGCATATTTCCTTCTAAAAGAAATTTCGGCAATTGTTCTGCAACGCCAGTTTTAATCTTTGCGCGCGCGGACTTTGGTTTTTTTGCAAAAATTAATGCTTGGTTAAGCAGCTGGGATTGAGGGACAACAGCATCTGCTAAGCCAATTTTTAGAGCTTTGCGAGCTCTAATTGTCTTTGCTGTTAAAATCATATCCAAAGCTGTTTGCAGGCCAATGAGGCGAGGTAAACGCTGAGTGCCACCAGCGCCAGGAATTAGTCCGAGCTTTATTTCAGGCAGACTTAGCTGAGTTTTATCGTGATCAGTAATCACTCTCCAAGTGCACGCCAAAGAAAATTCTAACCCACCGCCCAAGCATCCACCATGAATCGCCGCAACTGTGGGTATTTTTAAATTCTCAATGTAAGAGAATAACTCTTGCATTTTCTCTGAGCCTTCTCTTGCAGTTGTTTCCGAGCCGAGTTTTTCTATCTCTTTGATATCAGCGCCAACAATAAAGTGGTCTTTTTTGCCGCTGATAAAAACTAAGCCTTTAACTTGGCTTTCTTTGACAATTTCTTCGATATTGCTGTGCATCTCGCGCAGCACATCTTCTGAAAATACGTTCATTTCACTATCTTCGCGGCGCAATGTTAAAATCGCGACATCATCTTGAGTTGTTAAAGACCAATGTTTATTCACTTTCGACTCCTTTTGTAGTCACACTTATAATTAGGCAATATTTTCTATCAACATGGCACCTGCCATCCCACCTGCCGCGCAAATAGCTATAACGCCATAGCGGCCCTTTCTTACCTTTAAAGCATTAGCCAAGCTATTAACCAACCTTGCGCCAGTCGCGCCAAAAGGGTGCCCAATCGCAATTGCGCCTCCATTGACATTAAGCTTGTCAAAAGGAATATCGCCGAAAGCTTGGCTGTGACCAAAGTTGCGCTCACAAAATTCAGCCGAGCCCATAGCTTGCACACAGCTCAAAACCTGAGCCGCAAAAGCTTCGTGTATTTCAAACAGATCAATATCTTTCATGCTTAATTTACAGCGCTTAAGCAGCAAGGGAATTGCTAAAGCGGGGCCGATGAGAAGTTGGTCATAGGGGTCGATGCCGACAAATTCAGCTTCTACTACACGAGCTTTTGGTTTCAAGCCTAAATCTCGCGCTCGCTGCTCATCCGCTATGAGCGTTATACTCGCTCCATCTGTAAGAGGAGAAGAATTCCCTGGTGTTAATGATCCATAAAGGCGATCGAATGCCGGACGCAACTGTGAAAGTTTTTCAAAGCTAGTATCACCGCGCACCATATTGTCTCTATCTACCCATTCAGAATATTTCGGCGCAACTGATACAGGCACAACTTCATCATTAAAAAACCCGCTCTCCCATGCTTTTGCTGCTTTTAAATGCGAGTTGAGTGCGAATTCATCTTGTGCGGCGCGCGAAATGTTGTTTTTTTGTGCCATCATTTCGCAATGCTGGCCCATGGATAATCCGGTAAGCGGCTCAGCAATTGCGGGCGGCTGCGGTATCCAAGACTTTAGCTTAAATTCACCTAATAGCTGGAGTTTCGCGCCAACACTTTTTGTTTTGCTAAGTTTTGCGAGAAAATCTCGCGCTTGACGAGAATATGCAATAGGAACATCGCTTAAGCATTCAACGCCGCCCGATAAAATTAAATGCGGGTTCCCTGTAGCGATTGTTCTAGCCGCTTCGGCAATAGTATGCAAACTACTTGCACAAGCTCGATTTGTCGTTGCGCCATGTATATGCGAAGGCAAACCTAAATTTATTATCGCATCTCGTGCAACATTAGCATTTTTGGTTTGAGGTATGACGACACCGGCAGAGATTTCATCAATGTGCTGTGGATCTAACTCTAGCTTTCGAAGCAACCCATCTACTACTCGACTAAACAATTCCAAAGCATCTGAAGTCTGAAAAGCTCCAAAAGACTTTACGAAAGGGGTCCGAGCACCCTCGATAAGAACCGGCTTGCCGTTACCATTTTGTGGTGACTGCTTATATTTATTTGATTTCATTTAACTACCCCCAAGACGTTTGAGGGGGTCATTATGATGAAAAGAAGTTAGGAAATCAAATGAGATCTCGGAATACTTGCGGACAAAAGCGGTTATCCTTAATATTCGATGATTGTAATATGGGATTGTTGAAAATTAAGGAGAACAAGGCAGAGCGAAATGAGAAATCCGCAGTGTACATTATATGTACATGAGGATTTTCGAATGAGGTCTAACGCAGTTATCGTTAATTTTCGACAGTCCCATTAGGCGCTGCGACTTGGATCGATATGCCTAGAAGAACCCATATTCGAAATTATGCGCTCAATGATGCCTGAAGTTTCTTGGTTTACACCAAGCAAAATCCCGCCGCAACGAAAACGCTGAGGATCAAACCACCGCACTTGCATCCGACACACGAGTTTTTCTGGTGCAAAGATTCGCAGAGGCGCAAGAGGAATGTGTAGCCAATATATTTTGCCTTTAAGCAAAGGCACATCACCAGTGAGCTCGATCTTGAATCCGCCGGCACTAATGTCGAGCAGAATTGCGCTCATAACACCGAAGGGCCACCACTTGCTGTTTCTTACTTCAATTAAAGCATGAGAAATAAATCTCGGATCACGAAGTTTGAGTTCTGGATTATTATTTTGATCTTGTTCCATGAAAATATTGTATCAAAACTTAGTACTAAAGGTCTAAATTTTTACAAAATAAAATGCTTTACAAATAATCGCCTATTGTAATTAGCTTAAAATCAGATTTTATCAATAATCCAAATTTTTCTACCTAACAATGACCCACAACTCTCTATAGCAATTTCTAGCCCTAGAAATACTGCTGTATAATGAGGATGTTGTAATTAATTTGCCGCGATGCCTTTTTAAGAAAATTTTGTTTCTTAATTAACACGCACAAGAATATTGATCAGCAAGGAGAAAATCGCATGTGGAATGAATTGGCGCTAAGCTTTCAAAATGGGAATCCTTATATATTGCTTATGTTGTTCCTGGGGTTTGTCTCCCTAGTAATTATTTTTGAACGCTTTATCGTCCTGAGCTATGTATACAATATTAATTTTAAGAAATTTTTAGATAACATTCGAAAAGCTGTTGTGGCAGACGACCTCGAACGGGCACGCAGTATTTGTCGTTCCGCTTCACCAACTTCGCTGCCAGCCATCACACTAAAAGCCATAGACAGTGCGCTTAATGATGTAGCTTCAACAAGGGGCGTTATTGAAGAAGAAGCGCTCGAATTTCTGCCGAAAATTGAAGCAAGGCTGCTTATATTGCCTGGCCTAGCTACCTTTGTTTTGCTTCTTGGCGTTTTAGGAACTGTGAATGAGCTGTGGGTTTCTTTTCATTCTGTTGGTGTTTTGGATACTGCAAAAAAACAGGCGGTACTCGCGCAAGGGATCTCTTCCTCATTAAACCCAACCGCCTTAGGACTTATGGTTTGTATGATCATACTTCTTGCTCATCAATCCTTGAAAGGTTTAGCATTAAATTTAAGCGAAAGAGTGCATCACGGTTTAATAGTGATCAGTAATCTTTTAGCACCACCGCAAGTAGCGACAATGACCTATGCGCCGGCAGTATCAGCTATGGCAAGCCCCGCTCTCGCTGCAAATCAAAGCGCAAGCACTGATACATCATCTACAAACAATCAAAATAATTCTAGTGGCCAGGGAGATAATTACGATGACGCTGCAGTTGAAGACATCAAGGATGAAGAAGAGATTATTTGAAAACACTTGGTTATTTCCAAGCTGTATTTTGGCAATCTTTGGCCTCATTGTCATTTTTGGATTTTCCCTTAGAGCTGTGACTTTAGCATGGAGCTATGGCTTGGTTGATGCTGAAATTCCCCTTACTCCAATAAATTATGAAGATGCTATCATTAAAACAAAACCAGAATTGACCGGCGGAGTAATAAATTACACAACTCCGATGATACTTTTAACTAAAGAAGCATTTTATTTCGGTGAAACAAGAGCATTTTCAGCAGATTTTGATCGCGGCGACAATAAATTTTTTGTAAGTCATTTTGAAGGCCATCCGAATTTATCTCAACTTGGACACGACCTATCAGCATGGATGGAGCAAAAAAATCTTGAACAAAATGCCAGAATAGGAGTTTTTTTGCCGAGCAGTGAAATTCCAATGCCGATAGTTATTCAAACCTTGGCCTACCTAAAAGAGTCAGAACTGTTCTCTAGAGTTGTAATGGCTGGAGGCTTGCATTGAATATCAACTCCATCTATTCAAATTCATTTTTTGAAAATCAAAAAGATCGACTTCGAGAAACTTCGAGTTGGTTTCCGATTCCAGCCTTACTAAGTGCATTTGCTACTCTTGTATTATTGGGGCACTTAAATTTTTCACTCAACCATCGACTTGGCAGTCCCGCTAATATCATAAACCTGAATCAAAATTCAATTGCAGAAGGGTCTCTTTGGATATCGCTTTCGATCTATGATGAAAAATTATTAATTATTACAAGCTCGGAATATTTTTTAGTGAGTTTTGAAGATCTCCGAGAGAATAAATTAACAGAATTTATTTCATTTCTTGATAATTATAGGTCAGATCTAAAGGCAGATGCAGCGATAAGACTCAAAAAGGATGTACTTGCCGCAAATGCCGTGTTGTCTGTTGACCAAAATCTAAAGTATGCGCATGTATTGCCTATTATTCAGGCACTCGCAAAGGCGAAAATAACAAAATACGGCTTTGAAACAAAAAATATAAATGTCGAAGAAAACATTCCTAAAAATTTGTGAGCAATATAGTGGCGTCTGCTACGAATAAAAAATTTATTTCGATCGAGCTACTGCAGAATGGAGCAACTATTGCTCAATACTCTTGCAAACTTAACTTTTTTAAGTCCTTGAAAATCAGTAGCATCGACGGTGAAAATCTATCGATCCCAGGTTATAAATTTGCGAGTAAAAAATCTCCGCGAATCTTTAAGCGCCTTAAATTCGGAAAAATATTTCGGAAGCAGCTACGTTTGCGCTTAGATGATCATTGGAGTGGATTTATCGTACACTCCGGCGCTCTGCTTAATTTAGAAGAAACTCCGCAAAAAAGCCTGAAAACACTGAGGCAAATCTCTTTAAATCAAAACGACTATGCAAGCTTAGTCTTTAGTGAATTAAGACTTTTAATTAAATTTAGCGACAAACTTAATTCAAAGAGTCTTAAAGAAAAGACTACTCGTCTAGATAAAAGTTTTAGGTCTGGGATTTTAGGGTACATTGACTCTTATGCACGCAAACCTATCCTTTTATCTTTATTTGTAGCATTTTCATTATTTATGACCACAATAGGCCTTTTTAATACAAAATCCATCCACCTGCCTAAAGACATGCTTGATTTAAATCCTAATTACACTCTAGCTTATCTTCACCCAAAACTCATAGAAACCGCGCCCGAGGCTCTCCAAAACATTTATTCGCGTAGCAATCTTTTAAATCAGATCATTGAACACTATACGTCAGTTGGGCTTTTGGTAGGGGCACAAGAATTGCATAAGTTCCCGGATTCTGTTTATCCATCTACAATAAATCGATTCCAGCGCAATCAACGTAACCACACAGAGCAGATAACGACTTTAATTGAAAAGCAAGAATTTCTTGAGCAAGAATTACTGAAAAACGAAGCGGCTGGGGTGCTTTACTTTCCTGGCGTAATCGGCGAGACAAATTCTGGAAGTCTTTCTCGAATTATAGATACAATTAGTTTGAATATTGAAACACATGCAGAGAATCTAAAGCAGAGAAAACAAGCTAGCGCAGAATATAATAATGATACCCTTTATGACTATTTAAATTATAAAGAAGCAGAGCAATTGAAAAATAAAGGAAACACCTCGTCTGCACTTGAGAAAATTTCGCGAGATTTAATGTATAAACCTATGTCTCCTGAGCTTGCGATGTACGAACACGCGACCCGACTATCTGGAAAGTCGAGACTCCTTGCAAAAAGACTCGCTGCAAATACAGAAAATATGCAAGAGTTAGAGCCGCTCTATTTAGATACTGAAAATGGCGGGCTTTCTTTTAATAGTGAGCACTTAGATTTACTCGCGAGCAATAAAAAAATTGAAGAGTTAAAGGCTCTAGCCTTTCCAAATGAATCCTCACATCAAAACCCAAAAAGGTCTGTTACAGGCACGATCGCACAAGCTTCGATAAGCTCGACAATAAATCGTCATATGATAAAAATTCGGCAGTGTTATGAGCGAGCTCTGAGGAAAAATCGTGAGCTGCGCGGTAATTTAAGCTGGATTTGGCTCGTTACAGAAAATGGCCGGACTTCTGACATAACTCTGGCAAGTGGATCTATCTCGGACAAAGAGATGATTCAATGTATTGAAGGGCATATTGCAAATTTTTATTTTAATCCCGCGCCAAGGTCTGGAGCTGTGCGTATTGCACATTCTTTTGAATTCGCGCCAGAATCAGGTTAAGGTTTAGAAATGTCAAATTACAACATCGACTATAAAAAGAATCTCGAAATTATCGCTAAAATTGACCCAGAGAAAGCGGTCATTTTGCCATTGGGCGGCTGCGGCGAATTTGGAATGAATTGCACGCTCTATTCCTATGGAAATAACGCTGTTTTAGTTGATGCAGGTGTTTTGTTTGCTGAGCCCTATATGCTTGGCATTGATGGCATTATACCCAGTTTTTTTGACCATATTGGAACACTTGCCAACATAAAGGCTTATGTCATCACACACGGCCACGAAGATCATATCGGAGCCTTACCGTATTTTTACAAAAAAAAGCCCGCGCCAATTTATGCTACAGCTTGGACCGTTTCTTTAATCGAAAGAAGAATGTCTAACTTCAATATCCCACGCACCGCCTACGAACTCTATGAAATAGAACCTGACGGTGAACTTACTGTCGGAAAATTTAATTTTAAATATATACCGGTTAATCACTCTATTCCGATGGCTTGCGCACTTAGCATTCGCGTTGGTGGTTTGCAGATATTTCATACTGGCGATTTTAAAATAGACCGGGCTCCTATTTATGAAGAAAAATTTAATTACAAATTATTGAGAACTCTTGCTGCACAAGGAGTCGATCTATTATTAGCAGATAGTACCAACGCCCCATCACCAGGCTGGGGTGAAGCCGAAGGTCAGCTGATCCCCAATTTTGTAGATATTTTTCAGAAAACAAGTGGCCGGATTATTTTTACGACATTTTCGAGTAATCTTTGGCGCGTTCTAACGATTCTCAAGGCGTGCAAGCTCTCGGCTAGAAAGCTATGTGTGATCGGTCGCGGGATGGAATCGACTTTGGATTTGGGAAGAAAACATGGTTTTTTAGATAAAAAATTAGAAGGCTTACTCGTAGACGTCAATGAGATCTCATCCATTCCAAAAAAACAGCTCGTGCTCGCTTTGAGCGGCAGTCAGGGCGAATATCGCTCTGCAATGTTGCGCTATGCACATTCAGAGATATCTCAGGTACTCCCAGAAAAAGCCGACACCGTTATTTTTTCCTCCCGCACAATTCCCGGAAACGAAAAGGCGCTCATATCTGTGATGAACAAGCTATGTTCGCTAGGAGTTGAAATTATTTCAGCAAATAAAACTAACTTAATTCATGTCAGTGGCCATGCATTTGCCGAAGAAATCAAATCTCTAATCACAACACTAAAGCCTAAAAACTACTTGCCTATCCACGGTGGATTTTATCAACAAAATGCGAACAGACTCATAGCGCAAAGCGCTTTCAAACATCTTAAAAATACCGCCATTCCCTCAAATGGCGACCTATTTCAATTAGACAAAAATGGCGTCTCGCTTCTAGGAAAATTAGACATCGACCAAAATTTTATCGATTCTGAATCTCGTCAAGCTTTAGACAAAGAAACTATGCGCGCACGCCTAAAAATAGGTGAGCTTGGAGCGGCTTTTTATTCAGCTACTATTAAAATAAAAGGCAAAACTTCTTTAAAGCACTCTCAGTTAACTACTATCGGACTTAAGCTTCCGCCCACAATTAAAAGAGATATATTAGAGGCGGAAGTCGATGCCACCGTAGTTAAGGGACTTGACGAGTTTTTCCGCCTGCGAAAAGATGAAGTTTCTCACCATGAAATATCAGAAATAATTCGGCTTAGCGTACGAAAAGTATTTACTTCTTGGCTCAATAAAAAAATAATTGTGACCGTGCATTTACATGTCGTAGACTAAATATGCCTAGATTCAGTCCTCCTAAAAATAATCTCGTTATTTTAAGTGCAGCAAAGTTTGAGGCAGTTGCACTTTTAAAAATTCTGGAAGAAAAGTCTATCGTCTATGAGTACCTCGATGTTGGAGTGGGGGCTCTTGAATCTGCCAAATCTGCGGTGCGAATTTGCGACTTTTGCCAAGATAAGGACGTTATTTTTATCGGTAGTTGCGGTATTTTTGGGTTATTTAAAAGTATAGAACTGGTGCAAGTTGCAACTATAAAGTGGCAGCCTGCTGGTGACCGCGAAGGAATTTCGTATTCAATAGAAAATTCTGCTCCTGATATCGAGGCTGACACTAAACCAAATTCAAGCATAGAAGTTTCTTTACCAAAATGTACGATGATCTGTGCGCCAGGCGTTAGTTTAAAGCCGTGCCTAGCTTACGAACAAACCTTGCACTGTGAGTCTTTGGAATTATATAGTTTAGCCGCTGAAATAATGAAGAGCTGCGCAAGTTTTACTTCTATTTTTGCAATTACAAATGCAATTGGCCCTGATGCTCACCAACAGTGGAAGCAAAATTTTAATCTAGCTTACGACCAACTTGCCAAGTATGCTGGGTCGCTTATAAATGGAGAAAACCTAAATTGAAACAATGGAAAGTTCTAAGCCAAGAGATTGTTGTTAAAACTGTGCCTTTTAAAGTTGAACGCATAGATGTTGAATCTCAGAGCAATAAACAAAAAGCTTCCTTCCATAGATTATTGAGCCCTGACTGGGTTAACATTCTACCTTTCACATCTGATAAAAAAATCCTACTCATAGAGCAAAGTCGCATCGGCCTTTTACAAAATACCCTGGAAACACCCGGCGGAGTAATTGATCCTGGTGAACTTCGTGATCCCACTCTCGCCGCGGCGCGGGAACTCGAAGAGGAGACTGGATTTTGTAGTCAAAGATTTCTGCCCCTAGCAAGCATAGCCGCCAACCCAGCCACTCATAGTAACCATGTGCATTTTTTTTTAGCACTCAACTGTATACCCACGACCAATCGAAAACACTTTCCAGATGAGCATGAAGAGATTTCGGTTCACGCTTTTGAGCTTGATGAAATTGAAGAAATGGTTCGCCTTGGGAGAGTTCAAAGTAGCTATTCTGCACTAGCGATTATGCTTGGACTTAAGTATTTAAAAAGCTAAACAATATTCCTAGCTTTTTGCACAGTAAAAAACGCAAAATTCAACTCCCCAGAATTCCTCCCGATGTTCCCATGCTACTATAATCAGAGGCTAATTGTTAAATTTCACCAGTCATGATGACTATTTGGCACGGGAATAATGTTGAAGCTCGTATCTTTTGCTGAAAGCGACATTGGCCGCGTCCGAGCCGTTAATCAAGATTCGTTTTTTGTCGATGAAAAGCGCGCGCTTTTTATAGTAGCCGACGGTATGGGCGGACACGCTGGAGGAGAAATCGCAAGCCAGCTTTGTGTCCAAGAGATCGTAAAGTTTCTCGATATGAAACTACCAGCAAATGAAGTTGAAAAAGATGACTCTGAAACTAAAGAAGCTCTTGCCCTCGCAATCAACAGAGCTTCTATGCTTATCTACGAGCGCGCTCTCGAAGACCCGTCGCTCAAAGGCATGGGCACAACTGCAACTGTCTTAAAAGTTATTGGTAAAAGAGGCTACTTCGCTCATGTCGGAGATAGTCGGCTTTATTTACATCGCGCAGGATTTCTTTACCAATTAACTAATGATCATTCTTTAGTAAGCGAACAGGTAAGAGCTGGGGTCTTAACGGAAGCAGAGGCTGAACTTCACCAACTGAGAAATGTCATAACTCGAAGTGTCGGTTATCAGGAACAAGAGGACGTTGATACTCAAAGCATCTTACTAGAGGTAGGGGATGTTTATCTTTTGTGCAGCGATGGACTCTACGGAAAAGTTACCGATCAAGAGATTGCTAAACAGCTCAGCAATGCTAGCGATATATCTGTCAAGCAGCTGATAACACAGGCAAACAATCGCGGCGGCGAAGACAATATTACCGCCCTGGTTTTACGTATAGATAGCCTACCCTAGGGGTCAAAAAGGCGATCCATGCTTGTTTTTTTGTCCTAGGTAGAGATAATGGAAGGCTGGTGTTTTTAACATCCTGATAGGATTGATAGATTTTATGTAGATATTTTTGGCGATGAGGTGTTATGAAAAAATCAAAAAATTTTACCCTGATGGTTATTCCAGACCAAAACAGGGCAATCAAACAAGTCCGTATCCATAGATCCATATTTAAATTAGGCCTCGTTCTTTTCGTCGCCTTTTCAGTCATCTCCACCTATATAGTTTTTGATTACGCTGAACTGCAATCGATGCGTAGGGATTACCGCCGCCTACTTAGCGAAAATTCAGGACTTAAAAGCGAAGCACGCGCTTTGGTTAACTCTTTAGAAGAGGTGAAAACTTCACTTAAAAAAGTAAACGACTACAGCAGTAAATTAGACCAAATCACGAAGTTACGCGTCGATACCGTTTCTAAAAAAACTGGCATCGGACCTCTAAATCACAGTGAATATATCGCAGCCAAACTCCAAGATATCCCGAACCCTAAATCAGCAAAAAGCGTTTTTCCAACTGGGGTAAAAGTCGACAGTCTGGCATTTAGGCCAATTTTTGAACGCCTATCTAGTTTGCAGACCGAAGCCGACCAGCAAGCCTTTCAGTTACAGAGACTACTTTCCTCATTGAATCAGCAAAAATCTTTTATTAACTCCGTCCCTTCTGTTGCGCCCGTTTCTGGTTGGGTTGCCAGCGGTTTTGGCTGGAGAATTTCTCCTTTCACCGGCGCTCGCACTTTACATAACGGCTTAGACCTTGCTGCCTCACCCGGAACCCCGGTGCTATCGCCCGCTGATGGGGTAGTGTTATTTTCTGGAGCTAAAGAAGGCTACGGCAATTTCATCATGATCGCACACGGTTATGGCATTGTATCTCGATACGGTCATAATGCACAAAACATGGTGCAGGCGGGACAAAAAATTCTGCGCGGTGAACAAATCGCTACAGTTGGATCTACTGGCAGGACCACCGGCCCGCATTTGCACTATGAAGTTTGGCACAACAGTTCCGCTGTTGATCCAAAGAAATTTATGCTCGACAGTTTCTAGTCATCCTGAGCCGCCGGTCATCCTGAGCCGAAGGCGAAGGATCTTTCCCCTTCGCAATGCTCAGGGATCAAGATGACTGAGCAGCGGACGTGTGTCATCCTGAGCCGAAGGCGAGGGATCTATTTCTAACAAAATAGCTATGACAGCAGTCCTATATTTAGCTAAACTCCATTCCGTGTTAGCAAAACTGCCCCTTATTAAAGAGATAAAAATATGTTCGGACTTTTGACGAAGATACTCGGCACCAAAAACGACAAAGAACTTAAAAAACGTCAGCCCATAGTGGCAAAAATAAATTCATTAGAACCAGAAATAAAGCAACTTTCTGACGAGCAGTTAAAAGCGAAAACAGCCGAGTTTCGCCTACGAATAGAGCAGGGCGCAAGCTTAATGGACATCATGCCGGAAGCTTTTGCCGTCATTAGAGAGGCTTCAGTTCGAGTCACTAAAAAAAGACACTTCGATGTGCAGCTACTCGGCGGTATTCTGCTTTTTGAAGGTGGGGTAGCAGAAATGAAAACAGGTGAGGGTAAAACTCTCACTGCGACTTTGCCAGTATATTTGCACGCCCTTAGTGGCAAAGGTGCACACGTCATCACTGTTAACGACTACTTAGCTCGTCGTGATGCAAAAGAAATGGGCGAAATTTATGCATTTCTTGGTATGACCACAGGCGTTATTGTCCACGGCATCACGGACACCCAAAGACAGCAGGCCTATCGCTGCGATATCACCTATGGTCAAAACAGCGAGTTTGGTTTTGATTATCTGCGCGACAACATGAAAACCGACCCAGCTCGGCTGGTTCAGCGTGAGCTAAATTTCTGCATCGTCGACGAAGTGGATTCGATTTTAATCGATGAAGCGAGAACACCTTTGATTATTTCTGGACCAACTGAATCTTCAGTTGAAGACTATGAGCGGGCAAATCGCGCTATACCGGGCTTGCAAAAAGACAGTGATTATATTCTCGACGAAAAAGCCCATGTTGTTAGCTTGACCGAAGATGGGATATCCAAGCTTGAAAAACGGCTAAGGGTTGAAAATCTTTATGAACCAAAACAAATCAATCTCCTTCACCATGTGCAACAGGCCTTGCGCGCACATACTTTATATAAAAAAGATGTCGATTATGTGGTGCGAGATGGTCGCGTCATTATTGTCGATGAGAATACAGGTAGAATGTTGCCTGGCCGTCGATATAGCGATGGATTACATGGTGCTCTCGAAGCTAAGGAACACGTTCCGGTTCAACAAGAAACCGCAACTCTCGCAACAATTTCTTACCAAAATTACTTTAGAATGTACAAAACCCTTGCAGGTATGACGGGAACTGCCGATACCGAAGCAGTTGAATTTAAAAAAATCTATAAACTCGACGTCTACTGTATCCCGACCAATCAGCCTATGGTTCGTATTGACGAGCAAGACGCCGTCTATCGGAGTGCTCGCGAAAAATACAATGCCATCGTAGAAGAGATTAGTGCTGCGCACAAGAATGGCCAGCCTGTATTGGTTGGTACTGCTTCTGTTGAAAAATCAGAATTGCTTGCTCATTTACTTCAGAAAAAACAAATCCCACATGAAATCTTAAACGCAAAAAATCACGCTCGCGAAGCCGATATTATTGCGCAAGCTGGCCAGCAAGGCCACGTGACAATTTCTACCAACATGGCAGGTCGTGGTACAGATATTGTTCTCGGTCAAGGCGTCCGCGAAAAAGGCGGGCTCTTAGTCGTGGGTACTGAACGTCATGATTCGCGTCGCATCGACAACCAGCTAAGGGGCCGTTCAGGTAGACAAGGTGACCCTGGACGCAGTAAGTTCTTTCTCTCTCTCGAAGATGACTTGTTACGGATTTTTGCTTCTGATCGACTTTCCGCAATTATGGGTCGCCTCGGAATGGAAGAAGGCGAAGCTATCATTTCTCCTATGGTCAGCCGCGCAATAGAAAAAGCACAGAAGCGTGTTGAGGAAATGCACTTTTCTTCACGTAAACATTTGCTCGAATATGATGATGTTATGAATCAACAACGACAAGTTGTCTATGCGCGACGCAAAGAAGCTTTGATGGGCGAGGGTAATTTAGAGTTTCGTGAAGAATCTATGCAAACCATGGCCTTCGTTCTTTGCCAACGTTTTTCACCCGAGAGCACTGGCAGCAGCCAATGGGACTTTGCTGCCCTTGAGCGAGAAATTAAAGCAGAACTTGGTATCGAAGTTACTTTAAATAACCTCGATGCCGATTCAGCTAATTCAGAAGCAATTTCACTAATGGTTTTGGAAGCTGGTACGTCACAATACAAAGAAAAAATGGCGGATATACCAGAAGAAATCGTAAAGAAAATTGAATCCTATATTTATCTACAGATTATTGATAATTCCTGGAAAGACCACCTTCAAGCTATGGTGACTTTAAAAGAATCCGTTAGCCTGAGAGGTTACGCTCAACGCGATCCTCTGCAAGAATATAAGCGCGAAGCATTTACATTATTCAAAGCTATGTTTGCTAGAATTGAAGACGAGACCATCACAACTTTACTTAAAATGCCAAAACCGCAGGCACAAGTTGCACCAGAACCTATTGCCGAAGACCGTCAAGAAAAACAGCTTAAGTTTTCACATCCAGAAGCAGCGAGTGCTTTCGCTCAATCAAGACCCCCTCAACAATCATCACCTGCACAAGAAGCAGCTCGCATCCGTTCAGAACATGCAAGCGCGGTTAAAAATGGCGATGCGGCTGCGAACAGTAAAAACCGCACATCTCCTCGCCAAGCTCCTGCAGTGCCTCAGACTATTAAAAGAGATAGCGAAAAAGTCGGGCGAAACGATCCTTGCCCTTGCGGATCTGGAAAAAAATTCAAAAAATGCCACGGTGAGACTGGAGCTGATGACGCACACTCGACGACTTAGGTTTAAGTTGAATAAAAAAACATGACAATAAATTTTTTCGCTAGAAATATTCTTCTTTTTTTATTCTCGATATATATTTGCAATTACTTATTAACAAAAATACTTAAAAGTAAAATTGAGTGCATCATACTTTTTTTTCTTTGCACTAATTGGATCGCGTTCTGGTCCTTTTTCGGATCAAGTCATTGGGATGGAAGAGAAAATTACTGGTCAAAACTTTTTTTTCTTGGGTTTTATTCTGTTATTATTCTGATTTTTTTAAAAAATTTTCCCCGGATTAAAGAGTTGCCTTGGCTGCCTTACAGTATTTTTAAAATTATTATAAATTCATTCTTACTTTTGGCGACGATCGTCGGATTATATTTTATTTTTATACATTGAGTGGAAAATAATTAGCTAGACGAGATTTTTGACTAGCGAGCAAACATTCAACCATATGGTTGACTATGTGTCCTAAATGGTCTACTATCGCGAAATTAGATGGGGGTTAAATGACTCTAAAATCAGAAATGGCGCTAGATTTGATTTTTCATGCGCTCTCAGATTCGACACGACGAAAAATTCTCAAAATGATTGTGGTGCGGGAATATAAAGTCACCGAGTTGGCTGAACCATTCAAAATGTCTCTAAATGCTATTTCCAAGCATCTTAAGGTTTTGGAGCGTGCGGGACTATTGAATAGGACTATAGATGGTCGCGTCCATCGTTGCGCGATGAATTACGAACCAATGTATAAAGTGGCAAATGAAATTGAATACTATAAAAAATTCTGGGAGTCACGCTTGGATGAATTAGAAAAATATCTTCACGCAGCTACTAAAATTGACAAATTAAAAATGGATTGAATCGATTTATTTTCTTTATTGAGAGGAACGATATGATTATTTATGGCGGAAAAACCTTGAGATTTGAGCGCGAAATGGAAATAGATGTTGATCAACTATTTCAAGCTTGGAGCGATGGAAGAAAAATTCGCGCATGGTGGGACAATTTGGCCTTAGTTGAAAATGATTTTCGCGTCGGTGGTAAGTATAAATTTCAGTGGTCGAGCTCAGAAGATGCTGTTGCTGGTGAATACACAATGATTGAACCCAATAGAAAAATTGTCTTTACATGGGATACGAGTTTTCGCGGTGGATCGGTTAAAAATAGTGTCATTACATTAAACTTCACAAGTGTTAGCGAAAAGAAGTCGAAGTTAGAACTCATTCATGAACACTTGCCAGCCAATCTTCTTGATTCTTTTTATGGACTCGATGCGTGGACAGGCGTGTTATTAAAATTTGAAAAGTATTTTAATGCAAAGTCTAGGGAAAATTTAAAGTGCGATGATCTAGTCGTTGAGCGATTTTTGCCATTTCCCAAGGATGTCATTTTCAAAGCATTAACGACACCAGAAACAATGAATAAATGGTTTAATCGTTCTGGATCAACTTCTGGAAAAGCCGAAGCTAATTTAAAAGTAGGTGGAACTTTTAGAATGGACTACGAAACTGTTGATGGCGTTATTTGGCCACACTGTGGAGAATATTTAGAAATAGTTCCCAATGAAAAAATAGTGTTTTCTTGGACCTCTGATAATTGTCACTATCTGACAAAGGTTTATATTACGTTGGCAGAGAAAACAAACGGCACTGATGTTCGGATTATTCACAAAGATTTATTTTCTGAAGAATATCGCAAAGATCATCATGGCGGTTGGGCTCATTGCCTCAAGAGGCTTGAGGCAATTTAACTGAATATTAGATAGACAAAATTATCTTTTCTTTATGGCGCAACGACTGATATTTGAAAGTACTTGCAAGCACCCGCAGCAGAAGATACTGCTAGAATCAGTGCGCCATTGCCCGCGCCGTACATCGGAGCAGGGCCTTTCTTAGCGGCAGTGCTTAAACCACCGTGAGGTGCGCTTGCATGACCAACGTTGACGATCGAGCCGACCGCCCCTGCATTTGCAACCGTTAAACATTCAGCTAAGTCCAAATCCCCACCGAAGCTGTCTAACACGATATTGCTTTTCATTGTTGCCAAGCTTATGCCGTTACAAAGACCTGATGCAATATTGCTTGCACAATCTAAGACTACTGTAAATATACCTGCGCCATCGTTAGCGTCAATTGTTGCGCTAGCTGAACCAATTTCTAAGTCTATAGGATCAGATCCAGAGATGCTTATACCAGCAGCTGCGGACGGGCTGACTATAATTGGTCCACCTGATGTAATAGTTGAAAAAGTCATGTTTACACTTTGTGCACCAACAATTGGGGATGCGAGGTTGGAATTTACAACGAATTCAAGGTTAGTACCTTGGCTACCGGTTAATATAAAAGAAGTACCGGCAGCAAAACTTTGCCCGATATCAGCTGCAAAATTCTCGCCATTGAGTACAAAAGTGCTTAATTTGAAAACGCAATCATGGTCACCCGCTGGAACCTGAACGGAAGTAGTGGCCTCTGTAATTCCCGATTTAGTAAATCCAGATACGCAGCCTGTAATAGCGGCAGAATAAGTGCCTGCGGCTAATAAAGCTAAACTAGATTCTTTTTTTTCTAATTCTACCGTGACGTCCACATAGCTTTGTTGAGACGCGGCGCTTTTAGATTTTGACCCACCGCAATTCAATAGAAATCCACTTGTTAAGAGAGTTAAACAATAAGCCGCGTTCATTTTCATGTTCGGGTTCCTTTTTTAATTATCTAGGTTTTTTAATTCTAATATTGTGGAAATAGCTATGACAAAAATTTCATATAACTCTTCGGAAAATATCTAATCGACTTCAGATAATTTTTAATAACTAAGCTATATTAGGTATTTAGAGGCTTATTTATAGACTCAAACTTTATCTTGAGCGAGGCTCCGTCATCCAGAACCGAAGGCGAAGGATCTCAACCTTACTTCCTGAATCTGTCTTAGTTGAAGTGGATCCTTCGCTGCGCTCAGGATGACAGCACTGCGCTCAGGATGACAGCACTGCGCTCAGGATGACAGTAGCCGCGATCAGGATGACAGTAGCTGGACTTTGGTCACGTCTTTCTTTGGCGGGGTAATATTTTGTTTAATTTAATTGGCTAAAATTCCGATAACTCCCTTTGGGTTATGATTTTTTATACAGATGGAAATATGAACTTCGAATTGAAAAACAAATGGCTGTCCTTGCCAGATTACCTGCGTGTTATCGTCATGATCAGCATGATGATACCGTGCGCTACTTTGCCAATTTTCTTTTCTGCGGAAATATTAAAAATTGAATACATTATTACCGTTGTAGCAACATTTTGTGTTTTCCCACTACTGCTAGTTGCAGCCATTTTTATGCAAAGTCTTTTTGTGGTGCCAATTTATTTTCTTGAATCACTTTTGATGATTTTGTTTTCTTTTCACTATATCAAAATGGAATCTCTGGCCGAAGAAGTGTTTCGAATCTTAGCGATGTTGGCCCTCACTGTCGGCGGAACTTTCATTCTCAGTCGAGACCACATTATTCCGCTGATTCAAGCCAATAAACGCAATAAATGGCGACAAAGTCGACGACAAAAAGTTGGAGAGTTAGTAAAGATTCAATTCGACAACGAAGACGAATATCACCCCATCGTTCTACACAACAGCTCCGAGAAAGGTCTTAGCTTTTCTGGCTATAAAGAATTTCTACCGAAAAATTATGATCAACTGTCATTTAAAGCTAAAGAAAAATTATATGGTTTCAAAATGAAGGTCGGCGCTCAGGAGCTTGCCTTTAAAGCTCATGTTGCATGGATATTTGCAAGCCAAGAAATTTATAAAATCGGCCTAAAGCTCGAGGCGGCGTCACACGCATATTCAGAGATTTCATCTGCTCTGGAAACTTACCGCGCTCAAAAAACAAATTGGCTACAAGATGCTTGGCATAAACCAGAAATAAGGCGACTGGCGCTCGCGGTTTGGATAATAAGCGTCGCATCAAATGTCTTCGCACCTTCATGTGGGAGGCAAGATGCAGATTCAGAAAAAATTCTAGCAAAAGTGAAAAACATTGTAACAGTTCCTATTGTCATTGGAACTGGGACCGAAGGATTTCAACTCTCCACATTGATCAATGACTATGAAATCGAGGTTAAAGGCTGTAAAAGCGCTTACACAAAAGTAATTCGCATGAATTCTCCAGATCCAATTTTAAAGCTACCCGAAGGTGATGTCGGCTGCCGCGCGCACCTTAATTATGTGACTTTAAATTCTGAGGTTTACACGAATATAAATGGTGTGAATTTTGATCCAGCTTTGGGATCCGTCAATATTTTTGAAAATGCGCAGCATGAAGCCATAAATATCAAGACTTGGATACAGCTGATTGACCCGATATCAACTGGCGCTGCCATTTCTTTTGAGATTTTAAGCGGCTCAAAAGGAGCGGCATATTCGATTAGAGGACCGGCAGTAAGCAGAGTTAATCTAGATTCAAGTGCTGCCTCTATAAGCGAGCGCAACGGAAGTGTCACATTCACTCTAACTCGTGATGCTTATATTTCAACTCCCATGACGGTAAATCTTAAGGTGTCAGGCACAGCAATAGCCGGAGTCGATTATACAACGCTTAATTCGACCCAAGTCTTCGCAACAGGACAATCGTCAATTAGTTTTGTTGTTTCGACTATTAACGACACTGTCAAAGAAGTGTCTGAATCTTTAATTTTGGAAGTCCTTCCTGGTACGGGCTATTGGGGTTTAGACTCGTCTACAGTTACTATAATCGATGATGATATGACGACCTTGCTTTCGCAGCCATTTTGGTATGACGGAGCAAACACAAATCCATCAACCGTCGGTGGATCTGTGAAACAATTAAATGACAAATCCGGTAACAACAACCATGCTGATCAGACCACCAAGAATAAACAAGCTGTTTTAAATAAAAATTCAAACCAAAATTTACTTCTGAATTTTGACGGAGTTAATGATTTTTACAACATCCCCCAAGAAATTCACACAAACCTTGGCACTTTGTATAAAGAAAAAACTTTTTACTTAGCATTTGAAATCGAAAGCGCTGCAACTTTGCAGGTGCTTTTTGAACAAGGAGGCGAAGATGCTGGATTTTCGATAGTTTATTTTAACGGCGCGTTGCATTTTGGGGCCTGGAACTTAGCTAAAAGCATTAATCCAAAATGGGGGCCTGTTTTTGTTTCTGCTCCCGTTGATATTGGGCAGCTACATTTTATTAAGGCAGAATTTGATGCCTGGGAAGGCGAGCTGCGCCTTGAACTTAATGGCCAGCTAACAAGCTCAAGTACTGCACCTGTCGGAGATATGCACAAACACAACGGTGGAATTAGTCTCGGCGCAACTAAGAACGGAACGAGAGTGCCCACTAGCGGCACCTTTGTAAGTGGAAACGTGCATTTTTTCTCCGGAAAACTCTATGAGGCCATAGGCTATAACTCAATTTTATCCGCGCAAGAATCAATCGATATGGACAACTATTTTTTCAATAAATATTCAATTAGCCCCTAACTTTCTAAAGATTTGAAATCACATAACCGATAACTATCAATACCTATAGTAAAATCTTTCGTATTGGAATTACGAATGAAAATCTACAAACCTATTAAAAAATTGTCTACAATCGTATTTTTTATCTCATTCTCAAATTTCGTTCTGATTATTCACTCCTGTAAAACAACTAAACCTTTGCCTAGAGAAAATTCGAGCTTAGCTTCACATCCTCAAAGTGAGATCTGGGAACGCGCGCCTATTTTGTTGAACCACCAAGCACCATTTGCCAGAGCGCCATGGCTAAAGCCCTCTGTGCCAAAAGGCGCGTTTTCACCTTCAAATATTCCCATTTCTGTTCGTCCTAACCAAGATCAACACGCATCGTATAAGTGGGGACAATGGGGCTGGGATTTTTCAGCACCCGAAGGTACAGAACTTGTAGCGACTGTAGAGGGGTGTATACGAGATGTCTCAAATAGAGGCTTTAAAGCTAATGCAACTTTTGATGAATTAAACGCAATTCGAGCCAGAGCTCAGAGCGGCGATGAAAATGCCGAAGAGCTTTGGGACATTATTTATTACGAAGGCGCAAATTTTGTCGTACTTAATTGGATCGATGGCTCAGACAAGGCTGCCCTTGGGGAGCGCAATATCGAATCACTTTATATGCATCTGGAAAAGGTTTATCCATGGATAAAACCTGGAGTCTGTGTAAAAAGAGGCACCCCTATAGGTACACTTGGAAGCACTGGTTATACCTCTGGCCCCCATTTGCACTATCAAGTGCAAAAATTTAAATTTTATAAAAATAAATTCACTCACAAGCAATCGCATTGGTTGGAGTCAATTCCAATTGCCTTCGATGCACTTTTCAATGGAAAGAAAAGAGGGAAGTATGATCCGGCATTTTCATCGGTCATGGCTTCCAGAAATGATAGCAACGCAGCAAAAGCTCCGCCCTCCAACCAAATCGACGCCGCGCTTCCGTCAATTGAGGATCTATTAGAAAACGAAGATGACGACAATCACTGGCCAGATCGAGATATAATCGATTATGATTTGGAAAATAAGTATCGAGAGTTTCGATTATATTACGAGAAAAAAATGGATTTAGCCTATGTGGTGCGGCAATCGTGTGACGCACTTAGAAACTCCAGAATTCCAACTTGCTTAAAATCAATCGCCACCGTACCGAACGATTTTAAAGAAGTGCTTTTGAATTGCGCCAGCTCTAAAGAAGGCGACACGTTTGTTAAGTGTGAAACTTCTTGTGCTCCCCAAGTTGCAGGCGTTCCTGATATCTGCTTTAATCCAAATATTGACTAGTAAACCTTTATTTAATTGCATTAGCTTATTACAAAAAATGCGCTCAAAAAGATAAGTCAGTTGAATTAAAACTCACTCTCGGCTATTCCTTTAAAACGTCAGTAAATGCTATAATCTTTTTTTCGCTTTGCTTTCAAAAAAGCGCGCTCATGCTTTATTAAAGCAAGTTTATTTAGGAAGTTGCCATATGAAATGCTGGCTTATGCATGCACTTAAATCGTCAATAGGACTTAAGGTCATAATGGCGCTTACCGGCCTAATGCTGTTTGGATTTTTGCTAGCTCACTTAGCTGGTAATTTAATAATTTTTGCCGGCGCGGATGCCTTTAATGCTTATGGACAAAGCCTTAGAGACTTGGGGCCGCTTCTGTGGGTTGCGCGCATTGGTTTGTTGGTGATTTTTGTATCGCATATTACGAGCGCAATTATTTTAACGCAAAGAAATCGCGCCGCACGTGGCAGCTCTTACGCTTTTGAAAATAAAAATCTCACGAGCCACGCCTCCCGGACTATGATGGTGACTGGTTCTTTGGTGCTTGCTTATCTGGCTTTTCATTTAGCGCACTATACACTTCATTTAACTCACCCTGAATACGCGGATCTAAACGGCGATATATATCAGATGGTAGTAAGTGGATTCAGCGAGCCTCTTGTTTCTGGAATTTACATTATAGCCATGCTCTTGATCGGATTTCATTTAAGTCATGGAATAGCTAGCTTGTTTTTAACTTTGGGATTTAATCACCCAAAGTATAAACCGTCTATTAAGTGTGCAGGACTACTTGCGAGTTTAGTCATCTCTCTTGGTTTTATTTCCATACCGCTTGCGGTTTTGCTCGGGTTTATTCAGTAGATCTAAATTTTGCTCTGTTACTCGTTATTAAAGATTTGGGGAAAGAAAAATGAAACTCGACGCCAAAACACCCTCAGGCCCTCTGGCGGAAAAATGGACAAAATACAAATCAGAAATAAAACTCGTTAACCCTGCAAATAAACGCAAGTACACGGTGCTTGTTGTGGGTTCTGGTTTGGCCGGAGCTTCTGCGGCAGCAACGATGGCAGAGCTAGGTTATAACGTACACTGCTTTACCTTTCACGACAGCCCACGCCGTGCGCATAGCATTGCCGCACAAGGTGGTATCAATGCGGCAAAGAATTACTGCGGCGATGGCGACAGCGTTCACCGTCTTTTTTATGACACGATTAAGGGTGGGGACTTTCGGGCGCGCGAGGCAAATGTGCATCGTCTCGCTGAAGTCAGTACAAACATTATCGACCAATGCGTCGCGCAAGGCGTGCCCTTTGCGCGAGAATACGGCGGGTATCTCAGCAACCGTTCTTTTGGTGGTGCGCAGGTTTCAAGAACTTTTTATGCAGCGGGACAAACTGGCCAGCAGCTGCTTCTAGGAGCCTATTCAGCGTTAATGCGCCAAGTGAATACAAAAGCTGTGAAGCTACATACGCGCAGCGAATTAATCGATGTGGTTTTGATCGACGGAAAAGCCCGCGGCATAGTCACGCGCGATCTCGTGTCTGGAAAAATCGAATCCCATTTCGGCGATGCAGTTGTTCTCGGCACCGGTGGTTATGGAAATGTTTTTTTCCTTTCTACAAATGCAAAAAACTGTAACGTCACTGCTGCTTATCGGGCCTATAAAAAAGGGGCGGGCTTTGCGAATCCTTGTTATACGCAAATCCATCCGACCTGCATTCCTGTTAGCGGTGAACACCAATCTAAATTAACCCTAATGTCTGAATCATTACGCAATGACGGCAGGGTGTGGGTTCCAAAGACACCGGGTGATTTGCGCTCTCCTGGCGAAATTCCAGAAAGCGAACGCGATTATTACTTAGAAAGAAAATATCCAAGTTACGGCAATCTAGCGCCCAGGGATATTGCTTCCCGTGCTGCGAAGGAAGCTTGCGATACTGGTCGCGGCGTCGGGCCTGGTGGACTAGGGGTGTATTTGGATTTTAGTTCTGCGATTGAGCGCTTAGGCGAGCCTACTATTAGAGGCCGCTATAGTAATTTATTTCATATGTACCAAAAAATAACCGACGAAAACCCCTATCATCGTCCGATGCGCATCTATCCGGCGGTGCATTATACAATGGGCGGCTTGTGGGTAGACTATAATCTTATGAGTACTATTCCTGGACTGTTTGTTATCGGAGAGGCGAATTTCTCAGATCATGGCGCAAACCGCTTAGGAGCGAGCGCTCTGATGCAAGGCCTTGCTGATGGTTACTTCGTGCTGCCTTATACCATTGGAAATTATTTGGCCGAACAAAAACCGGGAGGTATTAGCAAAGACCACCCTGAACTAGTGAAAGCCGAAGAAGTTGCAACTGCTGATACTAAGAAATTTCTTTCCATTAAAGGAAAACGCACTGTCGATTCCTTCCACCGCGAACTCGGAAAAATCATGTGGGATAAGTGTGGCATGGCGCGCGACAGAGCTGGGCTTGAAGAAGCAATTAAAAAAATCCCTGAACTTCGCGAAGAGTTCTGGAAGAATGTCAATGTCCTTGGTGGTAATGACGAGTTAAACCAATCACTAGAAAAAGCCGGTCGAGTCGCAGATTTTCTTGAATTTGGTGAGCTAATGTGTCGCGATGCTTTGCAGCGCGAAGAGTCTTGCGGTGGGCACTTCCGTACGGAGTATCAGACTGAGGAAGGCGAAGCCAAACGCAATGATGAGAAGTTTTGCCATGCGTCGGTATGGGAATTTAAAGGTAGCAATCAAACACCAGCCCTGCACCAAGAGCAGCTGGTTTTTGAGAATATTAAATTAGCAACCAGGAGTTACAAATAATGGATCTCAAACTCCACGTTTGGCGCCAAGCAAAAGCTGGCACACAAGGTAAAATGGTTCAGTACGAAATCAAGGGAGTTAGCCCAGATAGCTCTTTTCTTGAGATGTTAGACTTGCTTAACGAACAGCTGATTGAAAAGGGCCAAGATCCTGTAGCTTTTGACCACGATTGCCGAGAGGGAATTTGTGGCTCTTGTTCGCTTGTGATTAATGGCAAACCGCATGGCCCAGAAGGTGGAACGACGACCTGCCAGCTTCATATGCGCTCTTTTAAAAGCGGCGATGAGATTTACATCGAACCATGGCGCGCCAAGGCATTTCCGATTTTAAAAGACTTAGTCGTCGATCGCTCTGCCTTTGACCGCATCATTGCATCGGGCGGCTATATTTCGGTGAACACCGGTAATGCTCAAGATGCCAATGCAACTCCTATAAATAAACACGACGCCGATAAGGCTTTTGATGCTGCAACTTGTATTGGTTGCGGGGCCTGTGTTGCAGCTTGTAAGAACGCTTCAGCAATGTTATTTGTTTCTGCGAAAGTTGGTCAACTTGCTTTATTGCCACAAGGTCAGCCGGAACGGCTCTCACGGGCAAAAGCGATGGTTGAAACGATGGACAACGAGGGATTTGGCGCTTGCACCAATACTTTAGCCTGCGGAGCTGTTTGTCCGAAAGAAATAAGCACTGATTTTATTAGTAAGCTCAATTGTGAATTCATTAAAAGCACACTGACCTCTGAGAGTTAATTGTGAGCATTCAAAAAATTGAAGTTCTAGTCGAGCTAAAGCCGGAAGTCCTTGACCCGCAAGGTCGAGCGATCCATGAGACCTTAAGCCGCATCGGCGTTAAAGGTGTCGAAAAGGTTAAAGTCTCAAAGCGTTTTGTTCTCGAAGTCAGCTCTGAGCTAGCTTCAGATAAAAGCGCCTTAGAAAAGCTGGCAGCAGATTTTTTATCTAATCCCGTTTCAGAAACCTATGTGCTCAAGTTTTTAAGTTAAGATGGCATGAAATCTCTTCAAAAAACTAAAATCACGCTGATTCAATTTCCAGGATCAAATTGCGACCAAGACTGCCTTGATGTTCTAGCCTACGAGTTCGGCCTAGAATGCCGTGTCGTTCGCCATACTGAAACAGATCTTGGTGCTGCATCAGGAGTCATTTTACCTGGCGGCTTTAGTTATGGCGACTATTTGCGCGGCGGCGCTCTCGCGTCTCATGCTCCCATCATGGAATCTATTCAAAAGTTTGCTAAACAGGGCGGACCTATCATTGGTATCTGCAATGGCTTCCAGATATTAACGGAAGCAAAGCTGCTGCCAGGTACTTTACTTAAAAATGCGGGACAGCGTTTTATCTGTAAGTTTGTAAATTTAAAAACAGCAGCCGGCCAAAGCGATTATCATAAAAGTCTTTCAACAAAATCGAACTTACGATTGCCAATAGCACACGGCGAAGGCCGCTTTCATGCTTCGGCCCAAGACCTTGAAGTTTTACGTAAGGAACAGCGCATTTTGTTGCAGTATTGCGATGACAGCGGTGTGTTAACCCCAGAAGCAAATCCAAATGGCGCTTTAGATCATATTGCGGGCATAGTTAGTGAAAACGGCCGAATTTTAGGCCTTATGCCGCACCCAGAAAGAGCCGCATTTTCAAGTCTGCCCAACGCAAAAACTGATGGGCGGCAACTGTGGCAGTGTTTTATTGAAATGTGTGGGTAAATACTTATGACCTTTCGCAAATCAAAATCTCTCAACATGGTAACATCTCTTGATGAAGCTGCAGAAAATTTTTCGGCTATTTTAAAAAAACACAAAATCTCTGCTTCTGAATATACAACATTGCGTGACATCTTGAAGCGAGCGCCGACTTTTGCGGAGCTGGGCGTGTTTTCTGCGATGTGGAGCGAGCATTGTTCTTATAAATCTTCTCGGGTGCATCTAGGCCGTTTTCCCACAACTGGGCCTCAGGTCGTTGTGGGCCCAGGCGAGAACGCAGGGGTTGTAGAACTCGAAGATCAACTTTGCTTAGTTTTTAAAATGGAAAGCCACAATCATCCAAGTTATATCGAACCTTATCAAGGAGCGGCAACGGGTGTTGGTGGAATTTTGCGTGACGTTTTTTGTATGGGCGCAAGGCCCGTCGCTAATCTCAACTGTTTGCGTTTCGGCGAAAAGAGCCATCCGCGCACAGCGCATTTATTTGCACAAGCTGTTAAAGGGATAGGCGACTATGGAAACTGTGTTGGCATTCCGACCGTCGGCGGCAATATAAGTTTTGATGCAAGCTACAACGGCAATTGTTTAGTCAACGCGATGACGGTTGGCGTTATCGACAAAAACAAAATCTTTAAAGGCTTTGCAACAGGACTTGGAAATTTAGTCGTATATGTAGGTTCAGCGACTGGCCGCGATGGAATCCACGGCGCCACAATGGCATCGGATAGCTTTGATTCATCGCGTAACGAAGAGCGCGGCACCATCCAGGTCGGCGATCCTTTTACTGAAAAGCTTTTAATTGAAGCGACGCTTGAGGTACTCGAAAAAGGCTTGGTTGTAGGACTTCAGGATATGGGCGCAGCGGGTTTGACCTCCGCGTCTGTAGAAATGGCCGAACGAGCTGGCAATGGGCTTTGGATTAATTTAGATGAAGTTCCAGCAAGGGCACAAAATCTTACTGCCTATGAAATGCTGCTGTCTGAATCTCAAGAACGCATGCTCATGGTGATAGAACCGAGTCGTTGGGATGAGTTAAAGGTGGTTTTAGATCGTTGGGAACTGCATTCTGCCATCATCGGCGAAGTCACTGATACTGGGCGTTTTCAATGCAGCCATCAAGGACGTATAGAAGTTGATATTCCAGTACTACCTCTGACGCAAAAAGCGCCGCGCTATGAAAGGCCTCTCAAGGAACGCGAAGAAACAAATCTTGTGCAAAATTGGACTGAAACTTTGCAAGATGCCATAGAAAAAAAATATGGCAAGAATAGCGAAGATCTTCTGAAAGCTGTTTTAAACGAAGTAGGCGACAAGTCGCTCGTCTACCAACAATACGATCACCATATAGGCGCAAAAACAGTTTTTGGGCCTGAAGATGGCGGCGCTGCCGTGCTATGGCTACGCACAGACATTCCTCACAAGAGCCCCTATGTCGGCTTTTCGGTTTCGACAGCGGGACTAGAGCGCTACTGTGAAAACAATCCAAAAAAAGGCGCTGCGTTATCAGTATTACACGCCGCGAATGAAATTATTGCTCGCGGCGGAACACCATTGGCAGCAACAGACTGCCTTAACTATGGCAATCCTGAACGGCCTGAGCTTATGTGGGAATTTTCGCAGGGCGTCGACGGCATTAGTGAAGCTTGTAAGGCGCTTAATGCTCCCGTTGTCAGCGGCAATGTCAGTCTTTATAATGAGAGCAATGGCAAAAACATCTATTCAACTCCGATGATAGGAGTTGTTGGCAAAATAGCCGACGTTAGAAATGTGCCTTCAGCTCGGCTCTCGCACGAAAAAAGCGCCGTGAAACTTTATGCGATACTGCCGAAATCTTCGGCATCTTTTGGTGCTAGTTGGCTTACGAAGTCACTTGGTCTAGATGCACGTTTTGCCCTGGTGCCGGAACTTTCTTGGCCTGCAATTTTAGAAGCGCAAGAATTTTTGAAAAAGAGCGTCAACACTGTAGGTTGCTCTGCGGCTCGACATATAGGACAAGGCGGCATTGCCACAACCCTAATCAAAATGTTTTCGAGTCAGAAATTTAGTGGCGCCTTAAAAATAGAAAACTACCACGATGATAAAATGTGGTGGCAAAAGTGGCTGGGCGCGTATGCGGCCGCCTTTTTAGTTGCGATTAGAGAAGATGACACTAAAAAAATTCAAGCTTGGAAAGTCGCGGTCCAGCAATTTAAATTCAATAGATTCGAAGAGCTTGGTGTGTTGGAGCAAAAAAATGGTACTCTAACTTTTGACGATCAATCCATTCATTTAGATGTGATTTATTCCTCTTTATCTCTAGCTTACCCGATTTCGCGATGAGAGGTTTATCATGACATCTTTAAGAGAAGAGTGTGGCATTGCAGCGGTGGTCGGCTGTCCAAGCGCGGCGCATTTTTTGCACCTAGCTCTTTTTGCGCTACAGCATCGTGGGCAAGAAGGTTGCGGAATTGTGACAGGGTTTTTTGAAGAAGCTGCAGAAAAATCGGCAAAATTAAAATTTAAGCTAAGCGAGTATCGCAATTTCGGGCTCGTAAACGATAATTTTACTTCAGAAGTGGTTGCAGAACTAAAAGGTGAAACAGGCATCGGGCATGTGCGTTATTCGACTTTTGGTGGCAAGCTCTTAAATAATATACAGCCTTTTAGCTTTGCCCTGCCTGGCATTGGGCCTATGGCTCTAGCTCACAATGGCAATATCACGAATGCAAAACCTTTGCGCGAACGCCTCGAAGCAGAAGGTAGTTTGTTTCGAACGACCTCAGACTCGGAAGTTTTTCTGCATTTAATGGCGCGCAGTCAAGAACGAGATATTGTTAACGCAATAAAGCATGCAATGGCGCAAGTCAGCGGCGCTTATTCTTTGGTCATTTTATCTCAAGACGCTATTTTTGCGATTCGCGACCCTTTTGGTTTTCGCCCTTTGGCTATTGGGGAACGCCAAAATGAACGCGGCGAAAAAGTCTATATCGCGGCTTCCGAGACCTGTGCCTTTGACTTATTGGAGGCCCAATATTTACGAGATGTCGAGCCTGGAGAAATCGTAAAACTAAGCTCTAGAAAAGGTGGAGCTTCAGAAATCGAGAGCTTTTCTGGATTGCCGCCTAAAGCGCGCTCATACTGCGCTTTTGAGCCAATATATTTTTCTCGTCCAGATAGTTATTCATACGACCAACAAATCTATTCACTGCGGCAAAACCTCGGCCGCATATTAGCAGAAGAACAGCCTGCAGATGCCGATGTTGTTATTGCGATACCAGATTCTGGGGTCCCGATGGCAATAGGCTATGCTGAGCAAGCTAAGATTCCTTATCAAGTTGGTTTAGTGCGCAACCATTATGTGGGGCGCACTTTTATTGATCCAAACCAAGCTTCGCGAGATTTTCGCGTGAGACTAAAGCTCAATCCCTTGCCGAGTGTTTTGGCTGGAAAGCGCGTGGTCGTGGTTGATGACTCGGTTGTACGTGGAACTACCTGCGTAAAGATTCTTGCCATGCTGCGAAAAGCTGGAGCGAAGGAAATTCATTTTCGCGTAGCGGCGCCGCCCATTACGCATTCTTGTTTTTTTGGCGTTGATACTCCAGACCGAGCACGCTTACTTGCAGCGCAGAAAACTGTGCAAGAAATGCGCGAATATGTCGGAGCAGACTCCTTGGGTTTTATTAGTGTAGAGGGCTTGTCTCGCGCTCTTGAAGTTTCTACTAAAAACCAATATTGCAAAGCTTGTTTTACTGGCAAATACCCGGACAAAATTCACCGCGAAATAGGTACAGCACCCACCGATTCTGGTGGACCTGGTCTACGAGCCCCTTAAGGAGATAGATATGAGAAACGATGGACGTGGATCTGAGCAAATGCGGCCTTTAACATTTACGCCGAATTTTACAAAATATACCGACGGCAATGTTTTAGTTGAGTTTGGCGATACTAAAGTGATTTGTACTGTCACCGTGGAAGAAGGCATACCGCACTTTTTAAAAGGCTCAAATCCTCCACAGGGTTGGCTAACAGCTGAATATGCAATGTTACCCAGCGCAACAGACAAGCGCACAAAACGCGAGCGCAATAATGTTTCGGGACGTACACAGGAAATTCAGCGCCTCATAGGACGCGCCTTGCGTGGAGTCATCGATCTGAAGCTCTGCCCAGATTTGACCTTTACGATAGATTGCGACGTCATTCAAGCTGATGGCGGCACCCGGACGGCCTCTATTACGGGCGCATACATAGCATTAAAAATGGCGGTGGATAAATTGTTACGACGCGGACGTATAAGAAATAACCCTCTTACCAATGCCGTCGCGGCCGTATCTATAGGCTTAATAGATTCAGAAGTTTTAGTGGATTTAAATTATATCGAAGACAGCTCTGCAGATTTAGATATGAATATCGTGATGACTCAAAGCGGCGAAATCGTCGAAATTCAAGGTACTGGCGAAAAAGCAAATTTCTCTAAGCAACAGGTACTGGATATCATGACTGCAGCCGAGTTTGCTCTTAAGCCTATTTTTGATCTCCAGCATGCTGCAGCCGAGGGACGCCAAGTCGAAGCATAAAGAGTCGAAGCATAAAGAGTCGAGGCGTAAAGAATAAAAATAGCTGAGTCTAAAACTTTTTTTTATTGAATAGCAACGCCTACTCCGGGGGTCGCATAGTAGTAAGTCTGGTGAAGCTTTTGAATTAATTTTTCTCGTTTAAGTCAATTGGTTTAAAAAGTGACATGAACTCTCTGGCGTCCACTTTCTATTTATGGGAAGTACTTTTGTATTCATCGTAGCTGCCTCACATGATAGCTAAGTACTCTGTAGTGAGATAATCCATCAAACAAAGGAGCACATTATGAAAAGCTTATTCAACTCTGCACTTATGACCATCTTCCTCGCCCAAAGCGCCTTCGCCGACTCCTCTTTTTATTTAAGCAAAACATCAAGCAACGGTTTTGTACATGAGAATTGGCTTCAATATGAGTCCTGCGAACTCTACGCTGACAAAGTTGTCAAAACTGTCCGCTTTGGCGATCTTGAAAAGGTAGAAGAAAGAACACTAAAAATGAGTGCAAACTTTAACGAAGCTCTTAAGGCTAGGGTAGCATTAGAACCAATTGAAACGACTGAAAACTTTTTGTGCGATGGCCCTTCTACCGAGATTTCACTTAATAAAAATCGTGCAACGACATCGATCTATTCAACAGGCGGTTGCGGCCAAGAAAAAAAAGAGCGCAAAGGTCCCTTGTCCTTGGCACTTGTGTCTATGATTGATGAATATTGTAGCAAAACCTATTGAGGAAAGATGCGCAGTTTCGCTTTATCTTACAATTTTTTAGGACGCAGAACTATTAGTGTAAGCGCGGGAATGAATTCGTGAACGATTTTGTGAACGATTTCTTTATTATAAAGCCTTAGAAAATTTGACCATCTAAAAAAGACTATGATAAAGCAAGCTCGAGCGATCTTCGATTTTTTTTAAGTTCAAGATCAATATTGTAAAGAGTTCTTTGTTGCATTTTTTATTTTCAACTTAAAGGGCAGAAAAATGAAAAAAAGTAGTCTTCGTCTGTTTGTTCTAAGTGCCTTTATGTTTTTCTGTCTTGGTCAACAGCTTTATGCTTTTACAAAGCTTTATGTCGGGAACCTAGCTACAGATACTACGGAAGATGAAGTTGAACGCCTATTTAGTAACTATGGACGTGTGATGTCTATTGATATGGTTAAAGATTTAGATACACATATTTTTCGTGGGTTTTGCTTTGTTGTTATGAACGATTTAGACGCATTAAAAGCAGCACGCGCATTAAATTGGACTGATTTTAAAGGGCGGCCACTCAAGGTCATTGATGCAAACCAGTGTGAATCGAAATAGAAATTTAAAAACTGCACCAAAAAACTGGTGCGGAACTCGACGAGTTGTTCAATTTCAGCTTTATTGGACGCCGGCTGCTCAAGCCATTTCTTATTTGTCGACGGCGACGCTAGCCGCATTTCATTTTTTTTATGAGAGATTTTTCTAGGTTTAATTCCAAGCTCAGGTTGATTGGTGCGATTTGGATTGAGAAGGGCTTTAGGTTTTTTTTTGTTCGGCAGCTTTGATTTTATCAGAAGGGTTCATCGCAACCTCATTTTACGGGTACTTTAGATGTCCAAAATTAGCAGAAGTCCCTTTTTTGGGCAATAAACTAGCCCTTGCTAAAACGTTACGTTTTAGGAAGGAAGTCTTGCTAGAACTTTGTTCGCGCTTTAAATAGGAACTACTCGTATTGCGAAAACAAATTGCTGCAACAACTCTCATCTTAATATGCAATTACTCAATAGTTCTGCTACAATAGCAGAATGAGCAAGCTGACAGAAATTTCTAATTCAAATGAAGCCGCCGTAGTGAACCGCATCCTACGCAGAGTCAACCGGGCTTTGGATGAGAATTTTCCGACAGGTGATGCAGTTAATACCAAAAGACCCGTGTTTGGTGATACAGAAGTGACTGCAGTTACAAATAGCAACAAACGCGCACCTGACGGCGTTCAGCTAAAAATGGAAAACTTCAATTCCAGCAATAACTCACTTCCGCTTCCACCGCCACCTCCTCAACATCAGAATCGCACAATTCCTTTTCAAAAAAATGATAATCCTGAAAACTCCGCCTTTGCAGTTTCTCAGCATAATAAGTCGCTGCATGATAAAAAATCAAAGAGCGTCCACGCAGCTCCAGAACATTCATTTATGCAATCTCAACACAGTCAGGCTACGACGGATGTTAGCCAATTTCTAGGCATGGGCGGTTTTAAAGATTCGCAGTATAAGAGGCGTAACAAATTCGCTTGGCTTATTTTATTCCTAGGCCTAGCGGGAGCGGGATATTGGCTGATAAAAAATTGGGAGCTTGCCCTCAATATAGTTATGGATCATTTAAAATGAGCCTTTTTTATCCCGCTCCGACTATCACAGTGACAGAATGATTCTCGTCAAATATCCGCCGTGCAACTCTATGTACGTCTTCTTTGTTTACTTTTTTTATCAGCTGCGTATAGCGTTTGAAATCATCAAAACCTGTCCCAAAAAGCTCCATAGTGGCCATAGTCATCGCTTGCGCACTGCCTTTTTGCAGGCCTAATTCGTGATTGCCCACGATGTAATTCACTGCGTGCTCAACCTCAGTGTCAGATGCATATTCTTGTTTGAAAGCTAATACTTCTTTTTTAAGACCTGATAAAGCTTGTTCTACTTTGCTTGGCGAACAGGCTATATAGGCTCCCATCGCCCAAGGATCTGCGCCATAGCTAGCTAATGGTGCCACACTGTAGGCTAGGCCTTGTTCATCGCGCAGTTTAATAAAGAGTCTACCACCTTGACCGCCGAGTATTTTCACCAAGACATCAAGAGCGGGTCTATCCGCATCTTTCCAATCTAGTCCTTTAAAACCGTAGATCAAGTGCGTTTGTTCACGGTCTTTTGTTATAGTTTTAGATACGGTTTTTGGGAGATCGGCGGCAAATTTTTTCGAAGCAAAAGTTCGCGGCGTTTTACTTGGGTGCCAGTCGCGCAATCTTGAATTTAGGCGTTCTGCGACTTTTTCAGCACTTTGCGAACCAACGCCGGTAATGACCCAGGGGCCTTTGTCTCGATAAGCGAGGTACTCGGTTAAAAGCTTTTTCTCATCAAAACTTAAAACCGATTTTTCATGGCCGATTAGCGGGAAGCGATAAGGATGCTGCGTGAACACTGCTTCTTGAAAATTTCTGACACAGATACTTGAAGGAGAATCCATTTGTGCTTTTAAAGATTGAAGAATTTGCCGCTTTTCAACGCTCCAGCGCTCGGCTTTAAAAACTGGCATAAGCAAGGCTTCGACAGTTAAATCTATAAACTCGTGCCAATCTTGGTATAAACAATTCATGGAAAAACCCAGGCTGTCTTTGCCGGAGAAGCTACTGAGATCTGCACCATGGCTTTCGATTTTTTCGATAAAATTAAGATAAGGCGTGTTTTCTGTTTCTTGAGCGAGCATTGCTGACATGGCATTAAAGATTCCGGCGTTTTTCTCTTCTTCTAACCTCGATCCACCTTCGCTGGCAAAGACCAGATTGAAAAGCTTCGAGTCTTTGTGTTGTCGATAGATAAGCTCGACTCCGCAATCGAGCTGAATGCGCTCTGCGAGCTTTTGTTTGCCAGCTTTTTTTGCCTTGATCAAAGGTTTTGTCTGCGAAAGGGTGAGGGCGAGAGTATCCAGTTCTTGATCCAAAGCTTTGCTTAAATCAGCTTCGTTGATTTTCGATTTATTAGGGACAACTCCAACAAAAACACAGCTGTCTGGGCTTAACCAGCGGCGCAAGGCTTCAGTCACTTGCTGCGGCGTGGCCTTCTCAAGAATCTTCATATAAACATCTTCGTAAAATGTCTTATAGTCTGTCATCAGACCGAAACCATATTTGCGCGCTAAACCTTCGAGTGACTCTTCCTGATAATAGGTTTCTGCTAGTATATTAATTCTAGCTCGTTGCAACTCGGCTTCGGTGATAGGTTCCGACGCCAGCATTTTAAAAGCTTCACGTAACAAGCCCTTTGCTGCATCAACATAATGTTCTTCCGACGCATAGGAACTTAAAATATACACGCCACCAAAAAGCGGTGAATACAATCCCGCTGAAGCACTCGAAACAAGCCCAGCTTCGTCTCTTAATTTCCGCATATAGCGGCTCATTTCTCCAGAACCAAGCGCAAAGCTTGCTAGATCAAGTAAAACAGTATCTGCATGGAGCAGCACAGGCGCGGGAAAAGCGATTTGCAGACGCGGCTGCTCAAAGTCACCTTTAATAAGTTTTATACGGCGCTCTTTTGGAAACTCCCCGCGCGTTAACGCAACTTCTGGTCGCCGCACAGGCTTTGCTGCACCAAAATTCTTCTCGATATGAGCAAGCATTTCTTCGCTATCAAAATGCCCAACTGCAACGACTCTTAGATTTTGGCTCACGTACCAAGTTTTAAAATACTCTAACAAACTGTCACGCGTAAAAGAGCTAACATGGGCACTGGTACCAATAATCGGTCGCCCCGCTGTGCTACCTTGATACACAGAAGCAAAAAGCTCCTTTCCTTGAATTCCTGCGGGATCATCAAGGCTGCGCTTGATTTCTTCCAGTACGACTTCCTTTTCTTTTTCAATTTCCTCGGCATCAAAAGCACTATTAAAAATACAATCCGCAAGTAATTCGACACCTCTTTGTGCATATCGAGAACTTATATTTAAGTAGTAAACAGTTCGATCAAAGGTAGTGTAGGCGTTGACACTGCCACCATATGCTTCTATATACCGCGCAAATTCTCCGACGCTCAGAGTTTGCGTTCCTTTGAACAACATATGCT
>JAGOVF010000089.1 GCA_018060885.1 Oligoflexales bacterium | reverse complement strand
CAACGCCGACTTATAGATCGGCAGCGTTCTATAGCGATAGTCTATGCCTTTTAAGGAATGCAGGCAGCGCTCAGCGTTGACAAAAATATGATCGAGTGCTTGGCCTATGGGCTTATTCACTCTGATGGCATGCAGCAAATCACTGAGATTTTTCATTTCAGCGGCATGAAAAAACGCGTCCTGAGACAGGAGGCATTTAAGCTCCAGCTGTTTTGTGAGTTTTAGTGTCGGCAAAATAGCCGAATCTTCGGCTTCATTAAGCAGGCGACTGACCGTAAGGTAAAAATTGTCTTTGCCAAAAGCTTGCCGAAGTAGCTCACATTTCTGCCTAAGATGCTTTTCACCATCTCTTCGATGGATCAAACCCCGCATCGGCTGAATGGCCACAAGGTCTTGCAGGTCTGATGAAGCCAGATATTCGAGAGGAATATAGGCATCAGATTTGCCATCTCTGTGCGCATAACTTAAAAGCTTACAAAGACTGTAATAACCACGATGAGATAGCGCCAGCAAAACCAGCGTATCTTGCTGAATAAGTGGCAAGTCGTGGTCTTTGGCAAAATGAATCTCGGCTGCATAAAAAAGCTTCAGAGAGCTCGTCGGATCTTGGGTCTTTATTTTTTTAAGGCTGGTGTAACTCCTCGCTAGGCCATAAACACCATCAAAATCAGCAATGCATAGGCCGCGATACTGCTGTTCAACTGCTTTCGAAATGATTTCGTGCGGATGCGAAGCGCCTAGCTTAAAGCTGAAATTTGTATGGCAGATCCACTCATTCCAGCCTATATCTTCAACCAAAGAAGCCATGGGCATACCACTTTCCGCTGGCGTCCTTAAAAACCCAGTCACTTTTTCTATCGCCAGCTGCATAACGAAAATAATCTCGCCTTAAGCTCTCATCTTGCTGCCACCAGTTTGTGCTCGTCCTTTCGAGAAAAGCTTTTTGGCCCCTTGTAGCAGCGACTTCGATCGGAGTTGGGGTTTTGTAGACAAACATCGCGCGTTTTTTTGCGATGTTGATCCATGGCCGTTCAAAACCAGAACTTAAGCCGAGCGAATTCGGCGCATTTTTTTCCACAAAAGAGCCTTCTGGCAGCCAGTCAGAGCAAAGATTAAACTGCAACAGAGGAATAGGAATTAAATTTTCGAGCTCGATTATTCTTGCCGCTTCGTTTGCTGCGCCGTTTGTTTCGAAAAAATCTTTAAACAAACTTGCAACGACACTCGGTAGAGAAATGCTTTTTTCCACCGTAAGAACCCAAGCGATGACCGGCTGTAGTTCTTGTTCGACATTTGCATGAAAAGTCAGTCGATACGCATCCGAAAACACATAGTTTGCTTGCAGTAAAGCCGTTTTGTGCTGGCCACGCTCCTTGATTAAGGAGTGCGGATTACGAAACCTGATTTCAAGATCGATTGTTTTTAAATCCATCAGCGTCAAACGCCATGAGATAAGCGTCACTTTCTCGCCAGGAGAAAAAGCCTCGTCCGTGCAAAGGCGATCAAAATCCTCTAACAAAAGAGGCTCCATATGTTCCCAAAGCCATAAGGAGTCATCAAAATGCCTCTTAATGGAAGGTTTATAAGGAGCACTCCAACTCAGCCACGGAAAGTCCGAAGGATTAGAGTCTGTATCTTGCATAAAAATTGGATGCGTCTCTTCGATTCGCTGCGGATAGGTATACTCCCAAAGCTTGGCTAAATCCTTGCCAAATCTTCTTTTAAGCGCAAGGCTATCAGCTTGATAGAGCTGCTGTGGCCCTTTTAGTTTTAAGCGCAAAACAGCTGCCTTCATCAACTTTATATTGCGATGAAATGCTGCAAGATTAAATTTCGGCGTTTTTAAAATCTCATATTTACTCGCAATACAGCGCACTGCGGAAAACCAGCTATCCCAAGCGAGTTGGGCAAAAGCCGCCTGTCCGAAGGGATCAGAAAAATTCAACAGGCCTTTTAAATTTCTTTCTTCCATATGATGCATCAAGAGTAGGGCTCGCCATGGATCCGGCGCAAACGCTGCACTGTAAGATGCCTCGCCATAGATTTTGTCCAAAATTTCTTTTATCAGAGTTGGGGGATGAATGTTTTTTGAAACAGCCATCGCAGTCCAGTATTTTCGGCACTGGGATAAGTCCATAAGCAAAGAGGTTTCGCTCCAAGCCATAACGTTTGGAGTGAGCACGTGATTGTACTCGTCTTGTCGTATCACAAAATTTATTGCCAAAAATGCCGGAAGTTCTTTATTTCGTAAAGGACCTCTCGTATTCTCTACCTCTTTCATCGTGCCACATCCTTGTCCTGCAGACTCTCATCTTGATCTGGCAGGCTAAAAGATTTTACGGCGGCTGATTGCTTCGCTCCGCGAAGATGCGGCAGCGTCGCGGAGCGAAGATACGGCAACGTCGCTCCGCGAAGAATGGCGACATGAAACGAGTAGGGAAACTCTGGAGCCTGCCAGCAATTGATGCGCAGTTTCGCCCAAATATTTCCATAGCGGTTACTGAGATAAAAGTTTCTCAGCAGCATGATGATTTGTCCATTGGCGCGAGCCCGCTGGGCTAAAAAAGTAACATCATCTTTAGAAAGAATCTGTGGATCATCAAGAATGATAAGACGAAAAAGTGGATCGAAAAAAAATGGTCTTAATTGCTCCACGGGTTTTGTTGCAGATGCAAAATATACCCGCCGAAGATCCACACCCTGCGCCTGCCAGTATGGCGGGTAAGGAGTGGACAAGCTGGCCGCCGAAGAAACCCAAAGACAAAGCTGAGGATCTAGATAGCTAGCGCTTTCCCCTTGGTTCCACCCTTTCGTCGCGCTCTTCAAAAAGCGCAAAATGACCTGTCTACCACCCGAGCGCAAGGGCATACCCCATTCAACGAGTTGCCCAAAGCCGATGCCACCATCAAAAATCTGATCAAGCTCAGGGATGTGAGAAGAAAGCTTAGCTCCCGATTTAAGCGGAAGCGCTGATCCTTTAAAAACCGCACCTTTAAAAACCGCACCTTTAATAACCGCACCTTTAATAACCGCACCTTTAATAACCGCATCTTGCAGAAAAATTTTCTCGATATTTTTTTTCGCGCTGCTTTTTTCCACGTCGTCACTCTTCAATTGAGATGTCTAATTACCATACATAAGTATGGTAATTAGAGCAAGTCGGGAACGGAGTTTATCCCACGCGGTTTTTTAATTGGAATTCATCAGAAAACATTTTTTTTAAAGTAATTAAATCGTTAGGGGCTACAAGAACATGCGTAAAACCCTTGAAGATCTCTTCCTGCTTCCGAATTGCACAGCCGCCAACAATAATCTTCGTACCTAATAAAGTGTCATTGTTCTGCACTATATTGGCGATTTCTATGACCTCCTCAACTTGTTCCATAAGCGATAAAGAAATCCCTAGAATGCGCGGACGATGGAGATTGAGCAGCGTTATAATTTCGTGTGCCGGCAAGCCTGGCGTAATCACTTTGGTCTTCAGACCCAGCTCGCTAATAGCCATATCAATCATCCGCACACCCACAGTATGATAATTGCCATCAGCACATACAAGAAGTACATCAAGTCCTTTGTTTTCGGCAGAACCCAGCTTTGCAAAAAAGCGATGACTCACCTGTCTGACTAAGTGCTCGGCAAATTCAGTAAAAATGTGCTCATGCGCTACAGTCACTTCACCCTTTTTCCATAGCTCGCCTATTTCGTACAAGATGGGTTGAATGATTCCAACACACAGATCAATGTCCTTTAATCCAAGCGCTTCTCCTTGCGCTAGTATTTCTTCAACAGAAATGTTTTTTGCCTGAATAGCCGCTTGTCTGAAGGAGTTATAAAATTCGGCGATGCTTCGCGCTTTATCGACTTGGGCAAATAATTTTTTTCGTCCCAAGGCAGAACAAGACTTACAAACGGTATGTGTCATCGAAAAATCATCAAAGGGAGCAGATTCCCCCAAATAACTTTGGCAATATGAACACCACCGAATCATCAAAAAACTCCTTACATATAAAAAAAATCTATTCCTTACTCTGACTCGCCATGCACCTTGACAATATTTTCCCCACTCGTATACGACGACTCAACATAGTCGCGTAAATCTCGAATTTTTTTAACCAGCACTGACATGCGCTCAAGTGCCTCGGCAAGACGCCCTATCCTCGTAAGCTGCTCTTCACCAACATGGTTTTTTTTCAACCAATTTAAATTGCCAATCGCAATCGTAAGAGGATTGTTGAACTCATGGTTATAGGTCGCAATGATTTGTTTAATACCTTCAATACGCCTTAACCGCGTAAGCTCATCACGGAACCGCTTTATACGTATCATCGCGGTAATTTTCGCCTTAATAACTCTAATATCTGAGTCCTTCAAAATAAAATCATCGGCCCCAGCATCAATAGCTACTAAAAGATAATCACTTCCAGTCATCGATGTTAAAACAATCACCGGTATGTGCTGAAAACGTTCCTGCTCTTTTAATTGACGACAAAAAGCCGGGCCATCAACATCTGGCATTTCATAATCTGTTAAAATACAATCTGGACTTATCGATTCAAGAAGCTTAAAGGCTTCTGCCGCAGATTGCGCAGTTTGTACAGAATATTGATCTGCATCTAACTGGCCTGAAAGAGCTAGCAATGCCGCGCGGCTATCATCAACAATCAAGACTTTGTTCATTGATAAAATATTCCTGTGACTTTTTCTTTGTAAAACTTCAGTAATAGTATATCGGGTCCAGATAGTATTTCTTAAATCCAATTGAGACCGCGGGATCAGGCATATATTTAAACGACTATCTTTTAGTAAGGAGCTTGGTGGGTCGTCGTGCCAGAGGACCGCTCAATTTTTTATGCCTTCCTGGCAAAATTTTCGCTACGGGCTCGGGCGTCCTGCCCTCGCCAGTTCCTCTGGCATGACGACCCACCAAGCCCCTTACTAAAGGGCCTGTCTGCTAAAAACAGGAGAGCTTCAGGAGCAATCTGATTTAAGCTTAAACACCCCTGCAGAGCAATGCTGCAAAACCTTCGTAATAAAGCAAAAAGCTGAATCTCCAGCCTTGCTGCTACTGCTTCTCAGGTTTTAGGCCATGCCACATTTCTGCACGGGAATACTTTAGTAAGCAGGGGGCTTGGCCGGGCAGCAAGAAGGGCCAGAGGAACTGGCGAGGGCAGGACGCCCGAGCCCGTAGCGAAAATTTTGCCATGGAAGGCATAAAAAATTGAGCGGTCCTCTGGCCCTTCTTGCAGCTCGGCCTAAGCCCCTCTACTTACTAAAAGAAACCCCTATAAATGTGTGCATGATCTGAAACCCCAACGTTAATCATTCAAATACCTTTAACATTTTTGGATATTTTATTTTTTTAACTCTACTTCAATCGCGTTTTCCCTCCCCATAAACGATTGCTTTCAAAATTTATGCTAATCTTTAAGAGCACCCAAATTAACTTCCTGGTTATTTTTTATCCCACAAATGATTAAGCAAGTGAGTTCGTACTAGGTATGGCCAATTTTGATCTTAAAATTCTCTGCGTCGATGACGAAGCAGCCATACTTGAGCTTTACCAAAGCGCGGTAAAAAATGCCGGTTTTACGCCCATCTTGTGCTCAAGTGCAAAGGCAGCAATCCAACAATTTAGAGAAGAAATGCAAGAAATAGTTTTAGTGATCAGTGACTACCGCATGCCGGAATTAACCGGATTTGAATTGCGTAACGCACTGCTACCTGAAGGTCTTGCCGTACCTTTTGTCATTGTTTCATCTTACGTAACAAAAGAAATGGCACTTGAAGCCCTCGAGCTAAAAATCGAAGCTTTTTTTGACAAGCCCATTGACGACGACGGCCTCGCTAAAGTTATTGAAAAATACAGCCAGTCGCGCATAGATGCTGTTCGAGAAAATCAAGCTCTCGAAAGCACTTTCATCGAAGAAGCAAATGCCATTGTCGATGAATTAGATTCTGTTCTGTTATCTCTTGACCACGACCGCAGCAATCATGAAAAGATAAATCTAGTATTTCGTGGTGCACATACCATCAAAGGTTCCAGTGGTGTTTTATCCAGCGATATCATCACCCGCTATGTACACAAGTACGAAGATATAATTTCCGCCATCAAAAAAGGCCAGCTTGATTTTAACGATAGCGTCTATGAAGTTCTGCTCAAGGGCTTTGATCGCATCAAAGAACTCATCAGCGCCATTCCAGACAAGCAACTTGGGCTTTTTCGTCTAGAAGAGTTGCTTCCCGAACTCGATTTAGATAAGCAAGAAAAACTCAAAACAAATGCGCCGCAGAAAACAACTGCTCAATCAACCCCAGTCACTTCAGCAGTACAAAAGCCAAAGGAAAGCATAGCAGTTCCCATTGAAATGCTCGAACAGCTCTCTGGTTGTTCCGGTGAAATTACTGTGATTCGAAATATGGTCAACAAGCTCGTACGAACTCTCGAAAGAAATCAACTTGGCAACAAAGATGTCCAACACCTCGGTGAACTTCTCGAAGAAATGCATAAAATCAACGGCACTATTCAGACTCACATCGTTGATCTACGTAAAATTCCGCTGTCGGGTGTTTTAAAGCCGCTGCCTCGCATCATCCGCGACCTCTCTAAAGATCTCGGTAAATCCATAAGCCTTATCATTGAAGGTGAAAAGCTTCGTGTTGATAATTCTCTTGCCACAGAATGTAGCAATAGCCTAGTTCACCTAGTCCGCAATAGTGCCGATCATGGCATAGAAGATATAGCGACCCGCAAAAAAAATGGTAAACCCGAATGCGGAACCGTCAAAATCAGCTGCCGCGAAGTTGGCGATGAAATACAAATTTCAATATCGGATGATGGACGTGGCATTGACCCAGAAAAAATTAAGCAAAAAGCACTAGAAAAAGAACTATTCTCTGCACAACAGCTCAATGAAATGAATGAACAACAGATACTCGGTATCATCTTTGCCTCTGGTTTTAGCACAGCAGCAAAAGTCAGCGATGTATCTGGGCGAGGTGTCGGTATGGATATGGTTCGGTCTTCAGTCGAAGCTGTAGGTGGAAAAATTCTCATTGATTCTCGGCCCGGACTAGGATCGACTTTTCATCTTAAGCTACCAATCCCTAAATCAGTCCTCATCATCACATCACTTTTAGTAGAAGCTGCCGGCCGAACTTTTGCGCTGCCGCAAGACACCATACAAAAAATCTTACGCATTGAGCCTGAGCAGTTTAATAGCATGGTTCAGATGGCCTCGCTGGGCAGAACCTTGCGCTTCGCAGATGAAATATTTCCCTTGATTAAATTATCTGAAGTATTGGGCTTAAGTTATAAAGACCCAGAAAAAAGCTATAAACAAAGCACAAACATCGAGATCATTCTGCTTGAGATAGATCGACTGCGCTTTGCGCTGGAAGTCGAAGGCATCCAAGATTCCGAAGAAATCGTCGTGAATCGAATTCAGCCTTGCTTCAATCCCCAGGGCGCGTTTACTGGTGCAACCTTTATGGGAGATGGCAGTGTTGGACTTATTTTAGATGTTAAAGGCATAGCAGAGCTTGGTGGGATCAAAGCGCACACAGAAAAAAGCGAAAGCTCCGATACAAGTCACGCCTCCGGATCCGACTTAATAAAATTAACAACGGCAAATGAGCGAAATTTTCTCCTCTTTAAATTAAACAGCAAAGCTATTTTCGGAGTTCCTTTAGAACAAGTTTTTCGACTGGAAGAATTTGAAAATTCGAATATTCAACACAGCGGAGCTGAGCGTGTGATCGTGTATCGAGACAGTGTCATGCCACTTTATTCTTTCGAAACTCTGCTAAAGTTAAATCCTTCGCGCAAATCCACAGTCTCAGAAGATATAAATTCGATAGACAACACAAAAATGACCGAAAGCAAAGCAGCACGTATTCCAGCAATTGTCGCTAAAGGCAAGATCGGATATATGGCATTAGAAGTCGAAAGTGTTGTCGATATTGCTGCCACAGTGGAAGATGTCTCACCTTCAGTGCGTGATCGCATTGGTGTCGTCGGTAATGCATTTATTAGAGAACACAACGTAACGATTTTAGATTTACCAACTGTGTTAGGGCGAGAGCTCTGCGCATAATTTGGGAAACGGTGAAAATATGACAAGTCAATCAGGATTAAAAGAAGCCGCTCTCATAGAGTATCTAGATGAGTGCTCAGAAATGTTAGATCGTTTCTCGAAAAATCTAGCACTTATCGAGTCGGCTGCCGCAAACCCAGACACTCTCGCAGCTATCTACCGCGATATGCATACGATTAAAGGTAGCTCGCAACTGTTTGGATTTAGCCAAGTCGGACAATTAGCCCATGCCATGGAAACTTGCCTCGATCCCGTACGCAAAGGGCAAATGCAAGCCAGTCATGCCTTGGTGGATACTCTCTATGCTGGCTCCGATATCATTGTAACTCTGCTTGCAGGTATAAAAGAAAATAAAAAAGAGCCGGATTTGCGTCAGGAAATTTCTGCTCTTATTCCACGATTAATTGAAATTACCGAAACGTCTGCAACCGCTACAACATCGGTCACAAAAGATAAGGCACCGACAAACGATAGCACATCATCACTAATAAATGTTCAGCAGGCGAGCCCAGCACCAATAAAATCTCTGCAAAACGCTGCGACTATTGCTAGCATTTCGAAGTTAAAAACAAGCACTAGCGCAACACAGGCTCCCAAAAAGGCGGTGAACAACCCTGGATTTGGATTCTTTGATGACGCCGAAATCGAAGCCAGCAAAGAAACTCCGACACCTCCAATACCGATAGTAAAGGCCGCGGATGCCGTAATGGCGAAAATGAGCTCAGAAGACGTTCAATCAGAAACCATTCGTGTTCATGTTTCGCTGCTCGACAACCTGATGAACTTAGTAGGTGAACTCGTTCTTATTCGCAACCAACTCTTGCAATACGCAAAAGTCAATGACGGTGACGCAGAGTTTGGCAAGATGAGCCAAAGACTTAATATTTTAACTGCCGAATTACAAAACGAAGTCATGAAGACCCGCATGCAACCTGTTGGTAACGTCCTAAACAAGTTCACGCGAGTTGTTCGTGATATGGGACGTGAGCTCGGCAAAAAAATTGAAGTCAACATTCAAGGGGCCGAAACCGAACTCGACAAAACTATAATCGAAGCGGTAAAGGATCCATTAACTCACATCATTCGAAATAGCGTTGACCACGGTGTTGAATCCACAGCTGATCGTAAAGCAGCTGGGAAAGATGAAACCGGACGCATTACAATCAAAGCTTATCATGAGAGCGGACAGGTTATAATAGAGATATCAGATGATGGCCGCGGTCTTGAGCGCCAACGTATTGGCAATAAAGCTATTGAAAAGAGTCTTATAACCAGCGAAGCTCTTGCAAAAATGACAGACCGCGATGTTCAGTTTCTAATCTTCGCCCCAGGTTTCTCAACCGCAGGAGCCGTATCGAATATTTCTGGCCGTGGTGTTGGTATGGACGTCGTCAAAACCAATGTCGAGCGCATCGGTGGCTTGGTCGATTTATCAAGTATTCCAGGTAAGGGAACTTGCATAAAACTAAAAATCCCTCTTACCTTAGCCATCGTACCAGCGCTCATCGTGAAAGCTATGGATCAACGCTTTGCAATTCCTCAAAGCAAACTTGCTGAACTCGTACGTATCGACCCATCTGAAGATTCCAATGAGAAGATTGAGACCCTGCAAGGTAGCCTCGTTCTCAGATTGCGAGGAAAGATATTACCCTTACTTGAGCTTTCAGAAGTCCTCACAAAACCAGGAAACAAAAAGCCTACCTCGAATTTTTCAATTAATAGTTCAGCATGTGCGAATATTGTCATTTTAAATGCAGATACCTTTCAATTTGGTTTAATCGTTGATGCTATCGAAGACACAGCCGATATCGTCGTCAAGGCTTTGTCATCGTTTCTTAAAGAACTATCGCATTTTTCTGGCGCGACGATCATGGGTGATGGATCTGTTGCATTGACCATCGACGTTATGGGCATTTCTGAAAGTGCTCGCTCCACATCTGAAGATGAAGCGCCAAAACTGCTCGGAAACGAACTCGCGCAAAAGCCAAGAAGCATGTATCAAATGGACACTGCTGAGTTCCTCTTGGTGGATGTCGGAGCACCCGGCTGCTACGCAATTCCCTTAACTGTCGTGAGTCGCTTAGAAGAATTCGACCCGAAAGACTTTGAGCTTTCTGGCGAACAGCAAGTTGTTCGCTATCGTGAATCTTTGTTACCTATTTTTTCGCTGCCAGAATTTCTCCATTTGCCATTTGAACGTGGCAACGAGGTAAATGAAAAAGCTTCCGTTGTGGTCATCCGTCGCGGTGATAATCTTTATGGTATCAAAGTGGAACAAATTCAAGACGTCGTCGCTTTGCCAACTAAAATCGACCAATCTGTACGCGATCGTCCTGGAATTTTAGGCACACTTATAGCTGGCGATCGCGTTCTCGTTGTGGTGGACATTTTCGGAATGATAGATATGGTTTTGTCGAAATTAGCTTTGAACGCTGGTATAACAAATATTGCGACAGTGAGTGGGAATTCTCATAGCTTAGAGTCTTTTTCTGAAAGACACGGCGAACACCGAATTTTAATAGCCGAAGATAGCTCATTCTTCCGGAATTTTGTCAGACAAGTCTTAAGTGAAGCAGGCTTTAAAACTGAAGTCGCTTGCGATGGCGCAGAAGCTTGGACGATGCTCGAAAATGCTGCACCTCATTACTATTCATTAATATTGTCTGATATCGAAATGCCTATTATGGATGGCTTCGAATTGGCTGCAAAAATCAGTCGAGACCCTCGCTTTAAGAATGTACCCTTAGTTGCTATTACCACACGTTACAGCAGTTCTGATATCGAACGCGGACGCCAAGTCGGCTTTACCCGTTATCTCGAAAAATTAAACCCAGAAAAGCTGATTACAGCTCTTGATGAGCTGCTATTGCCAAGCGATTATAGAAAGGACGTAAAACGTGCAAGCAATCAATAATACAGCAACGCATTCAGAGTCCATGCGAGATGGAAAAGCAGCTTCGGCTGCTAGTCAATTTTCAACTTTCTATGTTGCCAACCGCTTGTATGGAATCGACGTCACTCGCGTACAAGAAGTCGTGCGCCCTATGCCTATAACACCCATACCTCTCGCACCAGAATATGTGACAGGTCTTATAAATTTACGGGGACAGGTAGCTACGGCGATTGGCTTAAGAGAGCTTTTAGGACTTAAGGACACTCCGCCTGATAGTTTTATGAACGTTGTTTGTAGGATTGATGGTTCACTGATCTCCTTGCAGGTGGATGAAATTGGCGATGTCATCGAAGTCATGATGAAAGATTTCGAAACTACGCCGCAGACGGTCCCTGGAGAAATACGCCGTTTTATGACTGGAATTTATAAGACGACGTCATCATTACTCAGCATTATTGATATTGAACGCATAGGCAAATTTTTAAATCATAAACTTTAAATCTTTTTTACTTCGAAAACGAAAGGGCATGAATCATGAGCAACACAGCAACAGACCTGCTAAGCGAGAACTCTAGTCGAGAAAAAGTGGTGTCGTTATCAGGTCAAAAAGACAATGATGATCAAAGCGCCATCATTTCGGCGATAAACCGAGTTCAGGCTGTTATTTCCTTTAAACCAGACGGAACTATTCTAGATGCAAATGATAATTTCTTAAATACCTTGGGCTACACCCTATCAGAAATAAAAGATAAACATCATCGTATGTTCTGCGATACGAATTATGCAAATTCAGAAGACTACCGTCGATTTTGGGAAAAACTGAATCGTGGCGAGTTTGATAGTCGAGAATATCGTCGTATTGGCAAGGGTGGTAAAGAAGTGTGGATCAATGCTTCCTACAATCCGATTATGGATGCAAGTGGCCGAGTGACAAAGGTTGTAAAATTTGCAATTGATATAAGCAATCAGAAATTACGTGAGTGTGAACTCGCTGCGTTGAGCAAATCGCAGGCAGTGATCGAATTCAATTTGGATGGTTCCATAATTACTGCGAACGACAATTTTCTAAAAACTCTTGGCTACTCGCTTGAAGAGATAAGCGGCAAACACCATGCGATGTTTTGTGACAGTTCATTTACTTCAACACCAGAATATCGCAACTTTTGGGCCAACTTAGGTCGTGGAGAATTTCAAGCCGGCCTCTTTAAGCGTATCCATCGATCTGGCAAAGAAATCTATATCCAAGCAAGTTACAACCCCGTCTACGATCTCAACAATCGCCCATTTAAAGTCGTGAAATATGCGACCGATGTCACCAAAGAAACTCTTGAAAAAATGGCACAAGAAGCCACAGTCGGTCGTATTCAAAGCATGATGGACAATATGCCCTTAAATGTCATGATGGCTGACAAAGAGGGTCAGATTCTTTATATCAATCCGAAAAGCCGCCAAACACTAAAGTCGATCGAAAAAGACCTTCCGGTATCAGTCGATAAAATAGTCGGCGGTAGTTTTGACGTCTTCCATAAAAATCCCTCGCACCAAAAAAAATTAGTCGCAGATGACAGAAATCTTCCCCACAAGGCCCAAATAAAGGTAGGTCAAAATATTTTGTCACTGCTAGCTACTGCAGTCTATGACAACAGGAAAAATTATCTCGGTCCTATGGTTACTTGGGAAATCATCACTGACCGACTTTTATTAGTTCAAAATGTAACGGAAGCTTCGCGCCAGCTCGCAGCAGCATCGGCGGAACTAAATGCAACAGCGACTCAGCTTAGTAACAATGCTGAACGCTCAACCAGTGTGGCAAATTCTACTGCATCTGCATCCGAAGAAGTCTCGCAAGGAGTGCGCACTGTCGCAACAAACACCGAAGAAATGTCGGCATCGATAAAAGAAATTGCTCGTAATGCTGCCGAAGCTTCTACGACAAGTGCAACGACCTTAAAACAAGCGCAATCGACTAACATAACGATTACCAAGCTTGGGGAAAGCAGCCAAGAAATCGGCAATGTCATCAAGGTTATTAGTTCAATTGCGCAGCAGACAAATCTTTTAGCACTCAACGCAACCATCGAGGCCGCACGTGCCGGTGACGCCGGTCGAGGCTTTGCGGTTGTAGCTAACGAAGTTAAAGAGCTCGCTAAACAGACCGCAAAAGCTACTGAAGACATCACTTCCAAAATAACTGGGATTCAGAAGGATAGTAGCAGCGCAGTCGACGCCGTTGCAGCGATTGGTCAAACCATCGAAAAACTCAACGGCATTGCAGGAGCTATTGCTGCGTCTGTAGAAGAACAATCTGCCACCACGAACGAAGTTTCGCGCATCGTTCAAGAATCTGCCAAAGGTGTTTTGAATATCACCGACAACGTAAAGGTCGTTTCTCAATCTGCTTCTGAAACTTTAATTGGAGCAACACAAGTTCTCTCCGCAGCCAAATCACTTAGTGAATTGGCCTCTAGTTTAGAAGAACTTGTAAAGAAAATTGAGATTTAAATTAATTGAGAAATAAAAAATGGGTTTCTAATGCGTGTTATGGTTGTCGATGACTCGGTTGTTTTTCGCTCCCAACTCAAGAATTGCCTTGATGGAGTCGACGGAGTTTCTGTTGTCGCTACGGCGGCCAATGGAAAGATTGCATTAGACCGTCTTGAGAGAGAAGTCTGCGACCTCATAATACTAGACCTAGAAATGCCGGAGATGAATGGGCTGCAACTCCTCACAGAATTACGCAAGCGTAAATTTCCGCAGAGAGTCATTGTATTTGCCGCGCCTACTAAAGAAGGCGCGGGGCAAGTACTCGATGCGTTGAATGCAGGAGCAATCGACTTTATCGCTAAGCCCACAACCGCTCTGTCTCTCGAGCTCGCTCTCGAAGGTATAAAAAAAGAGCTTCTACCAAAAATTCTCCAATTTAAAAAGCATCATGAAACGAAAAACCACACAAAGCTAGCTCCTCAAGAAGCTATCAAAGTGGGAGTTGCTGGAGATTCTGTCAGTACGGAACAGCGCCGCCCTTACCAAACTATTTTATTAGAGAACTTTAAACCT
>JAGOVF010000088.1 GCA_018060885.1 Oligoflexales bacterium | reverse complement strand
GTCTTATGAAGCTTTGGTGGCATTAGTCAACGCTGATGAAGGTGCAAAACTTTACACCCCAGCTCAAATTGAAGAAATTAAAGAAAATGCGCAACAAGTTAGTTTAAAACGTTTAGATGTTGGACTTGTTCATAAAGAACGTTATATCGCGGCTCTTGATTCAACAAATCAGAACGTAAGTACGACTCATGTGGACTATGTGAGCTACTGGTTTGATACAACAAACACGGACTTATTGCCGTCGCGAAATCCTTACTATGTTGCTCCGGATCTTTCTAACCTTAATTATCCGGCTGAAGAAGTGATTAAAATAAGCTCGGCAAAACAAAAAGCTAAATCTGATTTTAAAGCTGCCTTAGATCAGGAAAGAAAAAATGTTCTCGCAAATGGCGCAGATGTCGCAGCAGAATTACAAGCGAAAGCTAGAGAAAAATTCGCTCAATACAAACAAAGTAAAATGGAATTAACGGCGAAAATAATAGGCCTAGCTGAAGAGAAGAAAAAACTAAGTGAAGAAGAGTATGCACAACACAAAGTGTCTCTAGATGAAATAGATGTAAAGATCACTGAAACAGAAAAATTAATCGAAACCTTAAAATAATTATAACGACGAGAACATTAAACGAATAATCTTTACTCAGGAGTATGATATGATAGTCCAAATCAAAAAAGCTGCTTTAATAATGATAATTGGAATCCAAGCGCTGCAAGCCTGCAAGTTCAACGAAACTTCTAGCAGCGTCAGTAAAGAAGAAGATGAAGCTAGAGCAAGAAGTTTGGCAATTGTGACTTCAGAAGAAGAACTTGCTCTCTCTAAACTCTACCGTAAAGATGTGGCCTTGGTTGTGGCAAGTGCAGAAGATATCGCGGAAGTTAAGTCGCTTTTAGATCCACTGCGCGGACTAAATTTACTGACTCATATGACCCATACAAAAGTAGTGTTTAATCATACAGAGAAAGATGTTGTAGCTGAAGAGGGTCAAATTGTTATAAAGACCAAAGAAATGAAAGAAAGCGATGAGCTTTTTGAGCATATCGTTAACCTAGAAATGCAAGCGCCAAAAGTCGTTAAACCAACTTTAAGCAGCACGGAAGATCTTGAAATTAAAAAACTAAAATATGAGCTTTTTTCTAAGCACAATGTTCATGTCGATTTAGTAAATATAAATAACGGCGCAGAAGCTCTTAAATTATTTACAGGTTTGTTGTCAAAGCACTTTGCGACATCTGGAAAGTCACGTGATTTAATTGCGAAACATATCTTAATCAGTGGTGAAGAAAGTTTGGCAAGCGCTTTATTGGGAGTGGATAAAAAAATCTTGTTATTGGCGAGCGCTGACCTTGAAGCTGAGGCTTTTGAGAATGTATTCAGAGATTTAATGACAAAACCAAGATATGCAGCCGTACCAGTTAACAATAGTCGACCGCCAGTATCTTTTGAATAGAAACTGAGATTCTAAATGTGTCCGATCGAAACAGGAAAAATATTAGTGGTTTAACGATGTTTCGATCTTAAAAATAATCATCAAGTTCTGCCCCTATGTCCCCTTTGCTCCTCCCTTTTGTCTGTTGTTGTGTTGTTGTTTGACCTTCTCGGCATAAGCTTAGAAGGTTTTTTCTTTTGTTTTTCCAAATCAGGCGACTTATATGTAAGACTTGGTTATGCCCTACTGCCAAATGCAGCAAGATATGCCTGGGGCAGCAGGATAAAAGGTGAGCGAGGTTTCGGATTTTGGGATCATTTAAATATAATCGCGTTTTACTAATCGTATTAGATTCTCTTGGGGTCGGAGCGGCGCATGACGCTGAGCGATTCGGAGATGGCGGAACTCACACTTTGGGTCACATCGCCAAATATTGTGCTGAAAATAAAAAAGAATTTTCGTTGCCCAACTTAAGCGCACTTGGTCTAGGGCGCTTAGTTCCCGCTTTTGGTTTAGATGCAACTGCGCCTTTGAAAGGAGCCTTTGGCAAAATGCAGGAACTCAGCCCAGGAAAAGATACGAGTACTGGGCATTGGGAAATTGCAGGATCACCGCTAGATTTTGAATTTCCTTTATTTCCGCAAGGATTTCCTGAATCTTTAATGCAACAGTGGCTAAGTGAAAATAAGCTTGCTAGCTTTCTCTGCAATAAACCTGCTTCAGGCACTGAAGTGATAGCCCAGTACGGTGCTGAACATCTGCGAACAGGCTATCCGATAGTGTACACATCTGGAGATAGTGTGTTTCAAGTCGCTTGTCATGAGCAGAGTTTCGGACTTGAACGCCTTTATGACATTTGCAAAAGTGCGCGTCGGCTGCTCGATCCTTTAGGTGTGGGCCGAGTTATTGCGCGGCCATTTATTGGCGACGAAAAAAGTGGATTTTCCCGCACAGAAAATCGTCGCGATTTTTCAATGCCGCCTCCTTATCCAAATATGCTCGATTGTTTGCTTGAGCAAAAGCGTTTTGTTGCGGGGGTAGGAAAAATCGAAGATATTTTCGCTCATCGTGGTTTAAGTATCGTCAATCATACGGGACGTAATGAAACGAGTTTGCTGGCGACTAGCGAGTTGCTAGGGACGACAAAAGGTCAAAGTGGCTTGATATTTACAAACTTAATAGACTTCGATCAGTTGCATGGCCATCGCCGCAACCCTGAAACTTATGCGCAAGCTTTAATGGATTTTGATGCATATTTGCCTGAAATTACCAAAGCTATGGCAGATGACGATTTGCTAATCTTAACCGCAGATCATGGCAATGATCCGACTTTTCGTGGAACAGACCACACACGTGAAGATGTGCCTCTATTGATATATGCAAAAAATAGTAAGTTTCACTGTGTCGAGCTAGGAACTTTATCTGGATTTCATACAGTAGCAAGATTGACTTTAGATGCACTAGGGATTGGCGAAAATACGCTTTATAAAATTAAAGATCTGGCAACGGCGCCCGTTGTTTTTTCAAAGGTGTCATTATGAAAGATTATAGTGTTGTAGAACTCATTCGCAAAACTCGCGATGGCAAAGAATTAACAAGCGAAGAGCTGGCCTATCTTGTAAAAGGTTTCTCGGAGCAAAGCCTACCAGACTATCAAATTTCCGCCTGGCTAATGGCTGTTTATTTAAAGGGCTTAAGCACAAAAGAAACTTTTATTCTCACTAAACTAATGCGTGAATCTGGTGAAGTTTTGGATTGGAAAAAGGATAACCCAGCATATCGTGAATGTTTTATCGTCGATAAACATTCAAGTGGTGGAATCGGAGATAAGGTTTCCTTCATTTTGTTATCTTTGTGCGCAAGTATGGGTATGAAAGTGCCAATGATGGGTGGTCGTGGACTTGGACACACGGGAGGCACAGTTGATAAACTTGACAGCATTTCCGGATTTCGCTCAGAACTTTCTATACAAGAAGTCAGACGCGCCTTTGAAGAAGTCGGCTGTTATATTATTGGGCAATCTTCAAGCATTTGCCCGGCGGATAAAAAACTATATTCATTGCGAGATGTCACAGGAACGATAGAAAGCTTGGAACTCATCACGGCATCAATTGTTTCCAAGAAGTGGGCTGAGGGACTAGATGCTATTGTTTACGATGTCAAGTGCGGTAGCGCGGCGTTTATGACCAATTTAGAAGATGCACGCAGATTGGCCAAGAGTCTTGTCGCAGTGAGTAAGCAAGCAGGTATGGCTGCGCGAGCTTTAATAACACATATGGAAGAGCCGTTAGGTGCTTTTGTTGGTAATAGTGTTGAAATATTAGAGTCACTGGCGATCTTGGAAAATAATTACAAAACAGAAAAACACCAGCGACTTGCTCTACCTTTAAAGAACCTTTGTCTTGATTTAGCGGCACACATGGCGGTGCTGAGTGGCTGTGGCAAAGATCTCGCTGCAATGCGTTCACTTGCGGTAGAAAAATTAGAAAGTGGCGCTGCGGCAAAAAAATTTCTTGCCATGCTAAAAATACACGGCGCGCATGATGGCTGGGAAAATAAATTGCCCTTGGGAAAAAACAAGTTTGTTTTGCGAGCGACACAAAGCGCAGGCATAACGCGCATTCATTCGCGCACCCTTGGTTTAGTAGGCATTACTTTGGGTGTGGGGCGGCGTAAGACAGATGACAAGCTTAACTATGGTATTGGTTTTGAAATGCATGTGGCTCGTGGAGATATGGTCAGCAAAGGTCAAGAGTTATTGACGCTATACTATGATGGAAGTCCGGATTTGGCGAGTATTGAGCAGGAGCTGTCTGCGATGTTTGTTTATGGAAAAGCTGAGTTGCGGGATAATTTAATTATAGAAATAGTAGATTAGATGATGGGTCCTTCGCCTTCGGCTCAGGATGACAACAGGTCCTTCGCCTTCGGCTCAGGATGACGGCGCGCTCAGGATGACAGCCGCTCAAGATGATAGGTTATTCAATAGTGTTAGGCCAACTTATTGTAAAGCAGCTACCTTTATTGACTTCGCTATCTACTTCAATAACACCATGATGAATAAGAATGATATGTTTTACTAGCGAAAGCCCCAATCCGGATCCGCCTTCGGCCCGACTGCGGCCGGCATCAACGCGGTAAAATCTTTCAAAAATGCGATTGAGGTGTTGCTTCTCAATACCACGACCCTGGTCGCGGATTTTTACGAAGATTCTATTTTCATCGCTTGTTAAGGTGACCTCGATGAGAGTTTTCTGAGCAGAGTATTTAATCGCATTTTCGACGATGTTTTTAAAAGCTTGTTCGAGTAAAGAAGATTGCATTGGAATTGCAATTTCTCGTTCAGTATAAAAATTAATTTTTAAGTCTTTTTGACGTATGAGCTCATCTAAACTATCTAGAGCACTCTTTAAGCACTTATTTAGTGAGTAAGGGCTAAGCTGAATATTTTTTCTATTGCGTCCATGTTGTTGGTCAAATTTTGCCAAATCGAGCAAGTCGTCGATAATTTCGGTGAGTCTTTGGCCATGCTTAAGTATCTTTTGGAGAAATTTTGTATTTACTTCTGGGTCGCTTAAGGCTCCGCCTAACAATGTTTCGACATATCCATTGATCGCAGTCAATGGAGTTTTAAGTTCGTGAGAAACATTCGCAATGAAGTCTTTGCGGTTTTGTTCGAGTTTTATAAATTCAGTAATATTATTTAAAACAAGAAGTGTACCTAAAACGACGCCATCTTCATTGAGCAATGAAGATGCACGTACTTGAATATCTAGAGTCTTATCGCTCTCTATTATATGAATATCACGCTTGAAGGCTGATTTTTTTTGCTTTGTTTCTTCTATGATATCCAAAAGTTGTGGGTTGCGAATCACTTCAACGATGTTTCTTCCAACTAAATTCTCTTCAGAAATTTTTAAAAGTTTAATCGCGGATTTGTTGATGTGGGTGATCGTTTGATCTTCGGCAGTAGTAATGATGCCCTCTTTCATAGTGCTAAGAATACTATTGCGCTCGATGCGATTTTTTTCGTCTTTATCAGCGCGTCGTAAAAGGCTGCGGCTTAGCTTGTTGATGGAGCGTTCTAAGCGCGAAACTTCAATTGCAATTGAAGAATTTTCTTTTATTTGTTTGTCGAATGTTCCATGAATAAATGCAGTTATTGGTCTACGCATATTAATGAGCGAGCGCTTTATTTTGTAGGTTGAAAGTAAGAGTAAAATTTGGGTCGCTATAAGGATTCCGAAAAAAGCCGCACTCAAAAAAATCATAAAACGTTGATAATAGAAATAGTCGTTAAGCTGCAGCGAGGCGCGCAATAGCCAGGGTTTTCCCAGGCTGTCTTTAAACAGAGATGCGCTATTTAAATAATCCTTATTTTCTACTTTGTCATGATGGATAGTAAATGAAGCCTGATTGTGCAATGCTTGACTGACTTCTGAATGGTCGAGGATATTTTGTTTGATCATGTCTAATTTGTCGTGACTTGCGAAAACAACATTTCCATCTATTGTCGCCAAAAATATATGTAACTGAAAGTTGTCAGCGTAATTATTAATAAGAGCTTGGACTTTACCAAGATCCGCTATGCTCAGTTGTTCAGAAAATTTGAATTGCATATGGTCTATATGCTCTTTGAGGACTTCTTCTTGTTGCTGTTTGCTAATTTTTTTTAGTGATTGGTTGGCAAATACTAATAGGGCGAGAAACACGAGACCTAAGGGCAGGGTAATTGAAAAAACAAAGTGTTTATTTAAGGTCGTCTGAACCGGTACCATGAAATCCTCTTTGCAGATCGGCAGCAGCTCTCGTTTTTGGTCTATAAGTACGATTAGGGTCAAGTATTTTTAGAAAAAAAACATCTATTTTGATACACTTTTTTGCTATAAGTGGAAGATTTCGAACAATTTGAGGCAATAGAAATTGAATGGATAGGCTCTCAAGACTGAACCTTTGTGGATCTTGGCTTTTAAATTTATTTGTGTGGTGCTTCATTTCGTGTGAGAGTGCGCCAAAAAATGGCGTAGATGTTAACAACGAAGCAAATGAGCCTTTGGGTATAGTAGCAGAGCAAGTCTTGCGTCACCCACTCTTGTTAAACCCAAAACTATCTCCAGATGCTGCGTATATAAGCGAACATAGACCCTGGAGAACCCGCACAAATTTATTTCTTCGAACTACAGACAATTTAAATAAGAACCCAGTATTGCTGAGCCAAGAGCTAGATGCAAATATATTTTGGCATGTTTGGCAAGATCCGCAGCATATCATATATGCTAGAACTATAGATCCAAGTGGAAGTAATGAAATTATACGAATTAATATTGTTTCCCGTCAAAAACAGCTTCTTTTTCAGACTTCGCATTATTTAGAATTTTCTGATGATGTGATCTATTTCCCGTTTAAACTTTTATTCTCTATGAGCAAGGATGCAACGAATGTATTCGATTATTATCGTTTAGATTTAAGTACTCTAAAATTAGAAGTGGTCGGAAAAAATACGACAGATGGCGCTTATAGCCATTGGACAGCTGACCATAGTGGCTTACTTCGCGTTGCGATTGCAACGCGAGCAGGACAGCGCGAATTGGTCTATCGTCGCAGTGAAAGAGATATGTTCACATCTATTTTCACGATTGCTTTTAATGAAGTGTTTTGGCCTCTGCGTTTCAGTGAAGATAATGCACAACTTCTTGCATTTTCAAATCGAGGCCGAGAGTATCTTGCGTTGGTAAAAGTCGATTTTGCGACACGAACAGAGCAGGTTTTAATAGAAAAAGAGCAACAAGATTTAGATTTGGCAATTTTTGCTAGCAATAAACAAAAAATACTTGGAGCCTGTGCGAGTGTATCGCAAGAATGTAATTTTTTAGATAAACAGCGCGAGAAGGTCCAACAAAGTCTACGAGACAAATTAGGTATTGATGCCAGTCAAGATTTTAAGATTGTGAATGCAGATGCCGCGGGCAAAAATATGATTGTTTTTCATGAAGGGGCGACGGAGTCGGAAAAGTATTGGCTTTATCGCGTTGAGAAAGATCAATTAGATTTCATAGACTTTGTTAGGCCATGGCTCAAGAAACGAGAGTTGTTAGAGACGATGCCCTTTCAAGTAAAAACCAAAGACGGCCTAGATTTGCGGCTGCACTTGACAATGCCAAAATTAAACGGGTCCATTTTAAATGAGTCAAATAGCGGAGCGGAATCGAATGAGAATTTCCTAAATGCGCGCATTAATCCAGCAAATGTACATAAAATTGATCCAGCAGAGAGACCTCCCTTAATAGTCATCTTTGAAAAAGATGCGTGGGTTGCTTATCGGCCGCATTTGGACGCGGTTGCGCAATACTTTGCTGCCCAAGGCTATGCTGTTTTACGAATCATAAGTCGCGGGGTTTTTGGCTATGGCAAGCAGCATTGGAAAGCTGGTTTTAAAAATTTTGGTGCTACAAAAATTGATGACATTGCCTTTGGGGTCGACTTCATTAAAAAACAAGGCTTGATAGACCATGATCAGGTTTATTTGTTTGGTGAAGAGTTGGGTGGGTTTTTGGCTCTAGCGAGTTTAAGCCGCCACCCTCGCATTTTTAAGGCAGCGGCAGTTCACAATCCAATATCCAGTTTATTAAGCTATATGAAAATGCAGCCCGTCGAACGTCCTCCGCAAAAGGCACTTTTTACCCAATACTTTGGCGATCCGGCAACGGAGCTTACCTTGCTGAGTAAACAGTCTCCTTACTACAATCTTAATCCTATAGTCGGGGCTGTACGTATATCTCAAGATGAGGATTTAGATATAGTGTATCGTAGTGAGAATAAAAAAATGATTGAAACACTACAAAATGCTAAACGCCAGGCTTGGATGGTGGAGTACCGTTCAAGTGATTTCGCTTCCAGCCACGCGGCATTACAGCGCCGGATGATGGAAATTTTAGATTTTTATGATCAACTCTATCTAGAGCAGCAAAAAATGAAAAAAGCAGAAGCTGCCAAAAAAGCCACTGCTAATAAGTAAGCGTTTATTTGTTTTTCTATTCGCTTTATTAACTATTCTTTGAATTTATAGCCTAAGCCGCGTACGGTTTCGACATATTTGCCATAATCCCCGAGTTTTTTACGCAGGCCGACTATTTGCACATCAATCGCTCTGTCAGTAATGGCATGATCTTCGCCGCGGATAAGGTCGACCAATTGCGACCGAGTAAATACCCAGCCTGGTTTACTCGCTAAGTTCCAAAGAATGTGAAACTCAGAATAAGTCAGATCGATTTTTTGGTCATTTGCGTAAATCTCAAAACGCCCTTTGTGGATAATCAGCTCATGAGCTTTTAAGACATCTTGTGGTGAAGCGGATTTTTTATTCATGGCTTCAACACGTCGTAGGAGAGCATTAATTCTAGCTATGGCGATTTTTGGACTGAAAGGCTTAACGATATAGTCATCAGCACCGGCTTCTAAGCCCTTAACAATATCTTCTTCGCTGCCTTTGGCCGTAATTATGATCACGGGCAGTTTTTGGGTTTGCGGGGCTGTTTTTGCAATCCGGCAGATTTCCAGGCCACCAAGTTCTGGCAACATGAGATCTAATAATAGAAGTTGAGGTGGATTTTCCAATATCGCTGCGATACCGGCCTGACCCGTAGTTGAAGAAGTGACGTCGAAACCCTCTTTTTTGAGGTTATAAGTCATTAGATCGATAAGATCTTCTTCATCTTCGATGATATGAATGCGCGTATTGGCCATGCTTCACATCCTTTTGAGTGATTTAAAGGTTCAGGATTTGTATAGCCTGAGACGTGCGGCTTTGGCAAATGTAATATTGTTAGGAATTGGTGAGCATTTTTGTGTGATTTTCATCGTCAAATTGCTGAATTATGACATTTAATTGACTGCGACGAGGCTGATGATTTGGTTTTGCTCTTTTAAAAGCACAAAATTTGCAGAAAATTTGCAACCGCTTTCCAACTCACTAGTCAAAGTACGTCTTAGTATTAACTCAGCGACGCCCTGCTTGAAGTCAATAGAAATCAACTCTGCATCGAGAAAATAGAAATGTTGTAAACAAATTGGAAATAGAGCCTTAAAGAGGCTTTCTTTCAAAGAAAAGATAATTTTTAGTGTTTCTGGTTTCATAATGTTTAGTTGAGTTAAAAGTTGAATTTCTTCTGGATTACAAATGCGCTCGCTAAGATCGTTTTTACTTGGATTGAGCGACTCAAGATCTATTCCTATGCTGCGAACGCGGGTGATTTTTTCTGTGGCGCAGATAATATCACCATGTTTATGTGATATAGATCCGCAATAGCCTTTCGGCCATATTATATGTCCTAATTCACTATTTATTAAGGGACCAAGGTGCAGTGGGAGTTCAAGATGAAGTAAATATCGACTGCGAAGAAATTCTTGTTGGCGATTAACACGTGTGAATTTTGCAGAATAAGTTAGCTCTTCGGGATGACATTTTGATGTTAGAAAATTTGGACTAAGCTCAAGCTGAGCAGATAAATATCTTAGCTTAAATCCAGAAATTGTTAAGATTGTACCTTGAATTGGTTTAATTCCCCTGTAAATAGTAGCGAATTAGCGCCCTGAGCGCAGCGATTAACGCCCTGAGCGCAGCGATTAACGCCCTGAGCGCAGCGATTAACGCCCTGAGCGCAGCGATTAACGCCCTGAGCGCAGCGATTAACGCCCTGAGCGCAGCGATTAACGCATAGTAACGAACTCTTCGGAAGCTGTCGGATGAATAGCAACTGTACGATCAAAATCAGCTTTCGTGGCGCCCATTTTCATTGCAACAGCAAAGCCCTGAATCATTTCGTCGACCCCATGTCCTATAGCATGGAGGCCGACTATGCGCTGTTCTCTGCCTGTTGTAATTAACTTCATAAATGTCTTTGGTCTCTGATCAGAAAGAGCATAGTACATGTTGGAGAAGGTCGAGGTGAAAATTTTGATTTGGTTGCGACCAAAATTATTTACGGCTTCTTCTTCGGTCAGGCCAATGGTTCCGAGCGGCGGATGCGTAAACATCACTGTGGGAATAATGTCATATTCCATTTTTAAGGTTGTTTGTCCGTTAAATAATCGTTCAGAAAGGATGCGTCCAGCTTTAATGGCGACCGGCGTGAGTTGTTTGTGGCCGGTTATATCGCCTACGGCGTAGATGCCTGGCGCAGTAGTGTTTTGAAATTCATCGATAACTATATTTCCTTCGTCATTAACATCTACACTGGCTAAATCTAGTCCAAGAGTTTGGGTATTAGGGTCGCGGCCAATAGCTATAATGACTTGGTCAAAATCTGAATAGATATTTTTGCTATCTTGGCCATGCAGCTGCATGCGATTTTGATGCTTGCTGATCGAAGTGACTTGAAAACGTTTAATGATATTGATGCCCGCATCAATCATTTCAAGAAGTAGATGATCGCGTAGACTACTATCGAAATTCGCAATAACAGTTTCTTTTCTAAGGAATAAAAAAACTTCAGATCCAAGTGCATTAAGGATGCCGGCAATTTCCGTTGCTATATAGCCGGAGCCGACAATTGCCACTTTTTTGGGTAAGTGTTCTAGTTCAAAAAAGCCATCTGAATTTATACAGTGTACTATTCCAGGAATCTTTGGCATGCGCGGAGTGCCGCCTACTGCTAAAAGAATATGTTTTGCGGTATAAAGTTCGCCGCCCGCTTCTAGTGTGTATTTGTCGACGAAGTGGGCATTATGAGGAATGACAGTTACGCCGTTGTTGCGCAAAGTGTTTGCATAAATGCTATTGAGTCTCTGGACATAGGCGTCACGATTCTTTTTAAGAAGGCCGAAATCAAAAACTTGTAGCTCTGTAAAAAGCCCGTAGTCCTGCATTATGGAAATTTGGTCATTGAGATTTGCGGCATTGTACATGACTTTTTTCGGCACGCAGCCAACATTGACACAGGTTCCCCCCAATCTTTGGCCTTCAAAGAGTGCGACCTTTGCCCCGTGCATGGCTGCGCGGTTAGCTGAGGCGATACCGCCGCTGCCGCCGCCAATCACAAGGTAGTCAAAAGAGGAAGTCATAATTATTGATACCAATTGAGAATTCTAAAAAAAGTTATGTTACCACAAAACTTTAGTTCTGTTTGAATCAAAAATACATCATATTTTTTTTTAATTTGCCGATAGAAATTTAAATTCATTTTCAAAGGAAATTGTAATGTACGTTAGATTTGGATTTGTAATATTTGCACTGATTCTTGGTGCGTTAGCTTCTTGTAAGAGTAGCGATAAATCAAGTCAGACAAAGGGAGGAATTATTGTATATTCTGGTAAATCAGGCAGAATTAATAATTTGTTATTCGGACAATTCGAAATGATAAATAAAACTGAGGTAAATGCGAATGCTAAATTTGAATACGAAATAATCATCCTAGATGCTAACTATGATGATATCCCAATTGAAGGAACAGTTGGCCTATGGTCAACAAAAGTAATTGAAAGCGGTGAAGCATTAGAAGCAACTCCAGATCATAAATTGCAATTAATAGTTTCTTCTGTCGAAGTTCAGAACAAGTATGTATTGGAAACTCGCAATAAAATCGTAACTGAAGATAATAGCGAAATCAGCGCGGTAACAATTACCTTTGACGGAGCGAGTGTTTATAGTGACATCGAATCCATTAAATATTTTGGTTTTGATGTTGATGCGGAGAATATAACATCTGAAATCGGAACTTGGAAACCGGAAGAAAATAGCGAACTACCTGGTCTCGGAAGGTGCAAAGAAGTTTGTAATGGTAATGTCGTTAATTGCCGAAATAATGTCTCGAGTGAAAATGGATGTCGAGAATTACAATTCGCTACTCGCTTTAGATGTATGACTGATAGGGTATTTGAGTTAGGATTTAGTTGCGATATTGAAACGGATCTTGCAAGCCCCTGAGTTCTATAGAAAAATATATTAGTTCTCATAAAGTTTGATTAGAAGATGTTTAAGCAAGCTTAAAACTTTAGATCTCAATGAGTTTAATTTTCTAGATTTATTTACCCGTGATTTTTGAAAACAATTAAAAAGGATATTTTTTATGATCGGAAGAGTTAAATATGTTTTACTTATTACATTTTTTGGTTGGTCAATTTCGTGTAAGAGTGGTGAAAAATCTAGCAATGCTATGGGAATAGAAATTGGTGAAGAAGTTCAATTTAAAAAATTAATGCGTTTATCAGGGAATTTTGAGTGAAGATACCTAATTAAACGGACACGACTCTAAGGTATAATCTTAAACAATTATTATTAGGAGTCGTAGATGTCGAATGTTAGCGTTAAGAGAAAGTTTTTTAAATCCTATACACCTGAGTTTAGGATTCAAGCCATTAAGTTGGTGCTAAGCAAAGAAAAAAGTTTATCAAAAACAGCCAGAGATTTAGGTATTCCTGAAGCTACTCTCCATACTTGGGTAAAAAAATCGAAAGCAGGCGAGTGGCCTGTACCCGAAGAAAATATAAGCGCAGCAAAGTTAAATTACTCTGATGTCAGGACGAAATCGCCCAATGTTTCGCAAAAGCTTCATGAGCAGCTTATAGCTGAACAGAGAAAATCTATAGAGCTTGAAAAGCAGGTAAAGCGCTTGACTCAAGAAAGAGAGATATTAAAAAAGGCCATAGCGTATTGCTTGGACGTCCCGAAATGAAATACGCTTTTATTAAAGATCATCGGGATAAATTTGAAGTTGCACTGATGTGTAATGTTTTGGCTGTATCTCGCAGCGGATTTTATGATTGGTTAACACGAGACAACAGTACAAAAAATATAAGACTGGAGCTGATAAAGTTAGAAATACGCAGCATTTTTAAAAAATCACGTAAGACCTATGGGGTGCCTCGCATGTTAAAGGCCCTATTGGCAAAAGGATATAAGATTGGCAAAGAAAAAGTCGCAGAATTAATGCGTATAATTGGTCTCAAACCAAAAGCTTCTAAGAGATTTAAGGCATTGACTACTCAATCTAAACACAAATATCCCGTTGTGAGTAACAAGTTAAACCAAGATTTTTCTTGCATAACTCCAAACAAAAAATGGGTCGGAGATGTGACGTTTATCGATACAGATGAAGGATGGCTCTATTTGGCTGCGGTTTTAGACCTCTGTACGAGAAAAATTGTTGGTTGGGCCATGTATGAAGCTAACGATCGCCATCTCACTATCAGTGCTCTGACAATGGCTTTAAAGCGTCAAAAAGTGGCTTCAAATCTATTGTTTCACTCTGATAGAGGCAGTAATTATGCGTGTTTTGATTTTCAAGATATGCTGACGGACTTGGGTCTCGAAGCAAGTATGAGCCGCAGTGGTTGCTGTTACGATAATGCAGTTATGGAAAGCTTTTTTCACACGTTAAAAACAGAATTTGTACATCACGAAAATTTTGCGACAAAACAACAAGCGAAGGATGCTATATTTGAGTGGATTGAGGTGTTTTATAATCGGGAGCGTATACATTCTTCAATAGGTTACAAAACGCCGGTTGCTTTTGAAGAGGAATTTATGTTAATCGCATGAGTTCGTGTCCGTTTTTTAAGGCTAAGTTTTACCCACAAGTTTTTATAATTCTGATATTTTAGTTCCGTATATTCAATAAAAATTTTAAGGAGCTGCCATGGATTGGTGCACTGAAGAATTTTCCGGGATTGATTTTGGCGATAAGCG
>JAGOVF010000229.1 GCA_018060885.1 Oligoflexales bacterium | reverse complement strand
TACCTACCACGATTGGCAGACGGTAGCTCAAGGGATGCGCCAGCTTGCTAGAATATATGGCAGTATTCCAGTAACTCGCCTTGCATCCTCTCAGCGCAACTCGGACCAGGTGGTTGCTGAAGCTGTGACTCTTGGAAATCATTTACAGGCTGCTGCTGATAGCTCAGTAAATATTGGCGGTCGCATTAAATCGCAAAGCGCGGTGGCTTCACCGAAAGGTGCGGCTAAACTTTCAGCTCAAAGTTTAGGGGTTTTGGTTGAGAATAGTGGCGAGTCCTTGCGAGCACAAGCTCTGGGGCTCAAACTACTAGCGCAGGAACAAGCGGTTGCTAATCAGTTGGCAAAGGAAGAAACAAAACAGTTTATAAGCGCCACTAAGGACTTATCAAAGTCCTTAAAAAATCACCGACCAAATTTCAACTCACCGAGATTTTAAAATGTTTGATCTTAATTGGATTACCGCTGAGGCTCAGCAGCTTCATGGCACTTTTCAATCTGTGTTTTATGTATTGGTCGCTACGCTATTAGTTCTAGGAATTATTCTAGAATATTTTCGCCTGCCACTTGGGGGTATGCCAGCAACCGGAATATTAGTAGGTAGAGCCTTAGTGGCGATAATACTACTAGTGAGCTACCGAGAGGTTGTTAATACCTTGTCGCTACTTAGTGATGATCTGACCAAGCAGCTCGGAAGTTTAGATACTTTGAGCGATGTCCTGCAGAAATTCGGCGACAAGGTTGATAAGTTCCAAATGGATTGGCTTAGTGCGCGGTCGCTTTTTATTACTGGGCTTTCGATACTTACCTATGTGTTTTTATTTTTTTCTGTGATTGTATCTGAAGCCGCTCATGCATTTACTCTTATGCTTTTATATGTATTTTCTCCCTTATTAATTGCCCTCTTTGTTTTGCCTCAAACTTCAGGTGCGACGAAGGGTCTTTACCGGACTTTAATTGAAGTCTCATGCTGGAAGGTTGTTTGGGCGGTTCTAGCGAATCTCTTGTGGGCTTCTGTTCTCGTAGAAGTGCAACAAAATCAGAATATTGATTTCGTCAAAATGGTCTGTATCAATCTAATGCTTGGGAGTTCGCTACTTGCGACTCCTTGGATCGTCCATGCTTTGGCGACTGCGGGGCTTTCTGGGTTTACGCGCAGTTTCTCCGGCATTCCCACTATTGCCGGTTTACTGACGGCTGCCAAAGTTACAAATATTGCCAAATCAGCATCACAAAAAGTCGCATATGGTTACCGAACTGGAAAACGTTTTGTTGGAAGGAAATCTTCGCATGAAGTTTGAAGAAGCATGGGCTGATACGGCCAAGCAAAACCAATTTTTAAAAATCATTGCATTTCTTGCGCTCATCGGAGGTTTACTCGTTAGTTTTGTATTGGGAAAGTCGCACTTAAGCCACCACTTATCATCGAACGAGAATGTTACTCTCGAATCCTTGAAGGCAAGGATCTCGCACCAAATGATCGCGAGATTAAAGCTTTTCTAATGCTGGCGATTCCACAAAGGTTTAATTCAGACGCGGACTCAATTGCTTTTCTATCGCAAGACCAAGCAAGCGCAAGAGGAGCTGAGCAAAAGAAAATGGCTGAAGGATTGATCAAGCAAAAGGTTTTGGTCAACGCTTTCGATTTCAAAGAAGGAGAAATTATTGTTAAAGCTGAGCGCATACTCTATGTAGAAAATCTTAGCTCAATTTTTAAATTTGATTTGTTAGTAGCTCTCGGGCAGGTACCGCGCAGTGAAATAAATCCTTATGGACTTCGATTAGAGTCAGTTACTCAAATAAACAAAAAGGAGTCTATAAATGAAAAATAGAATCCTAAAACTACTCTTATTCGCATTTTTAATTCTTTGTAGCCGAGCTGCTTTTGCACAAAGAGGGGCATCAACAACAAGAAAGGGCGTAAGAATTGTATACCTCGATGAAATGGCAATTGCGCCTATTAAAATACATTCTCATGGCACTGTTTTATCGTTTCCAGTCAAACCAGAAGTGCATGTCGGAAAACAAGATGTTTTTGACATAGTCTATGTGCGCAACGATCTAGTAATCTCAGCCCGCATGCCTAACGCCGTTACGAATATTTTTATTTACATGCTTGGACGCAGATTTACCTTAAAGCTCGTTTATACCCCAAATGGCGGTGATGAGATCGTGGCTATTCGTGATCCCAAAGAAGCGACCCTGGAAGTGGAGGTTAGATGAACAAGCCTGAGATAATTATTCAAACCGAAAACTCTCTACCTAGTCAATGGAGTCTCAGGCGCTTTTTTTATAAAAGGGAAGGCCGCAAGAATCGTATTGATAACAAAGCTGTGAAAGTGGCTTTTGTCATACTTTCAATTTGTGTGATTGCTTTTGCCATGTTTGTTGATGTCGGTCAAAAACGGCGAAGATCAAAAACCGAAGATATAAAATTGCCAGCTCTTGCAAGCCAAGAAGCTTCAATCAAAATTCATCTCGTCGATATCGAAAATACAAAAAAGCCTGATGTTGCGAAAGGAGTAAACCGGTCTTCACAAAATACTTTCGCATTTGTGGGCCTTAAGAAAGTCGATCGATTTGGCGATCTTAAAATTCCCCCCGGAACAATGATTAAGGCACAACTGCTTTCAGGCGCATCTAATGGTCCAGTTCGAGCGCGTATGCTTGAATCTATCGCAATTCAAGGAGCGACTCTTATCGAAAAAGGGCAAATACTTTTAGGCCAAGGCATTTCTTCGCAAGAGCGATTGTTTATTAAATTTTCAAAACTTGTTTTCAATGATGGAAACTTTTTACGTATTACTGCGGAGGCCTGCGATCAAAGCGATTCGATGCCAGGTTTATTCGGTTCGAATGTTCGTGGCGTAGCTATGAAGTGGGTTGGCGCAGCAAGTCTTGGTGTTTTGGGAGGTGCTGCATTGGGTATGCAAAATAATCAAAATCAATACACTCAGCAAAAGCCGAGTACCCGTGATGCAATGCTTAATGGCGTCGCCGTGGCTTCTTTAGATCAGGCAAAGGAGATCGGTCGTAATATCGAAAACACCGAGCCTTTAATTGAGGTTCCGGCTCAGACTGAATTTCAAGTTCTCTTTTCAGGAGAATAATAAATGAAATCCATTTCGAAAAGGCGAACTAATAAAGATGCAAATTGGATAAATAGCGTTGAAGTTTTTGGGAAGATTTTAGGTGAAATATTTGATGAAGTTTTTTATGGGATCAAATATCAAACTATTCCGCTAGCAGGTCTAATGAGTATCGGGAGTTTGCTTTGTTTAGCAGTAGTATTTGATTTTGATACTTTGATATTTCAAAAACTCGACATCTTATTTCTTTATCCAGATAGCTTTCCTTCTTTCCAAATCTATATTTTATTTTTAACACTATTACCTTTTGCATTTTGGATCATGATAAGAATCTCGCAGCGTCATCGGGATTTAGGAAGGCTTGAAGCGGCTTGCATTAATGCAGGGCTAAAAAACAGTCTTGAAAAAATCCCCAATTTTATTTTCGACCGACCTATAGATCACTCTACTCGGATAATGCGATTAAGCCGCGCGCAATTACCTAAAACAGCATTTGTTAAAGCTACACCAGTTATTGAAAGTGCGTTGCAAATTTTTATCGACGATATAGTCGAGCAAAGGGAAAGCGGCACGATCGATCTAATTTATGCCCACATGCCCATGCCAGAATTTGTTAACATGAGCTCCTTTAAAC